>SHVZ01000008.1 GCA_009694025.1 Alphaproteobacteria bacterium | reverse complement strand
CAGAAGGCTATCGTCCTGCATGGCGGGTGTGGCACTCCGGCGAGGCGTGGAAGACTTTGTCTAGACACCAAAATCTTACACGAAATCAACGGATTACGCTACATCCGCCAGCCCAATATCAGCGCCCCGATGAATAATTCGGGCTAGGAAGCTGGGGCCGGCCGCGATTGATCCCTCCGAAACGCGCGACAGCCGGCCGAGGCGCGGCAGGCGGCGACCGAGATCCAGCGCCTCGGCTTCGACGGTCGGGCGGACCGCCGGATGCTGGGGCGCCAAGGCGACGATCGAAGGGTGCACCGACGATGCAATGATCTGCTGCACGGGACTGCTTCCTCTCGGATCAGGCGGCCCCATTCTCTCTGGTTGGCCACGGCCGGTCTGTGCGCGACCTCACCTTGTGCGTTCTCGCACGATGTGATTGCGCTCACGCCGGAAATGCGAAGGGCCCCGGCGGTCGGCGGGGCCCTCCTCTATGTCTGCGTCGTCGCGCTGTCGCCTATTTCGGCGCCAGCACCATGATCATCTGGCGGCCTTCCATCCGCGGCATCTGCTCGACCTTCGACTTCTCCTCGAGGTCACCCCTGACTCGGATTAGGACCTCCATGCCGAGCTCCTGGTGCGCCATCTCGCGGCCGCGAAAGCGCATGGTTACCTTGACCTTGTCGCCTTCGTCGAGGAAGCGGACCATCGAGCGCATCTTGACGTCGTAATCGTGGTCGTCGATGCCTGGACGCAGCTTGACCTCCTTGACCTCGATGACGCGCTGCTTCTTGCGCGCCTCGTTCTTTTTCTTCTGCTCCTCGTATTTGTATTTTCCGTAGTCGAGGACCTTGCAGACCGGCGGCTCGGCCTGCGGGGCGATCTCGACCAGATCGAGGCCGGCGTCCTGCGCGGTCTGGAGTGCGTCGTTGAGGTTGACGACGCCGATCATGTCGCCTCGTTCGTTGATCAACCGGACGCGTAGCGCCCGGATATCGTCGTTGACGCGGGGTCCGTCACGGATCGGGGCCGCGTCGTGGGGGGGTCGTGGGGCTATCTACGCTCTCCTTCGCTTATTTGGACAGAAGCCGCACCGTCAGCTCGACGGCGCGGCCGCTTCTTCCTTAAGTCTATGGACCACATCCGCGAGCGCAAGGACTTCTTGCGCGCTCCCGCCGAGCCGGCGGAGCGCCACCGTGCGCGCTTCGGCCTCTTTCTTGCCGACGACCAGGAGCGCCGGAACCTTGGCCAGCGAATGCTCGCGGACCTTGTAGTTGATCTTCTCGTTGCGGAGGTCGATTTCGGCGCGGAGTCCGGCCTTCTTGAGCGCGGTCAGCACATCGGCCGCATAGGCATCGCCGTCCTGAGTGACGGTGGCCACCACCGCTTGTACCGGTGCCAGCCACATTGGGAACCGGCCGGCATAGTGCTCGATCAGCACGCCGATGAAGCGTTCGAAGGAGCCCAAGATCGCCCGGTGCAACATCACCGGCCGGTGCTTCTGGCCGTCCTCGCCGATGTAGCTCGCATCCAGACGCTCGGGCAGCACGAAATCGACCTGGAGCGTGCCGCACTGCCAGTCCCGACCGATGGCGTCCCGGAGCACAAATTCGAGCTTCGGTCCGTAAAAGGCACCCTCGCCCGGATTCATCGAATAGGGCAGGCCGGTCGCCTCGATCGCGGCCTTGAGCGAGCTTTCGGCCTTGTCCCAGATCTCATCGCTGCCGGCGCGGACCGGCGGTCGGTCGGAGAACTTGATGACCACGTCCTCGAAGCCGAAGTCCTTGTAGATCGACCGGAGGAACGCGCAGAAGCGCACGGACTCGCCCGTGATCTGGTCTTCGGTACAGAAGATATGGCCGTCGTCCTGGGTGAACGCGCGCACGCGCATGATGCCGTGGATAGATCCCGACGGTTCGTAGCGGTGGCAGGAGCCGAACTCGGCGAGCCGGAGCGGCAGATCGCGGTAGCTCTTCAGACCCTGGCGGAAGATCTGCACCTGACCCGGACAATTCATCGGCTTCAGCGCCAGGATCTTCTCGTCCTCGGTCTGGGCGATGAACATGTGCTCGCGGTACTTCTCCCAGTGGCCGGACCTCTCCCAGAGCGCGCGGTCGAGGAGCTGCGGCGTCTTGACCTCGAGATATCCTTCATCCTCCAGGCGTCGTCGCATGTGGCGCTCGAGCACCCGGTAGAGCGCCCAGCCATTGGGGTGCCAGAAGACGCTGCCGACCGCCTCTTCCTGAAGATGGAAGAGCTGCATCTCCTTGCCGATGCGGCGGTGGTCGCGCTTCTCCGCCTCCTCGAGCTGATGCAGGTGGGCCTTGAGCTGGTCCTCGCTCGGCCAGGCGGTGCCGTAGACGCGCTGGAGCTGCGCGTTCTTGGCGTCGCCCCGCCAGTAGGACCCGGCCAGCTTCATCAGCTTGAAGGCATGGCCGAGCTTGCCCGTCGACGGCAGGTGCGGCCCGGTGCAAAGGTCGGTGAACTTGCCCTGGCTGTAGATCGAGATGTCCTCGTCGGCGGGGATCGTGGCGATGTGCTCGGCCTTGAAGCGCTCGCCGATCGACTTGAAATAGTCGACCGCCTTGTCGCGGCTCCACACGTCGCGCGTGATCGGCTCGTCGCGGTCGACGATCTCGTGCATGCGCTTTTCGAGCTTCGCCAGATCGTCCGGCGTGAACGGCGCCTCACGGTGGAAGTCGTAGTAGAAGCCGTTCTCGATCGCCGGCCCGAAGGTCACCTGGACCTGGTCGCCATAGAGCTCCTTCGCCGCCTCGGCCAGCACATGGGCGGCATCGTGGCGGAGCAGCTCGAAGGCGTCCGGGCTCTTGGACGTCACGATCTCGATGCGGGCGTCGCGGTCGATCGGGCGGACGAGGTCGGTCAGCTCGCCGTCGACCTTGACGGCGAGCGCGGCCTTGGCGAGGCCGGCGCCGATCGACTTGGCGATGTCGGCGCCGGAAACGGGATTGTCGTAGCGACGGACGCTGCCGTCGGGGAGCGTGATCGCGGGCATGGCAATGTCACGTAGGTTCGGTGGGTGGACCGCCCGCTCGGAGGCAGGGTCCAAGAAGGCACACGCGCTCTGTCAGGCCGAGCAAGCCTGGATAGTTCGGGTCGTGGCCGTGAGAACGGCGAGGGGGCGAAAATAGGCGCGCATGGCTAAATCGGCCGCATGCATATCAGAGAACCGCGGTTTTGCGCAACCCGGCCGATGCCACCGCGGCACTAAAGGCAAACTTGCGGAGTCGACAGGCCACCGAAGATCGCTTGCACGCCGGATGACGCGATAAAATCCGATGGAATCCGAAAACCGCTAGGCTCGGTCTTGAGCGCCGTGCCAAACGCGAAGGATCGTCACATCGTCGGCGTCGTTCACCTCGTAGACGACGACGTAGGGCTGGATGATGAGAAGCTCGCGGGTGCCTGGGACTAGTCCAGGACGACCGCGATGGGGGAAGGCGCCTAAGCTGTCGCCGGCAAGAACAAGCTCGCGGGCCATGCGCCAAGCGGCGATGGGGTTCTCCTCGGCAATGTGACCAATGATACGGACGACATCGTCGCGAGCCGTCGCCCGCCACGTCACGCTCACAAGGGGCGAGCCACCGGCGGCGGTGCGTCGAGGTCGCCGGCGGCGACCTTCATCAGCCACGCCCGCATGTCGTCGTGAGTCACGCTATGCGAATCAGCACGAGCCTTGGCGATCGCGGCGGCCAGGGCCTCGCCTTCCGCTACATCGTCGCTAGTGCTGTGGCGCGGCGTTAGCATGAGAGGAACATGGCATCGACGATGGTGCTTGTCCAGTACGCGTGCAACATCAAGGCGTTAGGTGCCGATATGCGTTGGCCTCTCGCGCAAGGAAGGAAACCACCTGATCGAGAACGTATGCCAAGTCGTGAGGTTGACCGCCGTCCGGCGCATACACCACGGAATCGCCAACGTCGGAGAACGTCGTCCCATCATCGAAATACGCGCCGTCGGTAAATGCTGCACCGGGGCCGGTGCCGATATCGCTGAGGCCCTGACCCTCGTATGCCACCTTGCGAATCCGGATGTGTTTGACGGCGAGGCAACATGCTTCTGCAACGAGGAAAGCAGGGCAGCGCGAGCCGAAGTCCGTTACGACCTCTTTGACCATGATGCCGCGATGGACTGCGACGGCATCGGCGAAGTGAAGGGCGAGCATGCAGACCTGTAGAGCGTGTCGGCGGCTGACCGGACTTCCTTGGAAGTCGCAATAGGCTGGTGACACGAACTCATCGAAGTACTCGGCGGGGTTCATGGCAAGCATCCCATTGATCGCCACTCGAGATCACGACGGGTCAACAGAATGTTGAGGCCGGGCCAGCCGGGTGGCCTCGTTCAGCACCTCCGTCATCGGCAGATCGGCGAGGTCGGGCCGGCGAAGCGTATAGACCACGGCCCCCCGCGGCGCGCAGCGTGCGGGGTCGCTCTCGGCCGAGAACAGGACCAGGGACGGACAGCCGACGGCGGCGGTCACATGCATCGGCCCGGTGTCGTTGCCGATGGCGAGCGCGGCCCGTCGGGCGATGGCGGCAAGCTCGAGGATCGAGGTGCGGCCGGTCAGGTCGACCGTGCCGGGGACCTCGGCGGCGACTGACCGGGCAAGCTCGGCCTCGTCCCCCGTGCCGGCGACGACCGGGATCAGACCGCGGCTGTTCAACGCCCGGGCGAATGCCGGGTAGGCGGGCCAGCGCTTGGCCGGGCGGTGGCGGGAGCCGCCCGGAACCAGGAGGGCGAAGCGGTCGGGAAGCGCGAAGCGGCCGATATCGGCGTCGAGCCAGGCGAGATCGGGCGGCGGCACCGCGGCGATCCCGGCGATGCGGAGCTGCTCCGTCTGACGGTCGACGGAGTGCATGTCGATCCGCCCGGGGGTGTCATGAGGGTGCGAGCAGCCGGCAGCGACCCCCGACCACCAAGGCGATCCCATCAGCCGGAAGTACCAGGCGGTGCGCGTCGAGGTCTGCAGGTCGTAGACCCGGTCGAACCGAGCCGCCCGCAGCCGGCGGATCGTCTCGATCCAAGCCGGGAGGCGCCAGAGCGGAGGCCGGCCGTCGACCCATACCTCCTGGAACCAGCCGGACGCGCGAAGCAGTTCGGCGAAGGGCATCCCGGTAAGCGCTACCAGATGGGCGTCGGCATGGTGACGGCGGATCGCCTGGAACGGCCCCAGCGCCTGGATCACGTCGCCGAGTGCGCCGTGGCGGATCGCCAGGATCTTCACGCCGCGTTCTGCCGGTCGTCCGCCCGCGTCAGCACCTCCCGGTAGACCTCCAGCGTCGCCTCGCACATGGCCTTCTGGTCGAAGTGCGCGCGCACATGGCCGATCGCCGCCTCGGCGAGGCGCAGCCGTGCCTCGGTGGTGAGGTCGACGGCGTCGGTCAGCGCGGTCGCGAGCGCTCCCACGTCGCCCGGCTTCACCAGCCAGCCGGTCATGCCCGGAATAATGGTCTCGCGCGAACCGCCATGGTCGGTCGCGATGATCGGTCGGCCCATGGCCTGGGCCTCGACCGCGACGCGGCCGAAGGCCTCGGGCTCGGTCGAGGCCGAGACCACCACGTCGGCAAGCATGTAGGCGGCAGGCATGTCCTGGCAGTCGCCGACGATACGGACCCGGCCGGAAAGACCTTGGCCGGATACGAGGCGCTCGATCTCATGGCTATAGTGGGTGCGGCCCTGGTCGGAGCCGGCGAGCACGCAGACGATGTCGGTGCGCTTCAAGAGCGTCATCGCCTCGATCAGCACTGTCTGGCCCTTCCAGCGGGTGAGCCGCCCTGGAAGCAGGACCACCGGCACCCCGTCGGGAAGCCGCCAGTCCTTGACCAGCTGCAGCATCCGGTGCGGCTGCACGCGCTCGGGTGAGAAGCGCTCGAGGTCGACGCCGCGCGGGATCAGGCGAAGCCGCTCGGGCGGCACCTTGTAGTTCTCGACGATGTGGTGGGCGATGAACTCGGAGGTGGCGATGGTCGGGTCACCCTTCGCCATCACGGCGTTGTAGAGCCGCTTGAACGCGTTGCCGGCGCCATAGGTTCCGTGGAAGGTGGTGACGAAAGGAATGCCGGCGCGTCCCGCCGCGCTCCAGGCCGACCAGGCCGGGGCTCGGCTCCGTGCGTGGACGAGATCGACACCTTCGGCCTGGATAATGCGACTCAGGCGGTCGATGTTGGCGCGGATGGCGAATGGGTTCTTGGTGTCGAGCGGGAGCTGCACATGTCTGGCGCCGCTGCGGTCGAGCTCCCGCACCAACGACCCGCCGGCGGAGGCGACCACTGAGCGCCAGCCGGCGCGGACGGTGGCGCCGGCGATCTGGACGGCGCCGCGCTCGACGCCGCCGGTCTCGAGCGCGGGAAGGACTTGCAGGATGGTGGGTGCGGTCATCGTCTAGGAGCAGGCACGGAGAGGGAGCGACAGGCGCTCATGTCGGTCGAAAGACTATCACGCCCCGATGGTCACGAAATCGCGTTCCGCCGCTTAGGCGGGAGCGGACCCGGCATAATCTTCATAAGCGGCTTCAATTCCGCCATGACCGGCATCAAGGCGAGCTGGCTCGCCGAGCGTTGTCGAGATCGAGGCCATGCCTTTCTCCGCTTCGATGCCTTCGGTCATGGCGAATCGACCGGGCGTCTCGCCGAGGGGACGGTCGGGCGTTGGAAGGAAGATGCGGTCGCCGTCCTCGATCGGTTGACCTCCGGTCCGCAGATCCTCATCGGCTCCAGCATGGGGGCGTGGATCGCAGCCCTGGTCGCCGAGTCGCGGCCGGAGCGGATCGCCGGCCTCGTCGGCGTCGCCGCGGCGCCCGACTTCACCCGCGAGCTGATCGAGCCGTCCCTCTCGGCGGGCGCGCGGGCGGCGCTCGCGCGGGACGGCGTCTGGCTTCGACCCTCGGCCTACGGGGCGGAGCCCTATCCGATCGCCCGGCGCGCGCTTGAAGAGGCGGCGAGGCATCTGGTCCTGTCGCGCCGGCTCGCCTTCGGATTCCCGGTGAGGCTGCTGCATGGGACCGCGGATTCCGAGGTTCCGGCCGATCTCTCGCTCCGCCTTGCCGGGGCCATCGACGGACCGGATACCGCGGTGACGCTGGTTCCCGGCGGCGACCATCGGCTGTCGGGAGAGCGGGAGCTGGCGCTCCTCGGGCGGGCGCTGGATCAGCTCCTCGCCAAGGCCGCGAGTCCTTCGCGATAGCTCGGGTACCGCAGGCGCACGCCTAGCTCCTCCTTGATCCGGCGGTTGCTGACGCGCTTCGACTCCTCGTAGAAGCTGCGCGCCATGGGCGACAGCGCCGCCGTCTCGAACGGGATCTCGGGCGGCGGCGCCAGGCCGAGGAGGCGGCTCGCCTCGGCGATCACGTCCTGGGGCGGCGCCGGATCGTCGTCGCAGACATTGTAGATGGCCCCCGGGTTCGGTCGCGCCATCGAGGCCTCCAGCACCTGCACGATGTCGTGGACGTGGATGCGCGAGAACACCTGGCCCGGCTTGATCACCTGCTTGGCGGTGCCCGCCCGCACCTGCTCGAAAGGTCCGCGCCCGGGACCGTAGATGCCGGCGAGGCGGAAGAGGTGCGCGGGCCGTCCGCTCTGCTCCCAAAGATCGAGCCAGCCGCGTTCGGCGGCGACCCGGCGCCGCCCGCGCTCGCCGGCCGGCCGGAGGTCGCTCGCCTCGTCGACCCAGCCGCCGGCACGGTCGCCGTAGACGCCGGTGGTCGAGAGGTAGCCGATCCATTCCGTGCCGAGCCCTGCGATCGCCTTCGCATAACAGTCCAGCACGGGATCGCCGGCTTCGTCGGGAGGCACGGACGAGAGGAGATGAGTCGTCCCGGCCAGGGTCGCCGCCGGATCGACGAGGGATCGGGCGCGCTCGAAAAGGTGTGCGTCGATGCCCTCGGCGGCCAGGGCTGCCCGAGTGCGGTCCGATCGGCAAGTGCCGGCGACAGTCCAGCCACGCGGCCGGAGCGCTTGCGCGAGCGCTAGGGCTGAATAGCCGAGGCCGAAGCAGAAGAGGCGAGGCATGGACGGATGGGCTCCCGCGACCTATCTAGCACGGGTGATCGCGTTCCTCCTGGTCTTCGCCCTGCTGTCGACGCCCGCCCGTTCCGAGATCATTGGCGGCGAGGAGTCCTACCGTGCCTGCATGGCGCTCGCCCGCTCGAACCCGGCGCATGGCGAGGAGCGGGCCCTTGGGATGATCGCTCTCAAAGGAGGAGCGCCGGCCCGACACTGCCTGGCGACGGCGCTGCTCGGCCTCGATCGCTATGCCGATGCGGCCGACGCCTTCGTCCAGGTCGCGATCGAGACCCGCGATCCCCAGCTCCGGGTCGAGGCGCTGGGCCAGGCCGGTAACGTCTGGGTCCTGGCCGGCGACCTGCCGCGCGCCGTCGCCGCCTTCGGCGAGGCGATCAGGCTGAGGAGAGACGACCCCGATCTCTTCATCGACCGGGCGATCGCGCTCGCCGCCGCCGCCAACTACTTCGAGGCCATCGACGACCTCAACCGCGCCGTCGATCTCGATCCGAGGCGGGCGGAAGCCTATGTCTTCCGCGCCACCGCCTGTCGCTACGTCGATGCGCCGGATCTCGCGACCGAGGACGTCGAGGCGGCCCTCGCGCTCAGGCCGGGGTTCCCGGAGGCATTGATCGAGCGCGGCATCCTCCGGCGTCTTGCCGGCAACGACGCCGGGGCGCGCGCCGATTGGATTTCGGTTCTGCAGCGGGCGCCCGGGAGCGCGGCTGCCGATGCCGCCCGCGACAACCTGGCGAAGCTCGATATCAAGATCCGATGATCATTCGTCTCTATGTCCCGGCCGACCTCGATGGGTTGATCCGGCTGTTCCGCGACTCGGTGCGCCGCATCGCCATCCGCGACTATACCGAGGATCAGGTGAAGGCCTGGGCACCGGATGCGGTCGACCGGCAGAGCTGGGCCACGCGCCGCGCGAGCCGGCCGACCTGGGTCGCCGAGGTCGACGGCGAGATCGCGGGATTCACCGACCTCGAACCCGACGGCCATGTCGACATGATGTACGTCCATTCCGACCACCAGGGACGGGGCGTTGCCGGCGCTCTCTTGCGTCAGGTCGAGGCGGAGGCGGCGCGGCTCGGCCTCGACCGGCTCTACACCGAGGCCAGCATCACCGCGCGGCCGTTCTTCGAACGGAAGGGCTTTCGCGTCATCGCCCCGCAGACCGTGAGCCTGCGCGGCCAGGACTTCGCCAACTACCGGATGGAGAAGCGGCTCGGCTAGGCGGGAGCCCGCCGCCAGATCACCGTCAGCGCGCCGGCGGCGATCAGGAGCGCGCCGCCGATCCGGTTGATCGTGCGCTGGACCGACGCCTTGCGGATGATGCGCTTGGCCGCCGACGCGAGGAGCGCATACATGAGAGCATTCCAGGCCCCAAGGGCGACGAAGGTCGGAACCAGGATCGCCATCTGTGCCGGCAGCGACCGCGCCGGGTCGAGGAACTGCGGGAAGAAGGCGACGTAGAAGACGATCCCTTTGGGATTGAGGACGGCGGCGACATAGGCGTTGGCGAAGATCCGCCGACGGCTCCACGTAGGCGGGGCGGCGATCTCTTCGCCGGACTCGACCGGTGCCCGCCAGAGCTTGATCCCGAGATAGACGAGGTAAGCCGCGCCGATCCATTTCACGGCGGTGAAGAGCGCCGCCGAGGTTGCGAGCAGGGCGCCGAGCCCGAGCATCGAGGCGGTCATTGCGGTGAAATCGCCGAGCGCCACGCCGGCGACGATCGAATAGGCGGCGCGCCGTCCGTGGCCCAACGCGTAGGAGAGGACCATCAGCACCGTCGGGCCGGGTATCGTCACGATGACGAACGAGGCGACGGCAAAGGCGAGCCAGGTCTCGAAGCTCATGGCGGATCTCCGGCGGAGGGACGGCGCATCAGCCTATCGGAAACCCGGGGATGCATCCCCGCATTCGGCGCTACAGTCCCGCTTGGCCACATCCACGATAGGGCGCCATGTCCGCAAGCTGCCTCTTCTGCAAGATCGCCAGGCGCGAGATCCCGTCCCACGTCGTGCACGACGACGAGGACAGCTTCGCCTTCATGGACATCCGCCCGATCCGGCCGGGCCATACGCTGGTCATCCCGAAGGCGCATGTCGATCACTTCTCCGACCTGCCGGACGCGGCCTCGACCAAGGTGTTGATGGTGGCCCAGCGTCTGGCAAGGAAGATCCGCGTCACGCTCGCGCCGCCCAGGGTCGGATTCCTTGTCGGCGGTTTCGCCGTGCCGCACGCCCATCTGCATGTGGTGCCGATGGAAGACGGCCACGACCTGACCTCGCAGATGTACGCGAAAGTCACGGACGGAACGGTCGCTTACGACATCGCCAACATTCCGCCGGCGGCCCCGGCGGGGTTGGCCGAGATGGCAGTGCGCATCAAGAACCAAGCCTAGCCTTCGGGCGCCTCGCCCGCCTATCATCCGCCGTCTTCTTCAAGGTCGACTTCCAAGGGGAGCCTCCGATGGGTCAGTTCGGCTTCGGCCAGTCCGTCCGCCGCAAGGAGGATGTGCGCTTCATCACCGGGCGTGGCCGCTACACCGACGACATCAACCTGCCGGGGCAGGCGGCGGCCTTCGTCGTGCGCTCGCCCCATGCGCACGCCACCTTCAAGATCAAGGGCACTGCGGCGGCGAAGAAGGCGCCAGGCGTGCTCGCGGTCCTCACCGGCGCCGATGCCAAGGCCGACGGTCTCGGCAGCATTCCCTGCAAAGTGCCGCTCAAGAACCGCGATGGCTCCAATTCGGCGATGCCGCCCTACCCGATCCTGGTCGAGGACACCGCCCGCCATGTCGGCGATGCGGTGGCGCTGGTCGTCGCCGAGACACTGGCCCAGGCCCGCGACGCCGCCGAGCTGATCGACATCGACTGGACGATTTTACCAGCCGCCGCCGACACCAAGGGAGCGGCGGTCAAGGGTGCGCCGCAGGTCTGGCCGGAGGCCAAGGGCAACCAGGTCTTCGACTGGGAGCTCGGCGACGCCAAGGCGGCGGAGGCCGCCTTCAAGACGGCCGACAAAGTGGTCGAGCTCGAGCTGGTCAACAACCGCATCATCGTCAATTCGATGGAGCCGCGCGGCGCGCTCGGTGCGTTCGAGACGAAGGAGGACCGCTACGTCCTCTACACCTCCTCGCAGGGCTCCCACACGATCCAGGGCCTGATCGCCGAGAGCGTCTTCAAGGTGAAGCCGGAGAAGATCCGGGTGGTGACGCCCGATGTCGGCGGCGGCTTCGGCATGAAGCTCTTCCTCTACCGCGAGCACGCGCTGGTGCTGTGGGCGGCGAAGAAGATAGGCCGTCCGGTCAAGTGGACCTCCGATCGTTCGGAGGCCTTCCTCTCCGACACCCAGGGGCGCGACCACGTGACGAGGGCGCGCCTGGCGGTTGCCAAGGACGGCACCTTCCTCGGACTCAAGGTCGAGACCGTCGCCAATCTCGGCGCCTATCTCTCCAACTACGGGCCGTTCATCCCGACCATGGCTGGCACCGGCATGCTGGCGGGCCTCTATTCGACCCCAGCGATCCACGCCCATGTCAGGGGCGTCTTCACCCACACGGTGCCGATCGATGCCTATCGCGGCGCCGGCCGGCCGGAAGCCGCCTACGTGGTCGAGCGGTTGACCGATATCGCCGCGCGCGAGCTCGGGCTCACCCCGGACGCGATCCGCCGGAAGAATTTCATCAAGCCCCAGGCGATGCCGTTCACCACCGCGCTCGGCGAGACGTACGATTCGGGCGAGTTCGCCGCCGCCATGGAGAAGTGCATGGCCGCGGCCGACTGGAAGGGCATCGGCGCCAGGAAGGCGGCCTCCCAGAAGAAGGGCAAGGTCCGCGGCATCGGCATGGCCTGCTACGTCGAGGCCTGCAGCGGCGGCGGGCCGGAGAACGCCTGGATCGACGTCGAGCCCTCGGGTGCGGTCACGGTCGCCGTCGGAACGCAATCGAACGGCCAGGGCCACGAAACCGCCTACGCCCAGGTCGCCGCCGACAAGCTCGGCATCGACATCGATCGGATCAAGGTCATCCAGGGCGACACCGATACCGTCAAGTCCGGCGGCGGCACCGGCGGCTCGCGTTCGATTCCCGTGGGCGGCGTCTGTGTCGACGGGGCGGCGACCGACGTCATCAACAAAGGCAAGAAGATCGCCGCCCACGTGCTGGAGGCGGCCGTGGCCGACATCGAGTTCGCCGACGGCCGTTTCGCCATCGCCGGTACCGACCGACGGATGACGCTCTTCGAGGTGGCGGCCGCCGCCAACGATCCGAAGAAGCGACCGGCTGGCGTCGACGCCGGGCTCAACGGCACCAATATGTTCCAGCCGCCGGCGTCCACCTACCCGAACGGCTGCCACATCGCCGAGGTCGAGGTCGACCCGGAGACCGGCACCGTCCAGGTCGAGCGCTACACCATCGTCGACGATTTTGGCACCGTCTTGAACCCGATGCTGCTCCGTGGCCAGGTCCATGGTGGCATCGGCCAGGGCCTGGGCCAGGCCTTGTTGGAAAGCTGCGTCTATGACGAGACCGGCCAGCTCGTCACCGGCTCGCTGATGGACTACTGCCTGCCGCGCGCCGGCGACGTTCCGGACCTGGCCTTCGACATGAACCCGGTCAAGTGCAAGACCAACCCACTCGGTCTCAAAGGCTGCGGCGAGGCCGGGGCGATCGGCGCGCCGCCGACCATCATCAACGCGCTGGTCGACGCCCTCCAGCCCTACGGCATCCGTCACATCGACATGCCGGCGACGCCGCAGAAGGTCTGGTCCGCGATCCGCGCCGCCTCGGCGAAGCGGGCGGCGGAGTAGCGTGGCGCTGGAGGTCGCGAAGCTCCTGCCGGCGGTCGCCGCGGCGGCGCGTCGGGCGGGGGCGGCGGTCCTCGAGCACTACGAGAGCGAATTCGCCGTCACCAGGAAGACTGACGGCTCGCCGGTGACGGCAGCGGACCACGCCTCGGAGGCGGTGATGCTGGAGGCGCTGCATCGCCTGACGCCGGACATCCCGGTCGTCTCCGAGGAGGAGGTCGAGGCCGGCAGGTTCCCCAACGTGTCGGGCGGCCGCTTCTGGCTGGTCGATCCTCTCGACGGCACCAAGGAGTTCGTCAAGCGCAACGGCGAGTTCGCCGTCGTCGCCGGGCTCGTCGTCGACTTCAAGGCGGTGGCCGGGGTGATCTATGCGCCGGTGCTGGACTCCCTGTATGCCGGCGGCAGCGGCGAGGCTTGGCGGGAGACGGGGGGGCAACGGGAAGTGCTTTCGGCTCGCATCCCGGCCGAGGACGGCTTGGTCGTCGCCATCAGCCGCTCGCACACCAGCGAGAAGTTCGAGACCTATCTCAAGACTCTGCCGCTCAAAGGCCGGGTGCTCTGCGGCAGCGCCATCAAGTTCGGCCTGCTTGCGGCCGGCGAGGCCGACCTCTATCCGCGCTTCGGCCAGACCATGGAATGGGACACGGCCGCCGGTCACGCGATCCTGGAAGCCGCCGGTGGCCGGGTCGAGGCGAAGGAGGGCGGCCCGCTGCTCTACGGCAAGCCCAAGTTCTTCAACAACGGCTTCATTGCTCGGGGCCGAGCCGCCTGAAGATTTCGGCGGCGAGCGCGGCCATCTCCTGGGCCGCTGCGCTCGACGGCGCGTGCTCGGAGATGCCGACCCCTTCGAGAAGGGCGGCGGCGAAAGCGACGCGGCTGCCGAGCACGGCCTCGGCGACCGGCGCGCCGAGCTCGGCATACTTGCCCCGCATCTGCTCGGCGAGCTTGCCGCGGGCCGGCATGCGGTTCAGCACCACCAGCGCCGCACGCTTCTCCGAGCGGGCGAGGTCGATCGTCGCCTTGGTCGCCCACAGATCCATCGGGCTCGGCTGCGCCGGGATCAGGACGAGATCGGCGGCGCGGACGGCGATCTTCGATTCGGTCTCGGCATGGGGCGGGCTGTCGACCACCACCAGGTCGACGGTCCTCGCCAGCTTCTCGACCTCGCTTTGCACGCGCCAGCCGCCGACGCAACGGAGCTCGATCGGAACCGCATCCTTCACGCGGGCGCGCTCGGCGAACCATTTGGTCAGGCTCGCTTGCGGATCGATGTCGACGACGCCGACCTTGTACCCCTCCCGGGCCCAGGCAACCGCCAGGTGGGCGGCCAGGGTCGTCTTCCCGGCGCCGCCCTTCTGCTGCGCCACCGTCACGACACGCGCGGTCATCGGTCCCCCTCTCGAATCGGTCCTATTGTGCGGAGCCCGCATCTGGCCCACAAGATGCGCCCGCTAACATGACGATTCTGAGGGACTCCGCAATCGAAGAGGCGGTAGCGGCCCTGGCGGCAGGCCGGCTCGTCGCCTTCCCGACCGAGACCGTCTACGGCCTCGGCGCCGATTCGACCTCGGATACGGCGGTCGCCCGCGTCTACGAGGCCAAGGGCCGGCCGACCTTCAACCCGCTGATCGCCCACGTACCGGACCTGGCGGCGGCCGAGCGGCTGGTCGCGTTCTCCGAGCCGGGAAGGCAGCTCGCGCGTGCCTTCTGGCCGGGGCCGCTGACGCTGGTTCTGCCGCGCCAGCCCGACTGCCCGGTGAGCCTGCTCGCCTCGGCCGGTCTCGACACGCTGGCGGTCCGCGTCCCCGATCATCCGCTGGCGCTCAGGCTGCTCGGCGCCTTCGGCCGCCCGCTGGTGGCGCCCTCGGCCAATCTCTCAGGTCAGCTGAGCCCGACCGCCGCCGCCCATGTGCGCGAGGCTCTCGGCGACAAGGTGGCGCTGGTCCTTGATGGCGGGCCCTGCCGCGTCGGGGTCGAGTCGACGGTGATCGGCCTTTCGGGCGCGCGGCCTGCGCTGCTGCGACCAGGGGGCGTGCCGGCGGAGGCGGTGGAAGCGATTGTCGGAGCCTTGGAGGCGGCCGGCGACGGGCCGCTGCGGTCGCCCGGCCAGCTCGACAGCCACTATGCGCCGGCTCTCCCGGTGCGCCTGGAGGCAACGGCGGCGCGCCCGGGCGAGGCGCTGCTCGCCTTCGGGCCGAGGGCGCCGACCGGCGCCGCGGCAACCCTCGATCTCAGCCCGACCGGCGATCTCGCCGAGGCTGCCGCCAACCTTTTTGCCTTCCTCCGGCGGCTCGACCGAAGCGACCTCGACGGCATCGCGGTGATGCCGATCCCCGAGCGGGGGCTCGGCCGTGCGATCAACGACCGGCTCCGCCGCGCCGCCGCGCCGCGACCGGGCACGCCCGGGCTGAAAGGCCGCGGGACGTGAGACTGCTCGGCCGCTCGCCCCGACTCGCTTCGGGCGCGCTCGACCTTGCGGTCGGGCTGGCGCTTCCGCTCGCCATCGCCGCTCCCCTGGGCCTGGCGCCGCTGATGCTGGCGGTCGCCCTCGGCATCCTTGTCGGCGACGGCTGGCCGAGCCGGGTCCGTCGCAGCTTCGCCCTCGCCGCGGCCGTGCTCGGCGCCCTCGTCGCCTGGGGCGCTTTGAGCGCGCTCTGGTCGATCGATCCCGCCCGCAGCGCCTCGATGGCGGCACGGCTGGCCCTCACCTTCGCCGCCGGCGGCATCCTCATCGACAAGGCGCTCCGGCTGGATCGACGGGGACGGCGCCGCCTCGCCGGGGCTCTGGCCGCCGGCACGGCGGTCGGCGTAGCGATCCTGCTGATCGAGGCGACCACCGGCCAGGCGATCCTGCATCTCGGTCGCGCGCTGATCGGCGCGCGCGAGCCGACGCCGGTGATGCTGAACCGGGCGGCGACCGTGCTCGCGCTCATGGTGTGGCCGGCGATCTATGCGCTCTACCGCCTCGGCGGCGCGATCCCGGCGATCGCCCTTCTGGCCGCCGCGTTCGGAGCGCTGGCGCTCCTAGAGAACACCACCGCGCTGCTCGCCTGCTTCGTCGGGCTTGCGGCCGGCCTCGCCGGGATGGCGATGCCGCGGTCGGTTCGCCGGATGGTGATCGCGGCGGCGGTCGCCGGTGTCCTCGCCGCCCCGCTCGGCGTCGCGATCCTGGCGGGCCTGGACGAACTGCACCTGAAGATCAAGCCGTCCGCTGTCCACCGGCTGATGATCTGGCAGTTCACGGTCGATCGCATCGACGAGCGGCCGTGGCTGGGATGGGGACTGGAGGCGGCACGCGAGCTTCCCGGCGGCGACCGCGAAGTCACCTTCAAGACCCGGGATGGCGAGTGGACCCGCCAGGCGCTGCCGCTCCACACCCACAATGCCGCGCTCCAGCTCCGGGTCGAGCTCGGGATCGTCGGATCGGTGCTGCTGGCCCTTGTGGTCGCCGCCATCGGTGTCGCCCTCGGGCGGGTCGAGAACCGCGTGGCGCATGGCATCCGGCTGGCGATGCTGGTGAGCGTGCTCGCGGTGTCGATGGCGAGCTACGGCGCCTGGCAGTTCTGGTGGCTGGCGGCCATCGCGCTATCCATGGCCGCGCTGGTCGGCGTCGGCTTGCCCGACCCGGAGGAAACCGATACATCGGATTGACCGCTGATCGGGAAATCCAGATGACGGTTGCCGCCCGCGCTCCTGCGTCCCTCGCGCCGGATTTCGTCCGACGTCTTGAGGCGGCCGTAGGCCGGGGCCTCCTCGATTCCGCCGATGGCGCGCCGTACCTCACTGAATGGCGTGGCCTGTGGCGGGCGAAGAACGCGGTCGTCGTCCGCCCGGCGTCGACCGAGGAGGTCGCCGAGGTCGTCCGCCTGTGCGCCGAGGCCCTGGTCCCGATCGTGCCCCAGGGCGGCAATACCGGCTTGACCGGCGGCTCCATCCCCTACGAGGACGAGGCCGCGGTCGTCGTCAATCTCGGGCGGATGAACCGGGTCCGCGCCGTCGACCCGCTCAACTACGCCATGACCGTCGAGGCCGGCTGCATCCTGCAGACGCTCCAGCGCACCGCCGAGGAAGCCGACAGACTCTTTCCATTGAGCCTCGGCGCCGAGGGCAGCTGCCAGATCGGCGGCAACCTCTCGACCAATGCCGGCGGCGTCGCCGTGCTCAAATACGGCAACGCCCGCGATCTCGTGCTCGGGCTCGAGGTGGTGCTGGCGGACGGCACGATCTGGGATGGGCTCCGGGGCTTGCGCAAGGACAACACCGGCTACGACCTGAAGCAGCTCTTCCTCGGTGCCGAGGGCACGCTCGGTATCATCACCGCCGCCGTCCTCAAGCTCTTCCCCAAGCCCAGGGACAAGCGCACGTCGTTCGTGGCGCTCCGCGATCTCGATGCCGCGATCGAGCTCCTGGTGCGGATGCGCTCGGCGACCGGCGATCAGGTGGCGAGCTTCGAGTACCTGCCGAGGAACTGCCTGCAGATGGCGCTCGACCACATTCCGGGCGTCGCCGATCCGATGAGCCGGGTCTATGACCACTATGCCCTGATCGAGGTCAGCCGCACCGCCGACGAGGACGCCGGGTTCGCCGAGCACGTCGAGGCGGCGCTCGGCAAGGCGGTTGAGGACGGCCTCGTGCTCGACGCCGCGGTTGCGCAGAGCCAGGCGCAGGCGGCGATGTTCTGGAAGATCCGGGATTCGATGGCCGAGGCGCAGAAGGGGGAGGGCCCTGCCATCCGCCACGACATCGCCGTGCCGGTAAGCCGCATTCCCGCGTTCTATCGCGAGTGCCGCGGGCGCGTGCTCGCGCGCCTGCCGGAGGCCCGCATCCACGGCTTCGGCCATGTCGGCGATGGCAACCTGCACTACAATATCGCCGCGCCGAGGGGCATGGACAGCCAGGCCTTCCTCGCCCTCATGGGCGAGATCAACGGAGTCGTGCACGATTGCGTCGCCGAGTATCAGGGGTCGATCTCGGCCGAGCACGGCATCGGCCGTCTCCGGCGCGCGGAGCTGCCGCGCTACAAGGGCGCGGTCGAGCTTGCCCTGATGCGGAAGGTCAAGGCGGCGCTCGACCCGCTCGGCATCATGAATCCAGGCAAAGTGATCTGACGATGTCCGACTACACGGCGCCGCTGGCGGACCTCGACTTCCAGCTCCGTGCCGTGGGCGGGCTCGATCATGTGCTGTCGCTGCCGGCCTTCGCGGGCATCGATGCCGACACCGTCAGGCAAATCCTGGAGGAAGGCGGCCGCTTTGCCGGCGAGGTGCTGGCGCCGCTCAACCGTGCCGGCGATCTGACGCCGGCCAAGCTCGAGAACGGAGCCGTGCGCACTTCGCCCGGATTCGCCGACGCCTACCGGCAGTTCGCCGCCGCCGGTTGGAACGCGGTTCCCTTCGAGGCCGAGCATGGCGGCCAGGGGCTTCCCTGGCTGGTGCAGACGGCGCTCGCCGAATTGTGGAATGCCGCCAATCTCGCCTTCGCGCTCTGCCCGCTGCTCAACAACGGCGCCATCGAGGCGATCGCCGCCCACGGCTCGCCCGAGCAGAAACGGCTCTACCTGCCGAAGATGGTCGCCGGCGAGTGGACCGGCACGATGAACCTGACGGAGCCGCAGGCCGGATCGGATCTGGGCCAGGTGCGCACCCGGGCGGTGCCGGAAGGCGACCACTACCGGATCATCGGGCAGAAGATCTTCATCACCTATGGCGAGCACGACTACACGCCGAACATCATCCACCTGGTGCTGGCGCGCCTGCCGGACGCGCCGGCGGGAACGCGCGGCATCTCGCTCTTCGTCGTGCCGAAGGTCCTGGTGACGCCGGACGGCTCGCTGGGCCAGCGCAACGACCTCCGCTGCGTCTCGCTCGAGCACAAGCTCGGCATCCACGGCAGCCCCACCTGCGTCATGGCCTTCGGCGACGACGGCGGCGCCATCGGCTTCCTGGTCGGCGAGGCCAACCGCGGCCTCGAATACATGTTCACCATGATGAACAACGCCCGGCTCGCGGTCGGCCTGCAGGGCGTCGCCATCGCCGAGCGCGCCTACCAGCGCGCGCGCGCCTTCGCCCGCCAGCGGGTCCAGAGCCGGGACGTCGCCGGCAGCGCCGGTCCCGTCGCGATCATCCGACACCCGGACGTCAGGCGGATGCTGATGACCATGAAGGCGGGTACCGAGGCGGCCCGCGGCCTGACGCTCCAGGCCGCCGCCTGGATCGACGGCGCCCGCCACGCGCCGGATGCCGACGACCGCAAGCGCGTCCAGGCCCTGCTCGACCTGATCATCCCCGTGGTCAAGGCCTGGGCCACCGACTTCGGCGTCGAGGCGGCCTCGATCGGCATCCAGGTGCATGGCGGGATGGGCTTCATCGAAGAAAGCGGCGCGGCGCAATACTATCGCGATGCCCGCATCCTGCCGATCTACGAGGGCACCAATGGCATCCAGGCAAACGACCTGGTCGGTCGCAAGGTCGCCCGCGACCAGGGCGAGACGGCCCGCGTCTTTCTGCAGCTCGTCCAGGACACGATCGACGAGCTGGACCTCCTGACCGACGAGGACTTCGTTGCCATGCGTGGAGCGCTCGCCGACGGGCACTCGGCGCTGGCCCAGGCGACCGAGTGGATCGTCAGGACCTTCCCCGAGGATCCGAGGCGGGCGATCGCCGGCGCCGTGCCCTACCTCAAGCTGTTCGGCTTGGTCGCCGGCGGCTGGGTGATGGTCAGGAACGCGACCGCGGCCGCGGCTCACCTCGAGCTCGGCGAGGGCGACGGGAAGTTCCTCTCCGCGAAGAAGACGACCGCCCGCTTCTTTGCCGAGCACATGCTGGTGCAGGCGTCGTCGCTGCTGTGGCCGGCGACCCAGCCGGCGGCGACGTTGGCTCTGGCGGAAGACCAGTTCTGAAGCCGGGCAGCCGCGCTGGATCGGCCGCCGGCCCCGGAGTTCCGGCGCCCCCGCCCCTTGCTCTCATCTAATCGCAGGATCGGCAGGTGAATCGCAATCAGACCCCCGCCGCTCCGTCGTCGGCGGTCCCTCGGGTCATTTGCACGCTGGTCGGATAGGCGATCGTAATGCGGGCAGCGTCGAAGGCGGCCTTAATGCGCCGGTTGTACTCGCGCCCTACAGCCCATTGCTGGCTCGGCCCGGTCTTGACCCGGGCGCCGATGCGCATGGAGTAGTCGCCGAACTTGTCGAGGCCCAGAATCTCGATCGGCGCCAGGATCCGGCCCTTCCATTCCGGGTCCTCGCGGATCTGCTTGTCGACCTCACGTAGGATATCCTCGATCGCCTTGACCTCCTGGTCGTAGCCGATCGACAGGTCGAAGACGTGGTAGCCGTAGTCGCGGGTCATGTTCTTGATGGTGGTGACCGCGCTGAAGGGGATGGTGATCTGGCTGCCCTGGCCGTCGCGGAGCCGGATGGTGCGGATGGTGATCGCCTCGACCGATCCCGACCTGCCGTCGAGGTCGACCACGTCGCCGACGTTGATCGTGTCCTCGAACAAGATGAACAGACCGGTAATGACGTCCTTGACCAGGGCCTGGGAGCCGAAGCCGATGGCGAGGCCGACGACGCCGGCGCCGGCCAGAAGCGGAGCGATGTTGATGCCGAGCTCGGCCATGACCGTGAGGCCGACGATGGCGATGACGGCGGCGAAGATGACGGTCTTGAGGAGCGGGAGGAAGGTGCGAAGCCGGGCGTTGCGGGTATCCAGGCGGTCGAGGCGGCGGATGGTGCGCTCGATCACCGCGCTCGCGGTCTCCCAGACGACGACGCCGAGGCCGACCGCGAATCCGATGGTGACGAGCATGCCGACCAGGCGCCGCCCCCGGTCGGAGGTGAGCCAGATCAGGCTGTCGACGCCCCAGAGCTGCAGCAGCAGGACGGCGCCGCCGATCCAGACGACCATCGCGAGAACCCGACGGAGAACCGGCAGATAGAGGTTCGCGCGGCTCTCCAGCATCGGGTAGCGGGCCTTGAGCTCGTCGGCGACAGTGAAGGCGCGACGAACGACGACGCGGAGACCGCCCGACAGCGCCCAGAGACCGAGCACCACCCCGACCGTGCCGAACGTGCGCTGGACGATGAATGGAAAGCCGCCGGTGACCTCGAGAGCCCAGACCAGATAGATGATCGCCACATAGAAGATGGCGAGGCCGTGCCAGCATCCGGCGAGACCCTGGCGCAGGAGGTGGATGCCGTGCTGGAGCCCCGGCTCGGACGCGCTTTCGCCGTCGCCCCTGAGGAGGGCGGCGATCGTCTGGCGGTTCTGCAGGACGAAGATAACGGCGAGCGTGGAAAGCGTGAGGCCGAGCAGGCGGACAGTGACGGCATGGCCGACCTTCGGCAGGCCAAGCGGCACCAGCGAATCCAGTACGGTCGCGCCATAGATCCAGAGATCGGTGAACCTTCGGACCCAGATGTGCAGGTACTGAGCCGTCTCGTCGTCGATCGGCGGCAGGCGGAGGGAGGGCGCACCGGGGGCGAGCGCCAGCCGGGCGAGGAGGGCGATGGCTCGGGCCAGCACGAAGCCGTTGAGAAGGGTCGCCGCCATCAGCTCCGCGGTGAGGCCGGCGGTGCTGTTGGACAGGCTGGCGGTCGCCGGAAGCGCCAGGTTGGCGGTGACCGCGAAGAGCAACAGCGGCACCAGCTCTACGCCGGCGAGCATGGCGAGGTGGCCGGCCTTCGACCAGGTGTGGCCCGGGATGCGGGCCTCGAGCGTCTTCCTCGGGCGCGACAGGGCGAGCCATGCCACCGCCTCGACCGCGAACGCGGCGCCGAAGACGGCGAGCAGGCGGAGCAAGGTCTCCAGGAGCTGGCCGCGCAGGTACGGGTCGAAGGCGAGGCGCTGGACCCAGGAGTTGATCCGTTGACCCGCCAGGCCGAAGTCGAGGGCGTCCCAGAGGTCGACCGAGAATCGGTTGATGCGGACCGCAAGCGTGTCGATGGCGAGCTGCGAAAGCTCCTCGACCGGGCTCTCGGCCGGGGCCGGCTGGCGCGCCTCGATCAGGAGCTTCAGTTGGCCGATCAGCTTCGCCCGCTCGGCGTCGTTCTCGAGCGTTCCGATCAGGGCTTCGATCTCGGCCCTGTTGATCGCCGGCGCCTCGGCCGCCGCGAGCGACGGCGGGCGCGCGAGCAGGACGAGGACGAGGGTCAGGGCCAGGCTCAATCCGCGCATGGCCGGCAACCTACAGAGGCGGCCCGGGACTGTCATCTCTTGGGCACGGACGGTGCAAACCTTGTTCGACCCGTGTGTTCCATGGATAATTCCTCGCCCGCCACGCACGGCCCGCCCTCACAAGGGCCGACCGTCAACGACGATCTTCCGAGGGAACGCCCGAGCCATGTCCGAGACGCAACTCTTCCCCGTTCCGCCGAGCCTTGCCGGCCGCGCCTGGATCGATGCCGCCAAGTACGATGGGCTGTACCAGCGTTCGATCAGGGACCCGGAAGGCTTCTGGGCCGAGCAGGCGAAGCGGATCGACTGGATAAGGCCGTTCTCCAAGGTGAAGGACGTCGACTACACCGGCGACATCCGCATCCGCTGGTTCTACGACGGCACCCTCAACGCCTCGGTCAACTGTCTCGATCGCCACCTCAAGTCCCGCGGCAACCAGACCGCCATCCTGTGGGAGGGCGACAACCCGGCCGAGCACAAGCACGTGACCTATCGGGAGCTGCATGAGGACGTCTGCCGGCTCGCCAACGTGCTCAAGGGCCGCGGCGCCAAGAAGGGCGACCGCGTCACCATCTACATGCCGATGATCCCGGAGGCGGCCATCGCCATGCTCGCCTGCGCCAGGATCGGCGCCATCCATTCCGTGGTCTTCGGCGGCTTCTCGCCGGATTCGTTGATCAACCGCATACAGGACTGCGATTCCAACCTGGTGATCACCGCCGATGAAGGTCTCCGCGGCGGCAAGCCGGTGCCGCTCAAGGCGAATGTCGACGAGGCGCTCCGGCAATGCCCCTCGGTCAAGACCGTGGTGGTGGTCAAGCGCACCGGCGGCAAGATCGGCTGGGTCCAGGGCCGCGACCTCTGGTACCACGAGGAACGCGCCAAGGTGCCGGCCGAATGCGCACCTGAGGAGATGAGCGCCGAGGACCCGCTGTTCATCCTGTACACCTCGGGATCGACGGGCAAGCCGAAGGGGGTCTTGCACACCACCGGCGGCTACATGGTCTACACCTCGATCACCCATCAATACGTGTTCGACTACCACGACGGCGACATCTACTGGTGCACCGCCGATGTCGGCTGGGTCACCGGGCACAGCTACATCGTCTATGGTCCGCTCGCCAACGGCGCCACCACGGTGATGTTCGAAGGCGTGCCGAACTATCCGGACACCTCGCGCTTCTGGCAGGTGGTGGACAAGCACAAGGTCAACATCTTCTACACCGCGCCGACCGCGATCCGCGCGCTCATGCGCGACGGCGAGGCGCCGGTGAAGAAGACCGGCCGTACCAGCCTCAGGCTCCTCGGCTCGGTCGGCGAGCCGATCAACCCGGAGGCCTGGCTCTGGTATCACCGGGTGGTCGGCGACGGTCGTTGCCCGATTGTCGACACCTGGTGGCAGACCGAGACCGGCGGCATCTTGATCACCCCGCTGCCCGGCGCCATCCCGACCAAGCCGGGCTCGGCGACCAAGCCCTTCTTCGGCATACGCCCGGCGATCGTCGACAACGACGGGAAGCTCCAGGAGGGCGCGGCCGAAGGCAATCTCGTGCTGCTCGATTCCTGGCCGGGCCAGATGCGCACGGTCTATGGCGACCACAAGCGCTTCGGCCAGACCTATTTCGCCACCTTCAAGGGCATGTACTTCACCGGCGACGGCGCCAAGCGCGATGCCGACGGCTATTACTGGATCACCGGCCGGGTCGACGACGTCATCAACGTCTCGGGCCATCGGCTCGGCACCGCCGAAGTGGAGAGCGCGCTGGTCGCCCACAAGAAGGTCGCCGAGGCCGCGGTCGTGGGATATCCGCACGAGATCAAAGGCCAGGGCATCTACGCCTACGTGACGCTCAAGGCCGGCGAGGCCACCACCGAGGAGCTTCGGAAGGAGCTGGTGCTCTGGGTCAGGAAGGAGATCGGCCCGATCGCCACGCCCGACCTGATCCAGTGGGCGCCGGGATTGCCCAAGACCCGCTCGGGCAAGATCATGCGCCGGATCCTGCGGAAGATCGCCGCCAATGAGCACGATCAGCTCGGCGACATCTCGACGCTCGCCGATCCAGGCGTGGTCAGGGACCTGGTCGACAACCGGATGAACCGCGCCTGATCGGAAATCGACCGCCAGATCCGGGAAGAAGCGACGGCCTGCCGGCGCTATCTTTCCGGCCATGAGCAAGCAGTACTGGGGCGTCATCGAAACGCCCATTGGGCCCCTCGCCGCCGCGATCGACGGCGCCGGTAGGCTCACCCATCTCGGTGTCAGCAAGCGTGAGCGCGACTGGATCGCCGCCAACGGCGGTGACCGCGACGACCGCGCCTTGGCGCCGGTCGCCCGCCAGCTCGCCGAGTACTTCGCCGGCAGACGGCGGAGCTTCGACCTCCCGCTCGCCGCCGAGGGCACGCCTTTCCAGAGGCGGGTGTGGGCGGCGCTGATGAAGATCCCCTACGGCAAGACCACGACCTATGCGGCGCTGGCCGAGAAGCTCGGCCGCCCCGGTGCCTTCCGCGCCGTCGGCCGGGCCAACGCGACCAACCCGATCGCGCTGATCGTGCCCTGCCATCGGGTGATCGGGAGCGACGGCACGCTGACGGGCTATGCCGGCGGCATCCCGATCAAGCAGAAGCTGCTGGAGCTCGAGGGCGCTCTCTCATAGGCGTCCGCGTACGGCGGCAACAGAGCGGCGGTAGCGGGCGCGGACGGCATCCCGGTCGAGGTGCCGGCCGTCACGCACCCGCCAGCGGCCGCCGACCATGACGTGCTTCACCGGGTTGGCGTTGCCGGCGAAGACGAGCGCGTCGAGCAATTGCCCGGCCGGGACCTCGGCCAGCGCCGGTGACTCGCCGTCTAGGATCACGAGATCCGCGCGGGCACCCGTGACGATGCGGCCGATGGCGCGACCGCAAGCGCGGGCGCCGCCGGAGAGGGCCGCCTGAAACAGGTCGTGAGCGCCCGTTCGGGTGGTCAGCCGGTTGCGCCGGCGGGCCAGCAGGCGCCGGCCGTATTCGAGCCAGCGCAGCTCCTCGATGCCGCTGACGGAAATGTGGCTGTCGGAGCCGATTCCGATGGCGCCGCCGGCGGCGATCCAATCCTCGGCCGGGAAGAAGCCGTCGCCGAGATTGGCTTCGGTCGTTGGGCAGAGCCCGGCGGTAGCGCCGCTGGCCGCGGCGCGGCCCACCTCCTCTGGCGTGAGATGCGTCGCATGGACCAGGCACCAGCGCCGGTCGACCGGGGCGTGGGCGAGCAGCCATTCGACCGGGCGCTGCCCGGACCAGGCGAGGCACTGCTCGACCTCGCCGGTCTGCTCGGCGATATGGAGATGAACGGGCGTCGTCGGGTCGACCGCACCCGCGACCTCGGCCAGTGCTTCAGGCGGCACCGCGCGCAGCGAGTGGGGGGCGATACCGACCGCGACCTCGGCATCGCCACGATGGCGGGTCCGCACGCGGTCGACCAGCTTCAGGAACCGGTCGGGTGGATTGAGGAAACGCCGCTGGCCTTCGGTCGGTGCCTTGCCGCCGAATCCGCCGGTCATGTAGAGGACGGGCAGGTGGGTGATGCCGATGCCCGCCTGCCTGGCCGCGGCGATCACCCGCTCGGACAGCTCCGCGGGATCGTCGTAAGGGCGGCCGTCGGGCTGATGATGGAGGTAGTGGAATTCGGCGACCGCGGTGTAGCCAGCCTCCAGCATTTCGACATAGAGCTGCGCTGCGATCGCCTCGACCTCGTCCGGCTGGAGCGTGGCCGCGAGTCCGTACATCAGGCGTCGCCAGGACCAGAAGTCGTCCTCCGGGTCGTCGTCGCGGTGCTCGGCCAAACCCGCCATCGCCCGTTGGAAGGCGTGCGAATGCAGGTTCGGAAGGCCCGGCAGGACCGGCCCATCCAGCCGTTCGCGGCCAAACGCCGCGGCGCCGGGCGTGGCCGCGGTCAGCGTTCCGTCGTCATCCAGGTCGAGGCCGACATCGGCGTGCCAGCCGTCCGGGAGAAGGGCGATCGGGGCGAGGAGGCGCCGGGGGGCTTCCCGAGACATCGCGGCGGAGCTTATCTACAGGTGAGTGGGCCAACAAGGAGACCGCCGGATGTGGGACACCCTCTGGTTGGACGCGCATCTGGCGAGCATGACGGTCGGCGAGGCTCCTTATGGGGCGATCGAGGACGGCGCGATCGCGGTCGAGGGCGGGCGGATCGCCTGGGTCGGCCGCCGCGTCGATCTGCCGGGCCGGCCGGAGGCCCTGGCGCGGGAGGTCCGGAGCTGCGGCAGCCGCTGGATCACCCCCGGCCTGATCGACTGCCACACCCACATCGTCCATGGCGGCGACCGTGCGCACGAATTCGAGCTTCGGCTCAAGGGCGCCCGCTACGAGGAGATCGCGCGGGCCGGCGGCGGCATCCGCTCGACGGTGGCCGCGACCCGGGCCGCCTCAGAGGCCGCGCTATACGAAAGCGCGCGCCGGAGGATCGCCGACCTCCAGGCCGAGGGCGTCACCACCATCGAGATCAAGAGCGGCTACGGCCTCGACCGAGAGAGTGAGGCACGCATGCTGAGGGTTGCCCGACGGCTGGGCGCAACACTGCCGCTGACCGTCCGCACGACGTTTCTCGGCGCCCATGCGCTGCCGCCGGAATTCGACGGCCGTGCCGATGCCTTCATCGAGTTCCTCTGCCAGGACATCCTGCCGAGCGCTGCCGCAGAGGGGCTGGTCGACGCGGTCGACGCCTTCTGCGAGCGAATCGGCTTCACGTTGGGGCAGACCCGGAAGGTGTTCGAGGCGGCGCGCGGTCTCGGCCTTCCGGTCAAGCTGCACGCCGAGCAGCTCTCCGACCAGGGCGGGGCGGTGCTCGCCGCCGCCTATGGCGCTCTCTCGGCTGACCACCTGGAATACCTCTCCGAAGCCGGCGCCAGGGCGATGGCGGCGGCCGGCACCGTCGCGGTGCTGCTGCCGGGCGCCTTCTATTTCATCCGCGAGACCAGGCTGCCGCCGGTCGACCTGCTGCGGCGCGAGGGGGTCCGGATCGCGCTGGCGACCGACTGCAATCCCGGTACCTCGCCGATGACCTCGATTCTGCTCGTCCTCAACATGGCGGCGACCCTGTTCCGGTTGACGCCGGAAGAGGCGCTGGCGGGGGTGACGCGTGAGGCGGCGGCGGCCCTCGGCCTCGGCGCCAGCCACGGCACGCTCGAGGTCGGCAAGGCCGCCGACTTCGTCCTCTGGAACATCACGCGGCCGGCCGAACTCGCCTACCGCATCGGCGGCAACCCGGCGGCGCTTGCCGTCAGGGGCGGTCAACCGCTTTGGCCGGCGATGCGGAGTTGAAGTAGAGTGCCGGGATGGGGATGTTTGCCGCCTGGCTGGGGGTGGTCGTCATCGGCATGGCCGTGGCGCAGCAACCGGCGCCCGTGCGTCCGCAGGCTCCGCCGATCCCGCCGCCATCGGCGGCTGAATGCTCCCGGCTTCCCGGCGGCAATGCGCCGGTCAACAAGATCGCCGAGCTCCTCCAGCCGCTATCGCCGCGCAGCCTCGACCTGACCTATTTCAACAAGCGCCTCGCCGATCTGACCGACGACGACTTCGAACGTATCGCCGAGCTAGCGACCAAGTGCAACCGTACCCAGGCTCGGGTGGCGACCGAGAAGGCCAGGCGGCTCCGCGACGTGGTTCGCGAATCCCAGACCGTGCGTCACCAGGCGCTCGACAAGGTCGATCAGGGCAAGAGCAGCCTCGCCAAGGCTCAGACCTCGCGCGAGAAGGTCGAGTGGCTGCACAACGCCTGGGCTGACCTGCCGCTTCTCTCGGATACCATCACCAAGACCGACCTCCGGGAGTACGCTGCCTGGATTGCCCGGTCGCTTCAGGCCGTGTATGACGTCGCTCCCGGCTACGGAAAGCGACCGCCGCCGACGGTTGCCGACGTGCTGGCCGCCGTCCCGCAACGGATCGATCAGATCACGCCGATCTCGCGCGAGACGCCGGATACCAAGGGACCGTTGCCGGCGCGGCCGTGGTGGGCGTTGAAGCGCGAACGAGAGGATGAGTGATGGTCGATTCCGCCACCGTCGGCTTCGTCGATGCGCACACGGTCGCCGGATGGGCGGATAGCGGCAGCCTTACCCTGGTCGACGTCCGGGAGCCGCCGGAGTTCGCTGCCGAACGCATTCCCGGAGCCCGCCTGGTGCCGCTTTCCGCCTTCGACCCGGCCAAGGCGCGCCCTGCCCCTGGAACCCATCTGGTGCTGCACTGCGCCGCCGGCATTCGCTGCGGCAGCGCGGCGGAGATCCTGCGCGCTGCCGGATACGACGGCGAGATCTTCCGTCTTGCCGGCGGCATCAAGGCATGGCGGGCCGAAGGGCTTCCGACTGAGCGCTAAGCATTTGCGCCGGTCCGGACGAGGGCGCACAATGACCTTTTCCAGCCGGTTTCCGCACCCCTTCCCCTGATGCACGTCTACCTCCCGATCGCCGAGTTGTCGGTCAACTGGTTCACCCTTCTTGTGGTCGGTAGCGGCGTCGGCTTCCTGTCCGGCCTTTTCGGCGTCGGCGGCGGCTTCCTGATGACGCCGCTCCTGATCTTCCTCGGCGTCCCCGCGCCGGTCGCGGTCGGCACCGGCGCCGCCCAGATCCTGGCCTCCTCGGTCTCCGGCGTGCTCGCCCATTGGCGCCGCCAGAACGTCGACGTGCAGATGGGCCTCGCCCTTGCGGCGGGCGGCTTTGTCGGGTCCGCCCTCGGCATCTGGATCTTCACGCTGTTGCGCCAGGCCGGTCAGGTCGACTTGGTGATCCGCCTCTGCTTCGTCATCTTTCTCGGCAGCGTCGGGGGATTGATGCTGGTCGAGAGCGTGCGGACCTGGTTCCGCCGCGCGACGACGGGCGTGCGCAAGAGGAAGCTGCACGAGCACTACTGGCTCCACGGACTCCCATTCAAGCTCCGCTTCCGTCGTTCCAAGCTCTACATCAGCGCGCTCCTGCCGCTCACCGTCGGCTTCGCCATCGGCATCCTGACCGCGATCATGGGCGTCGGCGGCGGCTTCATCCTGGTGCCGGCGATGATCTACATCCTCGGCATGCCGACGCAGATGGTGGTCGGCACCTCGCTGTTCCAGACGCTGTTCGTCGCCGCCAACGTCACCATCCTGCAGTCGGTCACCAACCAGACGGTCGACGTGATGCTGGCGCTCCTGCTGATCGTCGGCGGCGTCGTCGGCGCCCAGTTCGGCACCCGGTTCGGCGCGCGGCTCCGGGGCGAGCAGCTGCGGATCCTGCTGGCCCTTCTTGTCCTCGGCGTCGGCCTGAAGCTCGCCTTTGACCTGTTCACCACTCCCGACGACTTCTACTCCCTCGCCCCGGAAGGCCAGGGATGAGGAGCTCCAGCCCGATATTTCTTTCGGTGATCGCGATTCTTCTGGTGCAGGGAATGGCGGCGCGCGCGCAGCCGCTGGTCGCCGACCTCTCTCAGCACCTGGTCGCGATCACCGCGGGCTTCACCGGTGCCGACATCGTCATGTTCGGAGCGACCGACGGTCCCGGCGACGTGGTCGTCGTCGTCACCGGCCCGCCGAAGCCGACGATCGTCCGCCGCAAGGGGCGACTCGCCGGAATCTGGGTCAATCGCGAAGCTATGCTGTTCGCCGACGCACCGACCTTCTATGGCATCGCCACCTCAAAGCCGATCGACGAGGTTCTGGCGGCGAACCAGCTCGACCGTCACCAGATCGGGGTCGACCACATCCGGCTGCTGCCGCCGAATCCGGAGGCGCGACGGGACGACATCCCGGAGTTCCGCCAGGCCCTGGTGCGCGCGCGCCAACGCGACGGCCTCTTCGCCACCGAGCCCGGCAAGGTGACGTTCCTCGGCGAACGGCTGTTCCGGGCGCGGATGGCGTTGCCGGCCAAGGTCGCGACCGGCACCTATCGGGTCCAGGTCTTCCTCGTGCGCGAGGGGCAGGTGGTGACCGTCCAGACCACGCCGCTCCTGGTCAGCAAAATCGGTTTCAGCGCCGACGTCTTCGACCTCGCCCATCAGGACTCGGCGCTTTACGGCCTCGCCGCCATCCTCATCGCCACCGCGGCCGGCTGGACGGCGGCTGTCGCCTTCCGCAGGATCTGATGGCATGAGCGACGCACCCGCGACCCCTGCGCCCAAGAGCAACCGCACCTTCCTCGTCGTCGTCGACGAGACCGAGGAGATGCGCGTTGCGCTCCGCTACGCCAGCCGCCGGGCCAAGGCGACCGGCGGGCGGGTGGCGCTGCTTTACGTCATCGATCCTTCGGAGTTCGAGCATTTCATGGGCGTGCGCGAAATAATGCGCGAGGAGAAGCGCCAGGAAGCGGAAGAGTCTATCCAGAAGTTCGCTGACGTGATCGTCGAGGACGCCGGCCAGATCCCTGTAATCTATCTCCGCGAGGGCAACCGCCGCGACGAGCTCCTGAAGATCCTGAACGAGGAGCCGGCGATCTCGATCCTGGTCCTCGGCGCCGGCACCGGACCGGAAGGCCCGGGGCCGCTGATCAGCCATCTGATCGGCAAGGCGGCCGGTAAGATCCGCGTGCCCATCACCGTCGTGCCAGGCAACCTGACCCAGGAACAGCTGGACGCGGTCACGTGAGTTTTCTGTCACCCCCGGACCGGGTCGATCTGTCGGTGCCGAGCGCCGACGAGGTCAAGACCACCACGTGCTACATGTGCGCCTGCCGTTGCGGCATCAAGGTGCACCTGAAGGATGGCCAGCTCCGTTACATCGAGGGAAACCGCGACCATCCGGTGAACAAGGGCGTGCTCTGCGCCAAGGGCTCGGCCGGGATCATGCAGCACAACTCGCCGGCGCGGCTCCGGAAGCCGCTGCTGCGGACGGGCGAGCGAGGCTCCGGCGAGTTCCGCGAGATCGAGTGGGACGATGCGCTGTCGATCGCCACCGGCTGGCTCAACGACATAAGGAGGACCGATCCGAGGAAGCTGGCTTTTTTCACCGGCCGCGACCAGAGCCAGGCGCTGACCGGCTGGTGGGCCTCGGCCTTCGGCACGCCCAACTACGCCGCCCATGGCGGTTTTTGCTCGGTCAACATGGCAGCGGCCGGGCTCTATTCGATCGGCGGTTCGTTTTGGGAGTTCGGCGAACCCGACTGGGATCACGCGCGCTACTTCCTGATGTTAGGCGTTGCCGAGGACCACGCCTCCAACCCGATCAAGATCGGGCTCGGCAAGCTCAAGAGCCGCGGCGCCAAGTTCGTCTCGGTCAATCCGGTGCGCACGGGCTATTCGGCGATCGCCGATGAGTGGATCGGCGTGCGCCCCGGCACCGACGGCATGCTGGTGCTGGCGATCGTCCACGAGCTCTTGAAGGCCGACAGGGTCGATGCGGACTACCTCGTCCGCTACACCAACGCGCCCTGGCTTGTGGTCCGGGCGCCGGGAACGGCCGGGGACGGGCTGTTCGCGCGCGACGAAAAAGGCCGGCCGCTCTGCTGGAACAAGCGGACGAACGCGCTCGGCGACGCGTTGTCGGCCGAGGTGTCGCCGGCGCTGGCGGGCAGCTATCGCCTGGCGGACGGGCGCGAGGCGGTGCCGTCCTTCCAGCTTCTGGCCGAGCGCTATCTCGATCCGGCCTACGCGCCGGAGAAGGCGGCGGAGATCACCGGTGTATCCGCTGAGACGATTCGCCGGATCGCCGCCGAGTTGGCCGAGGTCGCCTTCTCCGAGACCGTGACGCTCGACGTGCCGTGGACCGACTGGGCCGGGCGCCGGCACGCGACGATGGTCGGCCGTCCCGTCGCCATGCACGCGATGCGCGGGATCTCCGCGCATGCCAACGGCTTCCACACCTGCCGTGCCATCCACATGCTGCAGATGCTGCTCGGCACCATCGATGTGCCCGGCGGCTTCCGCTTCAAGCCGCCCTATCCGAGGCCGGCGCCGCCCGCCGTGCGGCCTGCGGGCAAGCCCGGCCAGACCGCGCCGGGCCAGCCGATGAAGGGGCCGCCGCTCGGGTTCACGACGGGTCCCGAGGACCTGCTGGTCGAAGCCGACGGCACGCCCTGCCGGATCGACAAGGCGTTCTCATGGGAGGCGCCGATCGCCGCCCATGGGCTCATGCATCTGGTGATCCGGAACGCCTGGGCCGGCGATCCCTATCCGATCGACACGCTGTTCATGTACATGGCGAACATGAGCTGGAATTCGGCAATGAACGTGCCGGAGACCCTCGCCATGCTGACGGACAAGGATGCATCCGGCTCCTACAAGATCCCGCACATCATCTATTCCGACGCCTATGCCTCGGAGATGGTGTCCTACGCCGACCTGGTGTTTCCGGACACCACATATCTCGAGCGCTGGGACTGCGTCTCCTTGCTCGACCGCCCGATCAGCGATGCCGACGGCCCCGCCGACGCCATCCGGCAGCCGGTGGTGAAGCCTGACCGCGACGTGCGCGCGTTCCAGGATGTCGTGCTGGATCTCGGTGTCCGCCTCGGCCTGCCCGGCATGGTCAACGGCGACGGCTCGGCAAAGTATCCCGGGGGCTATGCGGACTACCTCGTCCGTCACGAGCGCGCGCCCGGCATCGGACCCTTGGCGGGCTGGCGTGGCGCCGACGGTGAAAGCCAGGGAATGGGCGCACCCAATCCCGATCAGCTCAAGCGCTACATTGCCAATGGCTGCTTCTGGCACCACGAATTGCCGGCGGATCAGCGCTACTTCAAGCATGCCAACAAGTCCTATCTCGCCTTCGCCAAGAGCGTCGGCTTCTTGGGATCGACCGATCCGATCATTCTTCAGCTCTATGTCGAGCCGATGCAGAAGTTTCGCCTCGCCGCGCAGGGGCACGGCCCGATCCAGCCGCCCGATCGGCTGCGCGCGCGCACCGAGAGGTTCTTCGACCCCCTGCCGATCTGGTATCCGCCCTTCGAGCATGAAGATGCGGCGGCCTATCCCTTGTCGGCGCTGACCCAGCGGCCGATGGCGATGTACCACTCCTGGGGCTCTCAGAACGCCTGGCTCCGCCAGATCCACGGCGCCAACCGCATCTATATCGGCCGGCGTCTGGCCGAGCGGGACGGGATCGCCGATGACGACTGGATCTGGATCGAAAGCCGGATCGGTCGCGTCAAGGCACAAGTCAAGGTGATGGAGGGCGTCAACGGCGAGACCATCTGGACCTGGAACGCCATCGGCAAGCGCTCCGGCGCCTGGGGGCTGGCTAAGGACGCGCCGGAGTCGAAGCGCGGCTTTCTCTTGAACCACCTGATCGGCGATGTGCTCGCCGACGGTTCTCCCAATGCCGATCCCGTCACCGGACAGGCGGCGTGGTACGACCTCCGCGTCCGCATCAGCAAGGCCGATGGCGTGCCGCAATCCGAGCCCAGGTTCGCAGCCTTGCCGCGCCCGCCAGGCGCGCCGGAGCCGGCCCGCCTGCTTCGCCACGGCGCCCGCTTCCGGGGGCGCGTATGACCGATCTGCCGAAGGCGCCGGGGGCGAAGAAGCTCGGGTTGGTCATCGATCTCGACATCTGCGTCGGCTGTCACGCCTGCGCGGTCAACTGCAAGCAGTGGAACGACGGCGGCCATTCGGCGCCGCTGACCGACCTCGATCCCTATGGCAAGGACATCGACGGAGTCTGGTTCAACCGTGTCCACTCCTTCGAGGCCGGCGACCACGAGTGCGGGCGCACCGTGCACTTTCCGCGCTCGTGTCTGCATTGCGAGACCCCGGACTGCGTCACCGTCTGCCCGACCGGCGCCTCCTACAAGCGCGCCGAGGACGGCATCGTCCTCGTTAACCCGGACACCTGCATCGGCTGCAAGCTCTGCTCCTGGGCCTGCCCCTACGGCGCGCGGGAGTTCGACGAGGTCGACGGGGTGATGAAGAAGTGCACGCTGTGCATCGACCGGATCTACAACGAGACGCTGGAAGAGGTCGATCGCGTGCCGGCCTGCGTCTCCACCTGCCCGGTCTCGGCCCGCCATTTCGGCGATCTCGGCGATCCCGACAGCGCCGTCTCCAAGCTGGTGGAGGCGCGCGGCGGCATCGACCTGATGCCCGAGCTCGGATACCGGCCGGTGAACAAGTACCTGCCGCCGCGCACGCCCAAGCGCCAGGCGGCGGCGGCGCTGAAGCCGTCGGAGGAGGTCGCGGCCAAGGGCATCCTCGCCTGGCTCGATCGCGCGCTCTCGCGCTGACATGCATCCGGCACTCTCGATCATCTTCTTCACCACTGCGTCGGGCGCCGGCTACGGACTACTGGCGCTGCTCGCGGCGGGGTCTCTGACCGGACATCTGCCGGCGGATGCGACCTTCGGCATCTTCGCCTTCGGTTGGGCCCTCGGTCTGGTCGGCGCCGGCCTTCTCTCCTCGCTCGGCCATCTCGGGCACCCCGAGCGCGCCTGGCGCGCGCTGACCCAATGGCGGAGCTCGTGGCTCAGCCGCGAGGGCGTGGCGGCGACTCTGACGTTTCTCCCGGCGCTCGCCTTCGCCGGAACTTGGATCGTCGCCGGCCGCATCTCGGCGCCGGCAGCGGCGTTGACGATCCTCGGCGCCGTCGCTACCACCGTTTGCACCGCGATGATCTACGCCTCGCTCAAGCCGGTGCACGCTTGGCGCAATCCGTGGACGGTGCCGATCTATCTATTGCTCGGCCTGTACACCGGCGCGCTCTGGTTGGCGCTCCTCGTTCATGCTTTCGGACCGCAATTTCCAGCGGCCAGCCCGCTGGCGGCGCTGCTGGGATTCGCCGGGGCGGCCGTCAAGCGCGGCTATTGGACCTTCCTCGATCGCAGCAGGGCCGACAGCACGCCGGAGACCGCGACCGGCCTCGGCGCCATCGGCAAGGTCCGGGTGCTCGATCCGCCGCACACGGAATCGAACTATCTCCTGAAGGAGATGGGATACCGGGTCGCCCGCAAGCATGCGGCCAGGCTACGGCTGATCGTCATGCTCGTCGGCTTCGGCCTGCCGGTCCTCCTGTCGCTCCTCGCCGATGTCAGCGCCTCCGGCCCGGCGGCGATCCTGTCGCTGGCCGCCGCAGTCTCGGGCTCGCTCGGCGTGGTCGTCGAGCGCTGGCTCTTCTTCGCCGAGGCACGGCACACCGTCACCCTCTATTATGGCGCGTCCCACGCGTGAGGCCCTCGTGATCGACCATCCTCGACCGCCCCGTACCTTTCCCGTCTCCTGGGAAGAGCTGCATCGGGATTCGCGCGCGCTCGCCTGGCGGCTGCTCGAGAGGGGCCCCTGGAAGGGGCTGGTCGCGGTGACCCGCGGTGGCATGGTTCCGGCGGCGGTGGTCGCCCGTGAGCTCGAGATCCGGCTGATCGACACGGTATGCATCTCCACCTACGAGGACCACAGCCAGGGAAGCGTGAACGTGCTGAAGCGCGTCGACGGCGACGGCGAGGGCTTGCTGATCGTCGACGACCTCGTCGACACCGGCGTGACCGCGAAAGCGGTGCGCGCCATGCTGCCGAAGGCGCATTTCGCCACCGTCTACGCCAAGCCCGCCGGCCGGCCGCTGGTCGACACCTATGTCACCGAGGTCAGCCAGGACACGTGGATCCTCTTTCCCTGGGACATGGAGGCGCAGGCGGTCGATCCGATCGTGCGCCGACGGGATCGCTAGCGCCGAAGGACGCATGTCGTGATCAAGCTGTCGATCGGCCTCGTCGCCCTCCTCCTCGCCGGCCCCGGTCTCGCCCAGCAGCCGGCGCAGCCGGAGGCGGCGCGCGGCACCTCCGGGAAAGCGCTCGCCCATGCGCGCCATCAGATGGTGGCGGCGGCAAATCCGTTCGCGGCCGAGGCCGGACGGCGCATTCTCCGCGAAGGCGGCAGCGCCGTCGATGCGGCGATCGCGACCCAAATGGTGCTCAACCTGGTCGAGCCGCAGTCTTCGGGGATCGGCGGCGGCGCGTTCGTCGTGATCTGGAATGCGGAGAACAAGGCGCTCACGACCGTCGATGCACGCGAGACCGCGCCGGCGGCGGCGAAGCCCGATCGCTTCCTCGGACCCGACGGCAAGCCGATGCGGTTCTACGACGCGGTGGTCGGCGGCCGGTCGGTCGGCGTGCCCGGCGTGCTCCGCGGCCTCGATCTCGCCCACAAGGCGCATGGCAAGCTCCCCTGGCCAAAGCTGTTCGAGCCGGCGATCGAGCTCGCTGAGAAGGGCTTCCCGATCTCCCCTCGGCTCTACGGGCTCCTGAGGTCCGAGCAGCACTTGCCGAAGTCGCCAACGGCGAAAGACTACTTCTACAACGCCGACGGCAGCCCGAAGGCGGTCGGAACGGTCTTGATCAACCGGCCGCTGGCCGACACGCTTCGCGCCATCGCCGGGTACGGGGCGGATGCCTTCTACGCCGGCGACATCGCCCGCGACATCGTGACGACCGTCGGCGCCGCCGCCAATGCCGGCGACCTGACCGAGGCCGATCTAGCCGGGTACAAGGCGAAGGAGCGGCCGGCGGTCTGCGGTGCGTATCGGCGCTGGGAGGTCTGCGGCATGGGGCCGCCATCCTCCGGCGGGCTCACGCTGCTGCAGATCCTGGGTATCCTCGAGAGCTTCGATCTCAAGGCCGAGGCGCCGTGGTCGATCCGCGGGCTCCATCTGGTGACCGAGGCCGAGCGGCTCGCCTATGCCGACCGCGGCCTCTACATGGCCGATGCCGATTTCGTGCCGGTGCCGGTCAAAGGACTGACCGACCGGGGCTACCTCCGGACTCGCGCTGCCCAGATCAAGCCGGATGCGTCGCTTAAAGTCGCTCAGCCCGGCACACCGCCGCAGTCGACCGCGTCGCTCGGCGCCGACGATGCGCTGGAGCTGCCGTCGACGACTCAGATCTCGATCGTCGATCGCTGGGGCAGCGCCGTCTCGATGACGACGACGATCGAGGATGCCTTCGGCTCGCGCCTGATGGTGCGCGGCTTCCTCCTCAACAATCAGCTCACCGATTTCTCGTTCTCCCCGGAGGAGAACGGCAAGCCGGTCGCCAACCGGGTCGAGGCCGGCAAGCGGCCGCGCAGCTCGATGGCGCCGACCGTGGTCTTCGACCGGAACCGCCGCCTGGTCTTGGTCGTTGGTTCGCCCGGCGGCAGCCTCATCATCAACTATGTGGCGAAGATGATCGTCGCCACCCTCGACTGGGGCCAGGACGTGCAGTCGGCGATCTCCTTCCCCAACATCGGCAGCCGCAACGGCCCGACGGAGATCGAGGACGGGCCTTCGGCGATGGCGATCGCCGCCTCGCTCCGCGCGCTCGGTCACGAGACGCGGATCGCCGAGTTCACCTCGGGCATTCAGGCCATCGTGGTGACGAAGAAAGGCTTGGTCGGCGGCGCCGATCCAAGGCGCGAAGGCGTGGCTCTCGGCGACTAGCGTTCGTCGTCGAGCTTGTGCGCCTCATGCGCGCGCTCGGCACGGATTTCTTCCAGGCGTTTTCGCTCGGTCTCTGCCTTGGTCCGGCCGAACTTCAGCCGGTTGGCTTCGGCCGCCTTCTCGCGCTCGACGCGGGCCTTGGCTTTCCGAAGTCTCGGGAGGCTGACGACCTCCGCCATCAGCTCTTGTAGTCCGCCTCGTCCATGTCGAGGACGCGCATCCAGGCGTTGAGATGCGCCTGTTGGGCCGGTGGATTCAGGTCCTTGTCGCGCACCGTCGTGTCTTTGAACAGACGCTCGGGGAGCGCGTGCAGCTCTTGCCCGGTCTGGCGGGCGATGACGGTGTACATCGCCCAGCGTTCGGTGAAGTAGAAGGAGTCGAACGCATCGGCGATGGTGGCGCCGAGCGTGGTCATCCCGTGCATCCCGTGCATGATGACCGACTTCTCGCCGACCAGCTCGACGATGCGCTGGATCTCGCCCTCGTCGACCGATCCGCCCATTTGGTCGTCGTAGCAGATCTGCTTTGCCAGAAACATGGCGATGGCGTGGGCCGGATCGAGGCGGCCGTTCTTCACGCAGGTGATGGCCGTCGCATAGGGCGGATGCGCGTGGATGATTGCGGTCGCCCGCGGCAGGAGCGTGTGCAGGCGCGGGTGCAGGTAGAATGCGACGCGCCGCACCTGGCCCTCGCCCGAGAGCACGTCGCCCTTGCCGTTGACCACCAGCAGGTTCGACGCGGTGATCTCGCGGAAATGCAGCTCGTAGGGGTTGAGCAGATAGCGCTCAGGGCCGAGCGCCACCGAGAAATGGTTGGCGATGCCCTCGTTCCAGCCCATGCGGTTGGCGATGCGGAAGGTCGCCGCCAGCTCGACTCGGGCCTTCCACTCGGCGGCGTCGCTCTCTGGGATCTTGCGGATGGCGGTCATGGCGCGGGCTCCCTCAGTTCTTGTAATCGGGCTCGAGCCGGTCGAGCATGCGTTTGATCCCGGCCAGATGCTTGTCGGCATAGCCGATGCCGCTCTCCATGACACCGCGCACCGCCTCGATCATCGGCTGGGCGACGCGCTTCATCGGCCGGCCGGCCTGCATGGCGATAAGCTGCACCCGGCAGACGTCCTCGAGGAAGTAGAGCCGGTCGAAGGCTTCGGCGACGGTTTCGCCGGCGACCAGCGGTCCGTGGTTGCGCATCATGACCGTGGTGTGGTCGCCCATGAGCCGCGCGACCCGCAGACCCTCGTCGTAGGAGAGCGCGAGCCCCGAGTAGTCCTCGTCATAGGCGGTGCGGTCGATGTAGGCGAGCGCTGACTGGTTCACCGCCTCGATGCGGCCATTCTCGATCAGGCAGAGCGCCGTCGCATAGGGCATGTGCGTGTGCAGCACGCATTTGTGCTTCTTGTTCGCCCGGTGGACCGGCGCGTGCAGGTAGAAGGCTGTATCCTCGACCTTGTGCTGGCCCTCCACGGCCTTGCCGCCGAGATCGCAGACGACGAGGTTGGACGCGGTAACCTCCGCCCAATAAAGGCCTTCCGGGTTGACCAGAAAAAGGTCGTCCGACCCCGGAACCATCATGCTGAAATGATTGCAGACCCCGGCCTGCCAACCGAGCCGATGGGCCCAGCGGCAGGCGGCGGCGAGGTCGACCCGCGCCTGCCAGATATCGTTCCGCCGCATCGCAACCCCAGTCCTGACCCAATCCTGCCGACGCGCGCCGCAGAGTGGCTTTTCACATTGGAAAAGGCAAGTCGCGCGCCACTCTAGCCGCTGGCGAAGACCGGCTCGAAACCGTCCTCCATCGGGAAGCACGGCCGGTCGAGCCGCCGCCAGCCGACCGAGGCCAAATTGCATGTGGTCGGCCCAGGCGTGTCCAGCACAAACATCGCCGGCGCCCCGGCATAGACCTGCTGGTAGTTCATCGGATTCTTGACCACGACGAACTTCATCCGCCGGGGGTCCAGGCCGAGGGCCAGGAAGTGCTCGTCGGCGTACTCGTAGGAGGAGAGCGAGGTGCAGAGGACCTTGATCGGACCGATGGCGACGACCGCGGCATCGCCGATCGCGGCCTCGACCCCGCCCATCAACCCGCCCGAGTAGCGGAATGCCGCCTTCGGCTCGATCCGCTCGACCGTGACCTCGGCCACGACCGGCGGCCCGCCCAGGGTGGCGAGGCGGTTCCCGAGACGAGCGCGGAATCGGCCGCCGACCCCGACCCTCCGGGCCTCGGCCACCGTCTCCGGGTCGACGAGGTGGATGGCAGCGGTCTGGTCGGGGGCGTGCTCGATGAGGGCGCGGAGCACCACCGAGGAGTCGCCGGAGGCGCCGCCGCCGACACAGTCGGCGGCATCGGCGAGGATGACCGGGCCGCCGGCGAGCGCGCGGCCCTTGCGGATCGCCTCGGCCGGTTGCTCGGTCGAAACCAGGAATTCGCGGCGCTTGTTCCAGTGCAGCCGGACGATCTCCTCGGCGACGCGATCGGCGGCAGCGGCGTCGCCATCAGCGACCGCGACGGCGGTGACGCCGACGCCCGGCAGGTCGAGCCAGGGTTGGACGCAGAAATAGCTGGCGGCAAGCACGCTGCCGTCGGCTTCGCGGGCACGGGCGAGATCGATGATCTCCCGCATCGGCCCGTCGCCTTTGGTGCGCTGGCGCTGGGCCGGCAGGATCATCGGCGCCCGCCGGAACCGGCTCACCGGCCGGATCTGGCCGCGGATGGCCCTGAGCAGCAGGGTCGCCGCACGCCCGCCGGTCTCGCGCGTGTCGTCGTGGGGATACTCACGGTAGCCGATCAGGATCTGCGCGTGGCGCGTCATCGCCGGGGTGATGTGGCCGTGGAGGTCGCAAGAGACCGCGATCGGCACCGCACGCCCGACGACGGCGGCGACCGCGGCGAGGATCTCGCCCTCGGCGTCGTCCGTGCCCTCGGCGATGAAGGCGCCATGGAGGGCGAGGTAGACGCCGTCGACGGGACCGGCGGCCTTGAGGCGCCCGAGGAGCTCGTCCCGGAGCTCGCCGTAGCAGCCGGCCGAAACCCGGCCGCCGGCGCCGCCATGGGTGGCGATGAGCGGCACGACCTCGACGTCGGCGCCGCGGAACACCTCGAGCGCGCCGCTGATCTCGGTGTTGGTCGATGCCAGCTTGGCTGGAATCTCGGCACCGGAGGCGAGGTACTTGCTGGCGAAGTCGGCGCGGCCGGTGATCACCGGCGAGAGCGTGTTGCCTTCGAAGAGAAGGGCGCCAAGCGCGATACGAGGCCGTTTCATGCCGGCCTCGCATCGTTGAGCAGGCGGTAGAAGACCTCGAGGTCGGTCGCTCCCTCGCAGGCGATGGCAACGACCCTGGAATTTTGGTCGAGGCCGAGGTTCCGCCGCATGTCCTCATCCTTCGAGGCGACGAGCGCGCCCGCAAGTCCGGCGATGCCGGTCTCGCCGATCACGAGCGAGGATTCGTCCTCATGGGCAAGGCGCATGGCCGCGACCGCCGGAGGATCGGGGATGGCGAGGAAGCCGAAGGCGCCTTCGTCCAGGATCTCCCAGGCGAGGTGCGAGGCGGTGCCGACGGAGAGCCCGTCCATCACCGTGGTCAGGGATCCATCGGTGCGCGTGAGCCGGCCTTTGGCGGCGCTCTGGTACACCGCGTCGGCGGTTAGCGGCTCGACCACGACGACCCGCGGCCGCCCGGCCCCGAGGCACTGCCAGAGCCGGGCGACGACGGCGCCCGCGAGGGCCCCGATGCCGGCACCGACGAAGACATGGGTCGCATCGTCGGCCGCATCGGCCAGCTCCTGGCCCAGCATGGCGTAGCCGTGCATCGTATGCGCCGGCACCTCGGGGTAGGCGTCCTGGGCGGCATCGGAGATGACGTAGCTGCCGTCGTTCCGGGCGTCGTCGTGGCAGCGGGCGAGCGCGTCGTCGAAGGTGCCGAGGACGCGGATGACGGTGGCGCCGAAGGACTCGATCGCCCGGGCCCGCCCCGGGCTGACGCTCTCGTTCATGTAGACGCGGCAGGCCACGGCCGATCGTTGGGCGGCCCAGGCGACGGCGCGGCCGTGGTTGCCGGAGGTGGCAGAGGAGAGGATCAGCGGCGGCTTCGCCCTCTCGATCAGGCGCTGGACCGCATAGGGCGGCCCCAGAGCCTTGAAGCTCTGCACGGCGAAGCGGGCGCCCTCGTACTTGATCCGGAGCGATCCGACGCGGAAGGCGCTGGCGAGGTCGGGGCGGTCGATCAGCGGCGTCGCCGCGTATTCCGGCCAGTCAAGGATGGTGCGCTCGGCCGCGTGGTAGTCGTCCTCGGAAAGAACGACGTCTTGGCGGGCGCCGTAGCCGGCCTCGGCGTAGCGTGGGTTGACGATCAACCGGGCAGCCATGGACTGGGACTCGCGCGTCGTTTTTCCGATCGGAACGATGTTTTATGATAGGGTTGCGCCCAGGGGAAGGCTTGTCTTATGGTCCGCGACTTCGGGCGCCCATAGGATGGTGACGCCGCGAGGGAGGGGAGCCGGGTAGGCCGATGCTGCGTTATCTGGTCTATCGACTGCTGTCGGCGATTCCCGTTCTGGTCGTCGTCTCCCTCGTCACCTTTCTGATCATCTTTTTGGTCCCGGGCGATCCCGCCGCTGAGATCGCCGGTCCCGGGGCCTCGGGCGACGAGGTCCGGCGCATCCGCACCGACCTCGGTCTCGATCGTCCGTTCCCTGAGCAGATGCTCGCCTACTACGTGCGCCTCTTCCACGGTGACCTTGGTCGGTCGATCCTGCTCAACCGCCCGGTGACCGACGCGATGATCGAGCGGGCGCCGGTGACCTTGTCGCTGACCGCCGCCGGACTCTTCATGTCGATCTTCGTCGGCATGACGCTCGGCATTCTCGCCGCCGTCCGCCAGAACACGATCACCGACCAGACGGCGATGACGATTGCGCTCCTCGGCCTCTCGGTGCCCGACTTCTGGGTCGGCCTGGTGATGATCTACGTCTTCGCGGTGTCGCTCGGTTGGCTGCCGACGGGCGGTTTCATTCCGATCGACCAAAGCTTCACCGGTTGGGTGCGCTCGATGGCGATGCCGGCGCTGGCCCTGGGTCTGACCCAGACCGGCCTGATCGCGCGCATCACGCGCGCGACCATGCTCGAGGTGTTGAGGCAGGACTACGTGCGAACCGCGCGCGCCAAGGGCATGCCGGAGTGGATCGTGATCGGCCGGCACGCGCTGGCCAACACGCTGATCCCGGTCGTCACCATCATCGGCCTGATCGTCGGCATCCTCCTCGGTGGGGCCGTGGTGGTCGAGCAGGTGTTCTCGTTGCCTGGCGTCGGACGGCTGATCATCGGCGCGATCCTTCGGCGCGACTTCCCGGTCATCCAGGGTGGCCTGCTGCTGACCGCCTCGATTTTCGTGCTAGTCAACATCGTCGTCGACGTCCTCTACGCCTATCTCGATCCGCGGGTGCGCTATGACTAAGGCGCAACTCACGCTTCTCCTCGACCGGCTCCAGCGGTCGACTCTGCCGCGCCGGCTGTTCGGTCACCGGCTGTTTCTGACCGGGTTCTGCCTGTTCCTGGCCGTGCTCGGGATGGCGGTCCTCGCCGACTACCTGGCGCCGCACCTGCCGAACCAGAACAACTTCCGCTATCGCCTCGGCGAGCCGAACGCGACCCATCTGCTCGGCACCGACAATTTCGGCCGCGACGTGCTGTCGCGCGTCATCTACGGCAGCCAGGTGAGCCTGCGCATCGGCTTCATGGTCGTCGTCATGAACGCGGTCTTCGGCACGCTGATCGGCGCGTCGGCCGGCTACTTCCGCAAGCTCGATAATCCGATCATGCGGGTCATGGACGGCCTCATGGCCTTCCCGGCGATCCTGCTGGCGATCGCGCTTGCTGCGACCCTCGGCCCGTCTGAGTTCAACGCGGTGCTGGCGCTCACCGTCGCCTACACGCCGAGGACCGCCCGCATCGTGCGCGCGTCTGTGCTGGTGGTGCGCGAGATGGACTATGTCCAGGCGGCGCTCGCCTCGGGCGCCGGGCACGTCCGCATCCTCTTCCGCCACATCCTCGTCAACTCGATGGCACCGCTGATCGTTCAGCTTACCTTCATCTTCGCGGTCGCGGTTCTGGCCGAGGCGGTATTGTCGTTCATCGGCGTCGGCCCGCCGCCGCCGACGCCCACCTGGGGCAACATCATCGCGGAGGGCCGCAACTACATCCGCGAGGCACCCTGGATCTCGCTCTATCCGGGTGTCGCCATCGCCTTCACCGTACTCGGCCTCAACCTGCTCGGTGACGGGCTTCGCGATGTCCTCGACCCGCGCATGAAAGTGGAGACGCGATGACCACGCCGCTCCTTACGGTCAACGGCCTGTCGACCGCCTTCGGCTCGGCGACCGTGGTCGACCGCATCAGCTTCGAGCTCGCCGCCGGCGAGGTCCTCGGCATCGTCGGCGAGTCCGGCTCGGGCAAGAGCGTGACCGCGCTCTCCATCATGCGGCTGATCGCCCATCCCGGGCGCATCTCGACCGGCTCGATCCAGTTCGAGGGCGAGGACCTGCTCGCCAAGTCGGAAGCCGAGATGCGGAATATCCGCGGCGCCCGCATTTCGATGATTTTCCAGGAGCCGATGACGTCGCTGAATCCGGTGTTCACGATCGGCGACCAGATCATGGAGACGCTCCGCCAGCATCAAAGGCTCAATCGCGCCGCCGCCCGCCGGCGCGCGATCGACCTCCTGAAGCTGGTGGAGATCCCGTCCGCCGAGCGCCGGGTCGACGAGTATCCGCACCAGATGTCCGGCGGCATGCGCCAGCGCGTGATGATCGCGATCGCGCTCGCCTGCACGCCCAAGCTTCTCATTGCCGACGAGCCGACCACGGCCCTCGACGTCACCATCCAGGCGCAGATCCTCGACCTGCTGCGCCAGCTCCAGAAGGAGATGGGGATGGCGGTGATCCTGATCACCCATGACCTGGGCGTGGTCGCCGAGTTCGTCCAGCGCGTCATCGTCATGTATGCCGCCCGGGTCGCCGAGACCGCGCCGGTCGGCAGCCTGTTCCGCACGCCCCTGCATCCCTATGCCGAGGGCCTGCTCGAATCGGTGCCGCAGCTCGACCACGTCGTCGACCGGTTGCCGGCGATCGAGGGCACGATTCCGAGCCCGTACGACTTCCCGCCGGGCTGCCGGTTCCATCCGCGCTGCAAGTACGCGAAGGAGCCGTGCGCCGTCGTCGAGCCGAAGCTGATCGAGCTGGCGCCTGGACATCGCGCCGCCTGCATCCGCCATACCGGCTACGAGGACCGGTCATGACCGCGGCGGCGCCGTTCATCGAGGTCGACAACCTCGTCAAGCACTTCCCGATGCGGAAGGGCTTCTTCTCCTCGGCCGACGCCGGGGTCGTGCGCGCCGTCGACGGCATCAGCTTCACCGTCGCCCGCGGCGAGACGCTGGGCCTGGTCGGCGAGTCCGGCTGCGGCAAGTCGACCACCGGCCGCCTCCTGCTCCGCCTGATCGATCCGACCTCCGGCGCGCTCCGCTTTGACGGGACCGATCTCGCGCGGATCTCGGCGAAGGACATGCGCAAGCGCCGGCGCGAGATGCAGATCATCTTCCAGGACCCGTACTCGTCGCTCAACCCGCGGATGACGGTGGAGACCATCATCACCGAGCCGCTGGTGATCCACAGCATCGGCAATGCGGACTCACGTCGTACGCGTGCGCATGAGCTGCTGGACATCGTCGGCATGGCGCGGGCCTACGCCAACCGCTACCCGCACGAGTTCTCCGGCGGGCAGCGCCAGCGCATCGGCATCGCGCGCGCGCTCGCGCTGCAGCCGCAGTTCATCGTCTGCGACGAGCCGGTATCCGCCCTCGACGTCTCGATCCAGGCCCAGGTCATCAACCTGATGCAGGACCTGCAGCGGGAGTTCGGGCTCACCTATCTGTTCATCAGCCACAACCTCGCGGTCATCCGCCATATCGCCGACCGGGTGGCGGTGATGTATCTCGGCAAGATCGTCGAGCTGACCGACAAGCACAGCCTCTACGCCTCGCCGAAGCACCCCTATACCCAGGCGCTGCTCTCGGCGATTCCCATCGCCAAGCCCGACCAGAAGCGCTCGCGCGTGGTCCTCACCGGCGACGTGCCGAGCCCGATCAACCCGCCGGCGGGGTGCCGCTTCCACACGCGCTGCCCCTATGCCGAGGCGCGGTGCCGGACGATCGAGCCGCCGCTGGTCGACGTCGGCGGCGGTCACCACGTCGCCTGCCACCTCGTGCAACCGTCGGCCTAGAGCCGCCCATGGCTTTCACGCTCGCCGACTTCCGCGCCGCCGAGGCGCGCATCGAGGGGCTCGTCCGCCGCACGCCGATGATGCGCTCGGCGCCGGTGACCGGCGGCCCCGACCTGATGCTCAAGCTCGAATGCCTGCAGATCACCGGGTCGTTCAAGCCGAGGGGCGCGGTCAACACGTTGAAGAGCCTTCCGGACGCCGCGATCCGCAAGGGCATTATCACCGCCTCCGGCGGCAACCACGGCAAGGCGGTCGCCTATACCGGCTGGATCGCCAAGACCCGCGCCGTCGTCTATCTGCCGTCGTCCGCGCCGGCGGAGAAGGCCGCGACCATCCGGGCGTTCGGTGCCGAGCCGATCGTCTTCGGCGAGGTCTGGGACGACTCGAACGCCGAGGCGCAGCGCCACGCCGCGCGCGAGGGGCTGACCTACATCCATCCGTTCGCGGACGAGGCGGTCATCCACGGCCAGGGGACGCTCGGCCTTGAGGTGATCGACGATCTGCCGGATGTCGACATCGTCCTGGCGGCGATCGGCGGCGGCGGCTTCATCTCCGGCGTGGCGGCGGCGATCAGGGCGTCGAAGCCTTCGGTTCGGATCATCGGCATCGAGCCGACCGGCGCGCCGACGCTCCATGACAGCCTGAAGGCCGGCAAGCTCGTCACCCTCGACAGGATCGAGAGCAAGGTCAGCACACTCTCGGCGCGACGGTCCGGGCAGATCAACCTCGACCTCATCGCCAAGCATGTCGAGCGCATCGTGCTGATCACCGACGACGACATGCGGGAGGCGGCGCGCTGGCTCTGGCGCGAGCTCGGCATCGCCGCCGAGCTCTCGGGCGCCGCTTCGGTCGCGGCCCTGCTCACCGGCAAGCTCGACCTGCCGAAGGGCGCCAGGGTCTGCGCGGTGGTCTGCGGCGCCGGCACCGACGGGATCGGCTGACCCTGAAATGACGAAGGACGCCGCCTTCCGGCGACGCCCTTCGCGCCTTCGACGACGGACCTCAGGTCAGCGCGAGTAGAACTCGACGACCTGGTTCGGCTCCATCTGCACGGGGAACGGCACGTCCTCGAGCGCGGGCTTCCGCGTGAACTTGCCCTTCAGCGCCTTGTGGTCGACCTCGAGATAGTCGGGCACGTCGCGCTCGGCCGACTGGACCGCCTCGAGCACGACGTTCAGCTGCTTCGACTTCTCCTTCACCTCGATGGTGTCGCCGTCCTTGACGAGGTAGGAGCCGATATTGACCCGGCGGCCGTTGACCTTGATGTGGCCGTGGTTCACGAACTGGCGGGCGGCGAACACCGTCAGCACGAACTTCATGCGGTAGACCACGGTGTCGAGCCGGCGCTCCAGCAGCTCGATCAGATTGGCGCCGGTGTCGCCCTTGCGGCGCACCGCCTCGTCGTAGTGACGGCGGAACTGGCGCTCGCCGATGTTGCCGTAGTAGCCCTTGAGCTTCTGCTTGGCCATCAGCTGGATGCCGTAGTCGGACGGCTTCTTGCGGCGCTGGCCGTGCTGGCCGGGACCGTATTCGCGCCGGTTGACCGGGCTCTTCGGCCGGCCCCAGAGATTGACTCCGAGCCGGCGGTTTATCTTGTACTTCGCGTTCTCGCGCTTTGCCATGGTTGGTCCTTAATTGGGCGGTTTGTTGTCCCGGTAGGGCCATTGGCCGGAACGCGCCTCGTTGGACGCGTTCACGTTCCCGGGAAGGAAGCGGCGGAGTATAGGGACCGGGATTCGCTTGTCAAACGCTGCCTGTCCCCGCGCCGCCAGGCGCCGAAACCGCCGACGCTCAGTCCTTCCGCTTGTCGACCAGGCAGCGGACGGCGCCATGCAGCGTGCGCAGCTCCTGGCTGGTCGGGCGAGCGCGCTGGAACAGGTTGCGGAGGTTCCGGACCATGGTCGGGCGCTGATCTAGGTTGCGAAGGAAGCCGCAGTCGTCGAGCTCGGCCTCGAAACGCTCCATGAAGTTCATCAGCTCGGCCTTCTCGGCCGGTTCGTCGCCGCCGCCCCAGTGCTGATAGTCGGGCGTGGCGTCGGCCGACTGCAGCCACTCGTATCCCACCAGCAGCACCGCCTGGGCGAGGTTGAGCGAGGAGAACGCGGGATTGAGCGGCACCGCGACGATGGTGTCGGCGAGCGGAATCTCGTCGTTGGTGAGGCCCATGCGCTCGGGCCCGAACAGAAGGCCGGGCTTCCGTCCCTCGGCGATCAGGGTGCGCAGCCCGACCGCCGCCGCCCGCGGCGTCAGCACCGGCTTCACCATGTCGCGCGGCCGCGCCGTGGCGGCGAAGACGTGGGTCAGATCGGCAAGCGCGTCCTCGAGCCGGGGAAAAACCCGGGCGCCGTCGATGACCTGGTCGGCGCCGGAGGCGGCCGACCGCGCCCTCTCGTTCGGCCAGCCGTCGCGAGGCGCCACCAGCCGCATCTCGGTCAGCCCGCAGTTCAGCATGGCGCGGGCGGCAAGCCCGATATTCTCGCCGAGCTGGGGCTGATTGAGGATCACCGGCGGCCCGCCGCTCAGTCCCGCCTGCTTGCGGTCGGTGCCGGCCATGTCAGGTGGCGCCGGCCGTGGCGCCGTCGCACCGCGCGGTGTCGTGGAGGGAGAGGCGATCGCCGGACATGTTCTGCAACCCGAGTTGAGGTCAGGTGCTTACCACGCCGGCCGGCGCCGCCTCCAGATCGAAGGCCGCGGCGAGCAGCGCCTGGGTGTAGGGGTGCTGCGGGGCGGTCAGGATGGCGTCGGCCGGGCCTTCCTCGACCCGGCGGCCGTCGCGCAGCACCAGGATGCGGTGGGACATGGCGCGGACGACCTTGAGGTCGTGGCTGATGAACAGATAGGCGAGCCCGTGGCGGCGCTGGAGGCCGCGGAGCAGGTCGACGATCTGGGCCTGCACCGAGCGGTCGAGGGCGGAGGTCGGCTCATCCAGGATGATCAACCTCGGCTTCAGCACGAGGGCGCGAGCGATGGCGACACGCTGGCGCTGGCCGCCGGAGAACTCGTGCGGATAGCGGCCGCGGGTCGCCGGATCGAGGCCGACCTCGGTCAGGGCGGCGACGATCTGGGCCTCGCGCTCGGCCTCGGCGACCCCGGGCTCGTGCACCTCCAGGCCCTCGCCGACGATCTCGCCGATCGACATGCGCGGGCTCAAGGAACCGAATGGGTCCTGGAAGACGATCTGCATCTGGCGGCGGAGCGGCCGGAGCCGCCAGCCGCCGATGCCGCCGATCTCCCGTCCGTCGAAGCGGATCCCGCCCTCCGCCTTGAGCAGGCGGAGCAGCGCCAGGCCCAGCGTCGACTTGCCGGAGCCGGATTCGCCGACCACGCCCAGGGTCTCGCCGACCCGGACCTCGATCGAGATCCCATCGACCGCCTTGATGTGGTCGACGGTGCGGCGGAAGACGCCGGACTTGATCGGGAACCACACCTTGAGGCGGTCCGAGGAGATCAGGATCGGCGCCGCGGGATCGGCCGGCGCCGGGGCTCCCCTGGGCTCGCTCGCCAGCAAGTGCCGGGTGTAGGGGTGCGTCGGCCGGGCGAAGATCTCGGCGACCAGGCCCTGCTCGACGATCTCGCCCTGGTTCATCACCGCAATCCGTTCGGCGACCTTGGCGACGACCCCGAGATCGTGGCTGATCAGCAGCACGGCGAGGCCGAGGCGTTGTTGAAGATCCTTTATCAGCGCCAGGATCTGCGCCTGGATGGTGACGTCGAGGGCCGTGGTCGGCTCGTCGGCGATCAGGATGTCCGGGTCGTTGGCGAGCGCCATGGCGATCATCACGCGCTGGCGCTGGCCGCCCGAGAGCTGGTGCGGGAAGGCGCCGAGGCGCCGCTCGCCATCGTTGATGCCGACGAGCTGCAGAAGCTCGACGATGCGCGCGCGGGCGGCGGCGGCGGTAAGCCGCTTGTGCAGGGCCAGGGTCTCGCCGATCTGCCGCTCGACCGTGTGCAACGGGTTGAGCGAGGTCATCGGCTCCTGGAACACCATGGAGATGCGGTTGCCGCGGATGGCCATCAGCGTCTCGGGCGAGGCGCCGATCAGCTCCCGGCCGTCGAAGCGGACGGAGCCCGAGGGGTGCGAGGCGACCGGATAGGGGAGGAGCTGGAGGACCGACAGCGCGGTCACCGACTTGCCGGAGCCCGACTCGCCGACCAGCGCCAGGGTCTTGCCACGATCGAGGGTGAAGGAGACGCGCTTCACCGCCTCGACCGACGCCAGCGGCGTTCGGAAGGTGACGGACAAGTCTTGGACCTCGAGGAGCGCGGTCATGACACGGTCTTCCTTGGATCGAAGGCGTCGCGGACCGCCTCGCCGACGAAGACCAGGAGGCTCAGCATGGTGGCGAGGACGAGGAAGCCGGTGATGCCGAGCCAGGGCGCCTGCAGGTTGTTCTTGCCCTGGGCCAGGAGCTCGCCGAGCGAGGGCGAGCCAGGCGGCAGGCCGAACCCGAGGAAGTCGAGGGAGGTCAGCGTGGTGATCGAGCCATTGAGCACGAACGGCATGAAGGTGAGCGTCGCCACCATCGCGTTCGGCAGCACGTGGCGGCGGATGATCTTGAACGGCGCGAGGCCGAGCGCACGGGCGGCCCGGACGTAGTCGAAATTGCGGGCGCGCAGGAACTCGGCGCGGACGACGCCGACCAGCGACATCCAGGAGAACAGCAGCATGAGACCGAGCAGCCACCAGAAGGTCGGCTCGACGATCGACGCCAGGATGATCAGGAGATAGAGGACCGGAAGCCCCGACCAGATCTCCATGAAGCGCTGGAAGAGGAGGTCTGTGAGGCCGCCGAAGTAGCCCTGGATCGCGCCGGCAGCGACGCCGATCGCGGTCGACAGGAGCGTGAGCACGAGCCCGAAGAGGACGGAGATGCGGAAGCCGTAGATCAGCCTGGCCGTCACGTCGCGGGCCTGGTCGTCGGTGCCGAGCCAGTTGCGCGCCGACGGCGACGACGGTGCGGGACGCCCGAGATCCTTCACCACGGTGTCGTAGCTGAAGGGGATCATCGGCCAGAGGATCCATCCTTTCGCCTGGATGAGGCTGCGCACCTCCGGGTCGTGGTAGTCGGCCTCGGTCGGGAACTCGCCGCCGAAGGTCGTTTCCGGGTAGTCGACGAGGACGGGAACGTAGAAGTTGCCGTCGTAGCGGACGAGGATCGGCCGGTCGTTGGCGATGAACTCGGCGAAGAGGGTGACGGTGAAGATCGCGAGGAAGATCCAGAGCGACCAGAAGCCGCGGCGGTTGGCGCGGAAGTTGTGGAGCCGCCGCCGGGTCAGCGGCGCGATCCGTACGCCGATAGTGCGCTCGGTCGCCACCGTGGCTCAGCCCTCGCGCCGGGCGAAGTCGATGCGGGGATCGACGGCGACGTACATGAGATCGCCGATCAGGCCGAGGGCCAGCCCGAGCAACGTGAAGACGTAGAGCGTCCCGAACATGATCGGGTAGTCGCGGTTGATCGCCGCCTCGAATCCCAGCAGGCCGAGCCCGTCGAGCGAGAAGATCACCTCCATCAGAACCGAGCCGGTGAACAGGATGCCGATGAAGGCGGCGGGAAACCCGGCGACCACCAGCAGCATGGCGTTGCGGAAGACGTGGCCGTAGAGGACTCGGCTCTCGGAGAGCCCCTTGGCGCGCGCGGTCGTCACGTACTGCTTGTTGATCTCCTCGATGAAGGTGTTCTTCGTCAGCATGGTCAGGCTGGCGAAGCCGCCGACGACCATGGCGATGACCGGCAGGGCCATGTGCCAGGCATAGTTCAGCGCCAGCGCCGGCAGCGACATCTGGCGCCAGCCATCGGAGACGAGGCCGCGCAGCGGGAAGATGCTCCAGAAGCTGCCGCCGGCGAAAAGCACGACCAGGAGTATGGCAAAGAGGAAGCCGGGGATGGCGTAGCCGACGATGATCGCGGCCGAGGACCAGACGTCGAAGGTCGTGCCGTCGCGGACGGCCTTCCGGATGCCCAGCGGGATCGAGATGAGATAGACCAGAAGGGTCGTCCACAGGCCGAGCGAGATCGACACCGGCAGCTTGTCGAACACCAGGTCGACGACACGGCGATCGCGGAAGAAGCTGTTGCCGAAATCGAAGGTGAGGTAGCTCTCCATCATCTTGACGAAGCGTTCCGGCGCCGGCCGGTCGAAGCCGAACTGGCGCTCCAGCTGCTTGATCAGCTCGGGATCGAGGCCTCGGGCGCCGCGGTAGAGACTCTGCTCGCTGCCGACGTTGCCCGGGCTCTGCTGGCTGCCGCTGCTTCCGGAATCGCTGCCGGGCCCGGTGATCCGCGCCGTCGCCGAGCTCTCCTTACCCTTGATCTGGGCGATCACCTGCTCGACCGGCCCGCCGGGGGCGGCCTGAACGACGAAGAAGTTGATGACCATGATCCCGAACAGTGTCGGGATCATCAACAGCAGGCGACGGGTGATATAGGCGAGCACGGGCTTGGGCGACCGGTTCCTGGCCTAGCCCCGCTTGGCGGCGAGCGCCGCCGCCCGGGCGCCGTCGATCCACCAGATATCCGGAAAGCCGGGGCTGAACTTGGGCAGCGTCGCTGGCCGGTCGAACTTGTCCCAGTAGGCCAGCCACCACTTGCCGAGGTGCCAGTGCGGGACGACGTAATGTCCCCACAGCAGCACGCGGTCGAGGGCGCGCGTCCGTTGGATCAGCGACGCGCGATCCGGAGCCTCGATCACCAGGTCGATCAGCTCGTCGATCACCGGGTCCTTGATGCCCATCAGGTTGCGGCTGCCGTGCACGTCGACGTTGGTCGAGTGCCAGAAGTCGCGCTGCTCGTTGCCGGGCGATTGCGATTGGCCGAACACCACCACGGTCATGTCGAAGTCGAAGACGTCCTCGCGCTTCTGGTTCTGCGCGGTGTCGACCGTGCGCACCTTGGCGGTGATTCCCAGGCGCTCCAGGTTCTTGACGAACGGCAGCGTGATGCGCTCCCAGTTCGGGTCGCCCAGCAGGATCTCGAATTCGAATGGCTGGCCCTGGGCATTGGTGAGCGCCTTCCCTTTGATCTCCCAGCCGGCCTCCTTGAGCAGGCGGAAGGCCTCGCGGAGGTGCTCGCGCGAGAGGTTGCCGGTGCCGTCCGAGGTCGGCAGCTTATATTCCCGGGTGAAGACCTCGACGGGCACCTTGCCGCGGTAGCGCTCGAGGATCGTCAGCTCCTCGCCCTCGGGCAGGCCTCGCGAGCCCAGCTCGGAGTTGGAGAAGTAGCTGAGCGAACGCTTGTAGAAGCCGTAGAACAGGGTCTTGTTGCTCCACTCGAAGTCGAAGGCGAGCCCGAGGGCCTGGCGCACGCGGGGATCCTTGAACTGCGCGCGCCGGGTGTTGAAGCCGAACCCTTGCATGCCCGCGGGCAGCTCGTGGGCGATCTCCTCTCGCTTGATCAGGCCGTCCTTGACCGCCGGGAAGTCGTAGGACGTCGCCCATTGCCGGGAGACGTTCTCCTGGCGGAAGTCGATCTGCCCGGCCTTGAACGCCTCGAAGGCGACGAGCGGGTCGCGGAAATAGTCGTACTTGATCGTCTCGATGTTCTCGCGTCCGCGGTTGATCGGCAGGTCCTTGCCCCAGTAGTCGGCGACCCGCTGGTAGGTGATCGAGCGGCCGGCATCGACCTCGGCGATCTTGTAGGCACCGTTGCCGAGCGGCGGCTCGAGCGTCGTCCTCTCGAAGTCGCGCCCCTCCCAGTAGTGCCTGGGCAGGATCGCCGCCTGGCCGACGATCAGCGGCAGCTCGCGGTTGGTGCGGCCGGCGAAGTTCAGCTTCACTCGGCGGTCGCCCAGCTTCTCGACCTTGGCGACATCGGCGTAGTAGCTGCGGTAGAGCGGGTGGCCTTTGGTCTTCAGCGTCTCGAAGGTGAAGATCACGTCCTCGGGCGTGATCGGCTTGCCGTCGTGGAAGCGCGCCTCCGGGCGCAGGTTGAAGATGATCCACGAGCGGTCGTCCGGGACCTCCATCGACTGGGCGATGGTTCCATAGGAGCTGAACGCCTCGTCGGAAGTGCCGGCGGCGAGGGTGTCGTAGATGAGGCCGAGGCCGGCGGCGGCGATGCCCTTCAGCACGAAGGAATTGAGGTTGTCGTAGGTGCCGATGGCGGCGAGCGTGATCTGCCCGCCCTTGGGCGCCGACCGCTCGACGTAGTCGAGCTGAGTGAAGTCGGGCTTGTACTTCGGTTCGCCGTGCATGGCGAGGCCGTGCACCGGCTTCGGGTCGTCGGCAAAGGCCGGCATCGCCATCGTGCCGAGGGCCATCGCCAGCGCTGCGATCTTCCGCATTCCGACCTCCTTCGCTCGCTCCCGAACGATGGAGTGTAGGGCAAGGTTCCTCAGGCGGCGAGGCGGTCGAGGGCCTCGCGGTGCGTGCGCGCGTCGCCGGCGGCGATCACGTCTCCTTGAGAAGCGCCGGTCAGCGGCTTTCCCTGCCAGTCGGTCATGGCGCCGCCGGCGCCCCGGACGATCGGAACCAGGGCGGCGAAGTCGTAGAGCTTGAGCCCGAACTCGATCACCAGGTCGATGTGGCCGATCGCCAGGAGGCCGTAGGCGTAGCAGTCGCCGCCCCAGAGTGTCAGCTTCGAGGTCGAGGCGACGCGCCAGAAGCGCTCGGCGGGGGGCTTGCGGAACATGTCCGGGTGGCTCGAATTGACCACCGCCTTGGCGAGCTCCGGGCAGCTTCGGACCGATGCCGGCGCGCCGTTGAAGGTGGTGGCGTGGCCGGCGGCGCCGAGCCAGCGCTCTTGGGCCACCGGCTGGTCGATCATCCCGAGGATGGGGATTCCGTCGCGGAGCAACGCCACCAGCGTGCCGAACATCGGCTTTCCGGTGATGAACGCCTTGGTGCCGTCGATCGGGTCGATGACCCATTGGTGCGAGGCGCCGGGACGGCTCACCCCATGCTCCTCACCGATGATGCCGTGATCGGGGTAGGCGCGATCGATCAGGGCGCGAACGGCGAGCTCGGCCTCGCGGTCGGCGATGGTGACCGGGCTCGAATCGGCCTTGTCCTCGACGCCGATCGGTGTCCGGAAATAGCGGCGGATGACCGGCCCGCTCGCCTCCGCCAGGCGGCCTGCGAAGGCGACGAACTCGTCGGGGCAGCGCACGGCCGGCGCCGCCGCCTACGGCATCGGCTTCGGCGCGTCGGCCTTGCTGCGGAGCCAGGCGATGAGGGCAGCGCGCTCCTCCGGCTTCGGAATGCCGGCGAAGGCCATCTTGTTGCCCGGGATCGCCGTCTTGGGATTGGCGAGGTACTTGTTCAGACGCTCGTAGTCCCAGTTCTCGGCGACGGCCGCCATCGGCTTGGAGAAGGCGAAACCGGCCTGGGCGCCCGGCTTGCGGCCGACCACGTCCCAAAGGTTCGGGCCGACCCGGTTGGGCCCGCCCTTGTCGAAGGTGTGGCAGGCCGCGCACTTCTTGGCGGAGGCTTCGCCGGCGGCGAGGTCGGCCCTGGCCAGCAGCGGCGCGATCGGCGGGACCTCGGCTGGCACCGCCGCCGCCTGGCTGCCGGCTGCCGGCGCGTCCGGCTTCTCGACCGCGAAGGCCAGCTCCTTGAGCTCGACCGGCCGGACCAGGGAGCGGGCGATGAAGCCGCTCGCCATTGCAATCAGTCCGGCCATCAGAACGGCGCCGGCAATCTTGTTCGCTTCCTGGCTCGCCATCTCGAATCCTCTGGCTGGGCGCGCTGACGACGGGAAAATGCCTCTTCGCGGCCGAAAGCGCCATCGCTATAACGCCCTGGCCGGAGGGCTCCGACAATGCCGGGCCCGAGGTCCGGCCCGCCAGCGGCATATTGCCGCATCCGGCGGAAAACAAAGAGGGATTTCGGATGGCCCTGCCCAAGGCGCCGATCGTCTTGATCCCGGCCCGGATGGCGTCCACCCGGCTTCCCAACAAGCCGCTCGCCGACATCCACGGCGAGCCGATGATCGTCCATGTCTGGCGCCGCGCGGTGGAGGCGGCGATCGGCCCGGTTGCCGTCGCCTGCGGCGAGCCGGAGATCGCCCGCGCCATCGAGCGGGCCGGCGGCAACGCGATCCTGACCCGGCCCGGCCACCCGACCGGCTCCGACCGGATCTTCGAGGCGCTCGAGCGCCTCGACCCCGCCGGCCGGCACGACGCCGTGGTCAACGTCCAGGGCGACCTTCCGACCGTCGACCCGCGGACGGTGCGGGCAGCCTTCGAGGCGCTGGCCGATCCGGAGGTCGACATCGGCACGGTCTGCGCCGTGGTCGGCTCCGACCACGAGAAGACCGACCCGGCGGTGGTCAAGCCGGTGGTCGCCTTCGCACCGGGCAGCACGATCGCCCGCGCCCACTACTTCAGCCGTGCGACCGTCCCCTCGGGCGAGGGCGCGATCTATCACCACATCGGCCTCTACGCCTACCGGCGCGAGGCGCTCAGGCGCTTCATCTCGCTGCCGCAGGGGTTGCTCGAGAAGCGCGAGCGCCTTGAACAGCTCCGCGCGATCGAGAACGGCATGCGCATCGACGTGGCGCTCGTTGACACCGTTCCGCTCGGTGTCGATACTCCCGGCGACCTCGAACGCGCGCGGCTCCTGCTGATGCCGCGGCGGTAGCCTCCTCAAATTCCAGCCATGACCCGCATCGCCTTCCTGGGCCAGCCCGGCTCGTACTCCGACCTCGCCTGCCGGACGGCTTTCCCCGGCAACGAGACGATCGGCTGCGTCAGCTTCCCGGAGGTCTTCGCCGCCGCGTCGGACGGCCGCGCCGGCTTGGCGATGATCCCCGTCGACAACTCGCTCGCCGGGCGCATCGCCGACGTTCACCATCTGCTGCCGGAATCGGATCTGCATATCGTCGGCGAGCACTTCCAACGGATCGAGCACCACCTTCTGGCGCCGAAGGGAGCGACGCTCGAGACCATCCGGACGGTCAAGAGCCACATCCAGCCGCTCGGCCAGTGCCGTCGCTATCTTCGGAAGATGGGCTACACGCCGATTGCCAGCAGCGATTCGGCGACCGCTGCGAAAGAGGTGGCGGAGAAGGGTGACCCGACGGTCGCCGCGATCTCTTCTTCGCTTTCGGGCGAGATCTACGGTCTGGCCTCGCTCGCGAAGAACATCGAGGACGAAGAGCACAACACCACGCGCTTCCTGATCATGGCGCGCGAGGCGGGCTGGCCGAAAGACGACGGAAGGCGGTTCATCACCTCGTTCCTCTACCGCGTGCGGAGCGTGCCGGCCTCCCTCTACAAGTCGCTCGGCGGCTTCGCCACCAACGGCATCAATCTGACCAAGCTCGAGAGCTACATGGTCGGCGGCTTCTTCGAGGCGGCCCAGTTCTACGTCGAAGCCGAGGGCCATCCCGACCAGCGTCCGATGAAGCTGGCCCTCGAGGAGCTGGCCTTCTTCAGCCGCAAGGGCACCTTCAAGATCCTCGGAGTCTATCCGGCCCACCGGTTCCGTCAGGAGACCTCGGAGCCGGCGGACGACTGACCGTCCGCCGTTTCAGCCTGCCCGCCGGTTGCTTGACTTGGCATTGGCCGGGTGATCTATTTTTCGCGATACCAAATTCAATTGCAGCGGGAGACGGCGGACACGCCGAAATCTCCCGTCGCACGGGGTCTGCAGAATCGTGGGTAGGAAACCTTGGGGAGACCGATCATGAACATGGTGCGTAGAAGGGTGTTTGGCGCCCTTGCCTTCGGCGTTCTTTCGGCATCGTTCGCATTTTCGCCGGTGGCGGAAGCCCAGCAGCCGCAGGGCGGCATCCTCAGCGACGTGCTGAAGCGGGGCGTGCTCCGCATCGCCACGATCGGCGGCAACCCGCCCTACAGCAGCCTCGGCACCGACGGCAAGCCGGTCGGCTACGACATCGACGTCGCCAACATGCTGGCCGAGCAGCTCAAGTTGAAGGCCGAGTTCATCGTCGTCGACGTCCCCGGCCGCATCACCGCGCTGCAGACCCGGCGGGCGGACGTGACCTTCGCCAACTTCACCGCGAACGTCGAGCGCTCCAAGGTGATCGCCTTCACCGACCCCTACGTCGTTGTCGGCAGCATCTACATGGTCAAGAAGGACTCGCCGATCCAGAGCGTCGAGCAGTTGAACGATCCCAAGTACAAGATCGGCTTCGCCCGCGGCGGCACCGCCGAGGGCATCAGCGCGACCACGGCGCCGAGGGCCCAGAAGGTCCGGTTCGACACGGTCGGCGACGCCTATCTGGCGATGCAGTCGGGCCAGGTCGATTCACACCTCCAGGACAGTCTGCAGAACGCCTCCTATGTCGCCAAGGACGGCGACAAGTACCGCAATCTGGCGGGCAACTGGAGCTACGAGGAGATCTCGATCGGCCTTCCTGCCGGCGATTTCGACTGGTGGCGGGTGCTCAACATCTTCGTGAAGAACTTCAACGCCTCGGGCGACAACGCGCGCCTGTTCAAGAAGCATTTCGGCTACGATCTGCCGCCGATCCAGCAGAAGTACTGATCCGAACCGGCGCCGCCGCGACCGTCCTTGCGTCGCGGCGGCACCGCCGGCCTCCCCATCCATCCGACCTGCGGGCGCGCTCCGGACGATGTACGAGTTCAACCTCGCCGGCCTGCTGCCCTATATCGATCCGCTGCCTCGGGCGATCCTGCTGACCCTGTGGCTCAGCCTGCTGGCCATCGTCATGTCGGTCGCCGTCGGCGTCTTCGGCGCTCTTTGCCGGACGAGCACCAACCTGATCCCGCGCTTCCTCGGTGCGGCCTATGTCGAGGTGCTCCGCAATATCCCGCTGCTCGTCGTCATCTATCTGATCTTCTTCGGGCTGGCCCAGGTGGGCTTGAGGGTCGACGGCTTCAACTCGGCTCTGATCGCGCTCACGCTGAATGCCGGCGCCTACATGACCGAGATATTTCGTGGCGGCCTCCTCGCCATCCCCAACGGGCAGTACGAAGCGGCGCGCTCGCAAGGCATGACCGGGCCGCAGCTCTATCGCTACGTCGTCTTTCCCCAGGTTTTCCGCATCATCTACGCGCCGCTCGGCAACCTGATCATCGGCATCGTCATCGGCTCCTCGTTGGCCTCGGTCATCGGCGTCGAGGAGGTGACGACCTGGATGCGACGCGCCGGCGACGAAACCTTCCGCTATATGGAATCGTTCCTTGCCGTCGGCGTCATCTACGTGGTGCTGGCGCAGACCATCAATATCGGCCGGATCGCCACCGGGAATTGGCTGCTCTCGAAGGCTCCGGTCGGAGCCCGGCGATGAGCCCGACCGTCGGCGCCTTCTGGTATGTTTTCCTCACCGGCGCGGCAGTCACGTTGTGGATCAGCTGGCTGGCGCTGCTCCTCGGAGGCCTGGTCGGCGTCATCGTCGGGATGATGCGCATCTCCAAGTGGGTGGCGCTCAGATGGCTGGCGGTGGCCTACACCGAGGTCTTCCGCTCGATCCCGCCGCTGGTGCTGTTCTTCGGTTGCTTCTACGGCCTGTCCTACGCGCTCCAGCTCGATCTCTCGCCTTTCGCCGCGGCGACGGTGGCGCTGACGGCGACGGCGAGCGCGCTGATGAGCGAGGTCGTCCGCGCCGGCATCGAAAGCGTGACCCACGGGCAGTGGCAGGCCGCCTACTCCTCCGGCATGCGCTACGACCAGGTGTTCCGCTACGTCGTCTGGCCGCAGGCGATCCGGGTCATGCTGCCGCCGTCGATCGGCGTCTACATCTCGACGCTCAAGGATTCCTCGCTCGCCTCGATCATCGGTTATGTCGAGCTGACGAAGTCGGGGCTGCTGATCCGCGAGACCACCGGCATCAGCTTCGAGGTGCTGCTGATCATCGCGGTCATGTACTTCGTCATCAACTACTCGATCTCGCTCGTCGGCGCTTCGCTCGAGAGAAAGTTCAAGTATGTCCACTGAGCCCGCGTCGCCGGTCCTTCGTATCGAAGGCCTGGTCAAGCGCTACGGCGCCCATGTGGTCATCGATGGTGTCGATCTGGACGTCGTGCCCGGCCAGGTCGTGGTCATCGTCGGGCCGAGCGGCACCGGCAAGTCGACGCTGCTCCGCTGCGTCAACGGGCTCGAGGACATCCAGGGTGGCCGCATCACGTTCGAGGACCAGCCGGTCCTCGCGCGCTCGCGCACCGTTCACGCGATCCGCCGGCGGATCGGCATGATCTTCCAGAGCTTCAACCTGTATCCGCACCTGACCGCCCTCGAGAATGTCATGCTGGCGCCGGTCAAGGTGCTGGGCGAGTCGGCGAAGGAGGTCGAGGAGCGCGCCCGTGGCCTCTTCCGCAAGGTGAGGCTCGAGCACCGGGCGCACGCCTTCCCGAGCCAACTCTCCGGCGGCGAGCAGCAGCGGGTGGCGATCGCCCGCGCGCTCGCCATGAACCCGCACCTCCTGATGTTCGACGAGCCGACCTCGGCGCTCGACCCTGAGACCGTCGGCGATGTCCTTACGGTGATGGAGGAGCTCGCCCTCGAAGGCCGCACCATGCTGGTCGTCACCCACGAGATCGGCTTCGCCCGTCATGTCGGCGACCGCATGATCTTCATGGACGGCGGCAAGATCGTCGAGGACAGTCCGCCCGAGGAGATGATCGCCAATCCCCGAAATCTGCGGACGCAGCAGTTCCTCGGCTCGATCCTGCATCACTGAGGCGTACCGCCGATGAAGGTCGTCGTCGTCGGGGCCGGCATCATGGGTCTCTCGACCGCCTGGGCGCTCAAGCGTCGGGGCCACGAGGTCGACGTGCTGGAGCAGGGGCCGTTCCCGAACCCGCTCGCCTCCAGCGTCGACGACCATCGGGTGCTGCGCCGGGCCTACGGGCCGGAGCTGGGCTACCAGGCGATGGTGACGGAAGCCTATCAGTCATGGTCGCGCCTCTGGGCCGATCTCGGCCGGTCACTCTACGTCGAGACCGGTGTTCTCTACGTCTCGCGATCGGGCGATCCCTGGCTTGCCGCTTCGGTCGAGGGGCTGGCAGCGGCGGAGATCGCCGTCGAACGGATCGAGCCGGACGAGGCGGTCCGCCGCTTCCCGGTGATCTTGCCGGAGGGGATCGGGCAGGCGGTCCACGTCCCGTCCTCCGGGCCGCTCCGGGCCGGCGAGATCGTCGCCGCCCTCGGCCGCTGGCTTGCCGCGAAGGGCACCGCCATTCGCACGCGGACCCGGGTGGTCGCGGTCGAGCCGGCGCATGCCGCGGTGATCCTCGCCGACGGCACCCGGGTTGCCGGCGATCGGCTGGTCCTGGCGGCGGGGCCATGGTCTCCAGGGCTGGTCCCGGCGCTCGCGGCGGGGGTCACCCCGTCCCGCCAGCTCGTGACCTATCTGGAACCGCCGCCGGATCTCGCGGCCGCCTGGCAGGCGATGCCGGTCCTCGCCGATCTCTCGCCGGACGCCAGCTTCTACGCGGTGCCGCCGGCGTCGGGCATGCGCCTCAAGATCGCCGGCCACACGTTCTCGCTCGCCGGCGATCCCGATCGCGAGCGGGTGGCGACCGCGGCCGACACCGAGACCGTTCTCGCCATCGCCCGCGGCCGGGTCCGCGACCTCCGGCGGTTCCGTGTGCTCGAGACCAAGACCTGCTTCTACGACGTGACCGCCGATGAACGCTTCCTCGCCGCGACCGTCGATCGCACGGTCGTGCTGACCGGGTTCAGCGGCCACGGCTTCAAGTTCGGCGCGATCGTCGGCGAGAAGGTCGCCGCGGCCGTGATCGGCGAGATGCTCCCGGCGGCGCTCGCCGCCTGGGCGGCGGGCAGGGTGGCGGCGAAAGTCCCGAGACGGCCTTTGCCTTGATGCAGATTGGCCCAGAGAGGCTAAATGGCTACTCTGACGGGCAGAACCGTGGCCATCCCGGGAGTGCAGGCTAGGCAATGACCTCTCGCTGTGGCGGCGGCGAAGACGGTGTGGGTCGTCAAATTGCGGAAGAGCGGAAGCCCATGGCGACTGCCTGTCGAAGGGTCCTCTATGTTCGCCTGCCTTGCTGGAAGATCTATCCAGGCGGGGTGGTGTACGTCGCCGACTTCGTTCACAAGCAACGGCCTGCGGTCGACCAGCACATCCTCGACCTGGCGGTGGTCGATCCCGGCGAGCGCAAGCGCGCGCTCACCGAGCGCCTGCGCACGCTGCGGCCGGACATCGTGGCGTTCTCGTGGCGCAACATGCAGTCCTTCGGGCCGCACCCGGAGGACGACGCCCTCGACGTGGTTCTCAACTTCGACCACTCACCGAGCTGGCGCCGCCGCCTCGGGGCGGCGAGAGACGCCGTGTCGATCATCTCCGACTACGTGTCGAGCAGACTCGGGAACTTTGGCTACTTCAAGATCGTCCGAAAATTGTTGCCGACGACACGCATCGTGGTCGGCGGGACCGCGGTTTCGATCTTCGCCCGCCAAGTCGTCGAGCATTGCCCCAAAGACACCGTGGTCGTCGTCGGCGAGGGCGAGGAGGCCATGCTGTCGATCGTCGACGGGTTCTCGGCACCGGCCGGCGAGTTCTTCTACAAGGACAATGCCGGCACTGTCAGCCACCACCCGAGCGCAGGGAGCTTCGATCTGCGCCGCCTGACGGCCGTCGACTTCGCCTATGTCGATTCCATTTTCCCGGCATTCCGGCTCTATCTCGACGGCGACATCGGCGTCCACACCAAGCGGGGGTGCCCGTTCCAATGCCACTTCTGCCTCTACAACCAGATCGAAGGACACCGCCAACGCTACCGCGAGCCCGCGGAAGTCGCCAAGGAAGTTGAGATTTTGAACAAGCAGTACGACGTGCGACGGATCTGGTTCACCGACGCGCAGTTCTGCTCGACGCAAAAGAGCACCGACCATGTCGAGCGCATCCTCGACGAGATGCGGGCAAGAAACACCCAGGTCACATGGTCGGGCTATCTTCGGCTCAACCACCTGACACCCGAGCTGGCGCGAAAGATGTGGGCGTCGGGGATGGGGAGCGTCGATCTGTCCTTCACCGGATCGCAGGAGATGATCGACGCGCTGACCCTGGGGTATAAGCTAGAACAGCAGATGGCCGCCTTCCGCATGTTGAAGGAGAACGGCCACAGCGATCAGAAGATCAAGCTGTATATGCCGCTCAACGCGCCCGGCGAAACCGTGTCGACGTTGCGCATGACCATCGACAGGATCGCCGAGCTTTACGCCCTGTTTGGCCGGGACAACGTCCTGCCCTTCCTGTTTTTCATCGGCGTGCAACCGGGCACGCCGGTCGAACGGGTTCTAATCGACATGGGCTACCTAGCGGCGGACTACAATCCGCTCACCTTCAACCCCTTCCTCCTCAAGCGGCTGCTCTACAACCCGCCGCCACTCGGCCGGATCATCGCGCGCGCCTATCTCGAGGCGGTCGATTCGATGAATCGAGGCAGCGAGTATGTCGGCCGTGCAACGATGGACATCCTCGACCGGGAGCTTACCGAGCCGCAGATCGCCGCCGATGCCGGTCCCCAGGCGCGACTTGGGGAACGCTGGCAGGGGCGATGCGTACGGCCCGGAGTAGCGGATCTGTCTTGAGCATCCTGACGGCTATCGGCCTTCTTGGCGGCACCCTGCGTGCGCGTATCACGTAGTCGTTGTCGGTCTTCGTCGCGCTGATCGGCCTGGGCGTGTCCGCAGCGCCCGCGAGCCCGGGTGGCGTGCTGGGCGGCAGCCGCTGACCCGCCGCCGCAGGTCGCCCGGCCGTTGACGGCCTACGTCAACCGGTCTATCTGGAGAAATATCAAGGATTTCCAAGCGCGCGGGGCGCGCCTCATTCCTCGGGGGAACCCATGGCATCCGCGCAGCGGCCACTGTCGCCGCATCTCCAAATATATAAGCCGCAGCTTACTTCGGTGTTGTCGATCGCGCACCGAATGACCGGCGTCATCTTGTCTGGCGGTGCGGTGGCCCTGGTCTTCTGGCTCCTGGCTCTCGCGAGCGGCCCCAACGCCTTCGAGCTGGCCCAGGCGATCGCCGGTTCCTGGTTCGGCTATCTCTGCCTCTTCGTCTGGTCGTTCTGCCTCTTCTACCACCTCGCCAACGGCATCCGGCACATGGTGTGGGACATGGGCTACGGCTTCGAGATCCCGCAAGTCTACGTCTCCGGCTGGATCGTCGTCGGCGCCTCCGTCGCCTTGACGATCCTCGCCTGGATCGTCGGGCTCTACGGCCTCGGCCGCTAGAGGGGAGGGAGGTCGCCATGGGCATGCGCACAGCGATCGGCCGCGTCCGCGGTCTCGGATCCGCCAAGACCGGCGCCGAGCACTGGTGGATGCAACGGGTCACCTCCGTCGCCCTGATCCCGCTGACGCTGTGGTTCACCGCCTCGCTGGTGTCGCTCGCCGGCGCCGACTTCGAGACCGCCTATCTCTGGGTCGCCTCGCCCGCCGGCGCGGTGCCGATGATCCTGCTCCTCGTCGCCGGCCTCTGGCACGGCAAGCTCGGTCTGCAGGTGGTGATCGAGGACTACATCCACGCCGAGGGCCTCAAGGTGGCGCTGCTCATGCTGCTCACGCTCGCGACGGTGGCGTTGGGCGCCGCCGGTGTCTTCGCCGTCAGCAAGATCTCCTTCGGAGAGTAGGTCATGGCTCAGGCTTACAAGATCGTCGACCATACCTACGATGTCGTGGTGGTGGGCGCCGGCGGCTCCGGCCTCCGTGCCACGCTCGGGATGACCGCCGCCGGACTCAAGACCGCCTGCGTCACCAAGGTCTTCCCGACCCGGAGCCACACGGTCGCGGCCCAGGGGGGCATCGGCGCCGCGCTCGACAACATGGGCGACGGCGACAACTGGCGCTACCACATGTACGACACGGTCAAGGGCTCCGACTGGCTCGGCGACCAGGACGCGATCGAGTACATGTGCCGGAACGCCATCCCCGCCGTCATCGAGCTCGAGCATTTCGGCGTGCCGTTCTCGCGCACGCCCGAGGGCAAGATCTACCAGCGGCCCTTCGGCGGCCACACGCTGGAGGGTGGCAAGGGCCTGGCGAAGCGCGCCTGCGCCGCCGCCGACCGCACCGGCCACGCCATCCTGCACACGCTCTACCAGCAGAGCCTGAAGCACGGTGCCGAGTTCTTCGTCGAGTACTACTCCCTCGACCTGATCATGGACGAGGACGGCGTCTGCCGCGGCGTCATGGCCTGGAACCTGGACGACGGCACGCTGCACCGCTTCCGCGCCCACATGACCGTGCTCGCGACCGGCGGCGGCGGCCGCGCCTATTTCTCGACCACCCAGGCGCATACCTGCACCGGCGACGGCTACGGCATGGTGCTGCGCGCCGGGCTGCCGCTCCAGGACATGGAGTTCCTGCAGTTCCACCCGACCGGCATCTACGGTGCCGGCTGCCTGATCACCGAGGGCGCGCGCGGCGAGGGCGGCTATCTCACCAACTCGGAGGGCGAGCGCTTCATGGAGCGCTACGCCCCCTCGGCCAAGGACCTTGCCAGCCGCGACGTCGTCAGCCGGGCGATGACCGTCGAGGTCAACGAAGGGCGCGGCTGCGGCCCCGACAAGGACCACATCATGCTCCATCTTGAGCATCTGGATCCGAAGGTACTGCACGAGCGGCTGCCGGGCATCTCCGAGACCGCGCGGGTCTTCTCCGGCGTCGACGTGACCCGGGAACCGATCCCGGTGCAGCCGACCATGCACTACAACATGGGCGGCGTGCCGACCAACTACCACGCCGAGGCGCTGCGCCCGACCAAGGAGAATTCCGAGGCCGTCTGTCCCGGCCTGATGGCGATCGGCGAGGCGGCCAGCGTCTCCGTCCACGGCGCCAACCGGCTCGGCACCAACTCGCTCCTCGATCTCGTGGTCTTCGGCCGTGCTGCCGCGCACCGGACGGCGGAGGTGGTGAAGCCCGGCCAGGCGCACAAGCCGCTCTCGGCCTCGGCCGGCGACCAGGCGGTCGCCCGCCTCGACAAGCTCCGCACCGCCAAGGGCGCGCTTTCGGGCGGTCGCATCCGCCTCGACATGCAGCGTTGCATGCAGGTCCACGCCGGCATCTTCCGCGAGCAGAAGGCGCTCGAGGCCGGGATCGCCAAGCTGCGCGAGATCGCCGCCAGCATGGGCGACATCGGGCTCGCCGACCGCTCGATGATCTGGAACTCCGACCTGGTCGAGGCCCTCGAGCTCGACAACCTGATGGGCCAGTCGACGGTCATCCTGCAATCGGCCGAGGCGAGGAAGGAAAGCCGCGGCGCCCATGCCCGCGGCGACTTCCAGGACCGCGACGACGTCAACTGGATGAAGCACTCGCTCGCCTGGCTCGATGGCAAAGGCAAGGTCACGCTCGATTACCGGGGCGTCCACATGTACACGCTGTCGAACGAGATCCAAGTCATCCCGCCCAAGGCGCGGGTCTACTAATGAGGCTCCGCCATGGCTGAGTTCACGCTGCCCGCCAACTCCAAGGTCACCGAAGGCAAGACCCACAAGGCGCCGGCTGGGACCAAGCGCGTCGCCACCTTTCGCATCTATCGCTGGGAATCGGAATCGGGCGCCAATCCGCGCCTCGACACCTTCGAGATCGACCGCGACCAGTGCGCGCCGATGGTCCTGGACGCGCTGATCAAGATCAAGACGGAGATCGACACGACGCTGGCGTTCCGCCGCTCGTGCCGCGAGGGCATCTGCGGCTCTTGCTCGATGAACATCGACGGCACCAATACGCTCGCGTGCCTGAAGCCGATCGACGACGTCAAGGGCACGGTCGACGTCTACCCGCTGCCGCACCTGCCGGTGGTGAAGGATCTCGTGCCGGATCTCTCGGTGCCCTACGCGCAATACACCTCGATCAAGCCCTGGCTGCAGACGGAATCGGCGCCGCCGCCGGATGCCGAACGCCTGCAGAGCCCGGAAGAGCGGGCCAGGCTCGACGGCCTCTGGGAATGCGTGCTGTGCTTCTGCTGTACGACCAGCTGCCCCAGCTACTGGTGGAACGGCGACCGCTATCTCGGTCCGGCGATCCTGCTCCAGGCCTACCGCTGGATCGCCGATTCCCGCGACGAGGCGACGGGCGAGCGTCTGGATGCGCTCGAGGATCCGTTCCGGCTCTATCGCTGCCACACGATCATGAACTGCACGCGGACCTGCCCCAAGAGCCTGAATCCGGCGAAGGCGATCGCTGAGATCAAAAAGCTGATGGTGGCGCGGCGCTAGGATCACGAGAGGGGAGACGAGACGGTGGCGGGTACTGGAAAATGGATACTGGGCGGAGTCATCGGCGCAACCGCGCTCTACGCTCTCGTCGTCGCCTCGCACACGCACAGCCAGGGGATCTATCTCGCTGGCCTCGCCTACGCCGGCTTTGCCGTCCTGTTCATTATGGGCCTGATCAGCCGGAGCTACGACAAGCTCGACTCCGGCCGCTGATGCCGAGCTGGGACCCGGCCCAGTACGCCAAGTTCGGCGATCACCGCCTTCGGCCCGCCCTCGACCTGATAGGGCGCATCCCAGACATCGATCCCCGGCGCGTCGTCGATCTCGGCTCGGGCCCCGGCGAGATCACGGAGATTCTGGCTGGACGCTGGCGCGAGGCCGAGGTCGTCGGCCTTGACTCGTCCGCCGACATGCTGACGAAGGCGCGCGCGCTCGCCGGCCGCGCCCGCTATGTCGAGGGCGACGTCGCGACATGGATGGCGAGCCCGAAGGTCGATCTCCTCTTTTCCAATGCGTGCCTGCAATGGCTTGCCGACCACGCCAGCCTGTTCCCGCGGCTGGTCCAACAGGTGGCGCCGGGCGGCACCATCGCCATCCAGATGCCGCACAACCACGACCAGCCCTCGCACCGGATCATCGCCCGCCTCTCGGAGGAGCCGCCGTTCCTGGCGCAGCTCGCCGGCAAGCTGCGCCACGATCCCGTCGCGTCGCCCGACGCCTACTGGCGGATGTTGAAGCCGCTGGTCGCCAGGCTCGACATCTGGGAGGTGGACTATCTGCAGGCGTTGACCGGAGACGATCCCGTCCTGAACTGGACCATGGGAACGGCCTTGCGCCCGGTGCTCGATGCTCTCGATAAGACGCTGCGGGCGAAATTCATCGAAGAGTATCGGGATGGCTTGAGGGCGGCCTATCCGCGCGAGTCCGAGGGCTCGACCCTCTTTCCCTTCCGTCGGCTCTTCATCGTGGCCGAGCGCTGAGATCGCGCCGATCGTCCGTGCCGTCGATCTCCCCCCTGCTGCAGAACGAGCAAATACGAGCACGTGCCCGGCTCCCATCGGGCGGAAGCCTCTAGCAGTTTGCTGAAAAACTCGGATCGAGAGCGACAATGAGGACGGATCGAATCAGAACGAGCGCAGTTTTAAATCGATCGTGCGTCGCAGCCTTCGTTCTTGAACCAACATTGCTCACTGATAGGGTGCGAAACCCTTTTTCA
>SHVZ01000077.1 GCA_009694025.1 Alphaproteobacteria bacterium | reverse complement strand
GGCGTGCTCTTGAACGAGGCGCAGAACATCAACGTGGTGGCCCTATATCCCTGGCTGATGATCCCGGTGATCCCGGTGATCGTCACCGTGCTCGCCTTCAACTTCCTCGGCGACGGGTTGAGGGACGCGGCGGATCCGTACAAATAGCCGGGCCGGACTTTGACCCAGATCAAGGCGGCGGGCGGGCGATCGAGCGATACGTAAGGCTTGGTTCGCTCCTCTGGAGGTTGCCATGACCTCGGTTCCCGATCCGACCCAAGGACAGACGATCCACATTGTTGCTCTCGGCTGGGGGCTGGCAGGCGCCCTGGTCGTCCTCTATGCGTTGTGCGCGCTGGTCCTGATGATTGTCCCTGGACTGCCGCTGGCCCATGGCTGGCTCGGGCTTTTCTCGACCGCGCCGGCGGGCTCCGTGCGGAGCTGGGCCGAAGGCATCGTCGGCAGCCTCGCCTTCGGGTGGGTCGCGGCGGTGGTCCTCGGCCTGATCTATAACCGCGTGGCCGGCCGTTAGCGGCCGGGAGGGGAGCCGCGGCGATGGCCGACGAGCAGGCTCGCAGCCCGTGGTGGCGCAGTCGCGGGGGCCTCGTTGTCGGCGGCTTCCTGGCGGTCGGAGGATTCCTCCTGCTCACCGAACATGCGGCGCACGCGTTCCAGGCATTGCCGTACCTGCTGCTCCTCGCCTGCCTGCTGATGCACCTGTTCATGCATCGAGGCCACGGTCATTCGCACGGCCACGACCATGCGCCGTCGCCCGATTCCAGGCGGCGTGACGAATGAGCGGCGACGCGCTTCCGGCCTACGGGCTCTGGTCGTTGGTCGCGATCAACGCCGCGGTCTTCCTGATCTTCGCGTACAGCTTCGTGAAGCCCGAGACGTCGCGCGACTGGCGGTCGTTCGGCGCTTTTTCCGCGTTCATCGTCGCGCTGTTCGTCGAGATGTATGGATTCCCGCTGACGATCTATCTGCTGTCGGGTTGGATTCAATCGAAATATCCGAGCCTGGACCTGCTGTCCCATGACGCCGGACACCTCTGGTGGACGGTCTTCGGATTGCAGGGCAACCCGCATCTGAATCTCCTGCATATCGTCAGCAGCCTTCTGATCGGGGCTGGCTTCATCCTGCTGTGGGCGGCGTGGCGGGTGCTCTATCCGGCCCAGCGCACGCACACCCTGGCGACCACCGGCGTCTATGCCCATGTGCGGCATCCCCAGTACGTCGGGTTCATCGCGATCATGCTCGGGTTTCTCCTGCAATGGCCGACGATCCTGACGGTCGCGATGTTCCCGCTGCTGGTCATCATGTATGCGCGGCTGGCGATCACGGAAGAGCGCGAGGTCGAGCGCGCGTTCGGCGCGGCCTTTCGGCGCTATGCCGAGGCGACACCGCGGTGGATTCCGCGCTTCCGGAGCGCGACCGAAGCGCAAGGCGGGGCCTGAAGGCCGGCGCCGATGGCCCGGCTAGCGAGGTCTGCCGGCTTCCCGTAGCGGCCGGGTGAGCAATCCGGCGACGCCGCCGACGACGATGACCGCGCCGGCAAGGCCGATGGTGGCGGCGACGCCGATCGCCGGCAGCAGGAATCCGGCGAGCGCGCCGCCGATCGGGCGGCCGGACTGCATGAGCATGCGGAGCAGCGCGAAGGCACGGCCGCGCATCGCCTCGGGGATGATCGCCATGCGGAGCGTCTGCGCCCAGGGGGTGAGCGGGGCGGCGGCGATGCCCCAGAGGAAGAGGACGACGCCGGCCGCGACCGGTCCCGGCGCCAGGAGGACGAGGATCATCACCACGCCGGCCAGGGTCTGGGCCGAGGCGATGCCGAGGCCGAGCGGCGCCCGCCGGCCGATCTGGCCGACCGCCAGCGTCGCCGCGAACTGGCCCAAGGAGATGATGCCGAGCAGCGCGCCGTAAAGCTCGGGCCCGCCGCCGAGGTTGCGTTCGACGTGGATCGGCAGCCACACCGGCAAGGTGCCGAAGCCGATGTTGTAGACCAGGAACATCACGGTGGTGGTGAGCAGGATCGGATTGCCGAAGAGGAGGTGAATGGCGTCGCCGATCGGCGCCGCGGCCCGCTTGACCGGCGCCGGCAGCGACAGCTTCAGGCGAAAGAGAACGAGGGCGAAGAGGAGGGACGAGGCGACGTCGAGCACCACGGTGGCCGGCGCGCCGATGCGGGCGATGAGGACTCCCGCGATCACCGGCCCGGCGGCGCCGGCCAGCGAGTATCCCAGGGTCTCCAGCGCATTCGCGGTGGCGAGGCGCTCCGTCGGCACCAACGCCAGGATCATCGTCGGCGTGCCGGCGAGCGAGATCATCATCAGGAGGCCGTAGACGGCGGCGGCGAGGTAGACGTGCCAGACCTCGAGCCCACCCAGCAGATGCAGCGCCGGCACCACGGCGATGGCGAGGCCGCGCGCCAGGTTGTCGACGGTCATCACCAGGCGGCGGTCGAAACGGTCGAGCAGCCAGCCGGCGACGAAGCCGCCGACCACGATCGGGCCGGTGAAGCAGAGCATGAGGAGGCCGAGCGCCTCGGCCGATCCCGTCCGCTCGTAGACGAACCAGACGAAGGCGACCTTGGTCAGCTCGTCGCCGACCGCCGAGGCGAGGAATCCCAGCCAGAAGCGGCGGAACGGCCGGTTGCGGAAGAGGTCGCCATAGGGGTTCGCCACGCGCGCGAGGATAGCGGTCCTTTCCTGCCAGCGTCATGTCAGGTATGCGGATTTCCGGTTCGGCTGGCGGCCGTCGGTCCCATCCGCTATCACGGCTCGCCTCGACGTGATTCAGGGATCTCCCATGCCCGGCTTCAAGACCCTCGACGACCTTGCCGTCCGCTCCAAGCGCGTGCTGGTGCGCGCCGATCTCAACGTGCCGATGAAGGACGGCAAGGTGACGGACTTAACCCGCATCGACCGGCTGGCGCCGACGCTGACCGAGCTGGCGGCCAAGGGCGCGCGCGTCGTCGTCCTCTCGCATTTCGGCCGGCCGAAAGGCGGGCCGGACGCGGCGAATTCGCTGAAGCCTCTTTTGGGGCCGCTCGCCAAGGCCGTGGGCAGGCCCGTCGCCTTCGCCGGCGACTGCATCGGGCCTCAGGCGGAATCGGCCGTCGCGGCCTTGAAGGACGGCGAGATCGCGTTGCTCGAGAATCTCCGTTTCCACAAGGGCGAGGAGGCGAACGATCCGTCCTTCGCCGATGCGCTGGCGAGGCTCGGCGATCTCTATGTCGACGACGCGTTCTCGGCCGCGCATCGCGCGCATGCCTCGATCGATGCGCTGGCGAAGCGCCTGCCGGCGGCGGCCGGCCGGCTGATGCAGGCGGAGCTGGAAGCGCTGTCGAAGGCGCTCGACCATCCGGCGAGGCCGGTCGTCGCCATCGTCGGCGGCGCCAAGGTCTCGACCAAGCTCGACCTTCTCGGCAACCTGGTCGGCAAGGTCGACGTGCTCGCCATCGGCGGCGGCATGGCCAACACCTTCCTGGTGGCCCAGGGCATCGCGATCGGCCGCTCGCTCGCCGAGCGCGACATGGCGGAGACGGCCAACGACATCCTGGCGAAGGCGCGCGCGAAGAAGTGCCGGATCGTGCTCCCGATCGACGCCATGACCGCGCCGATGCTGACGGAGGGCATGGTGCCGTGGACCGTCCCGATCGAGGCGGTGCCACCCGATCAGATGATCCTCGATCTCGGGCCGAAAAGCGCCGCCGCGCTGGCGCGGCTGCTCGCCGAGTGCCGGACGCTGGTGTGGAACGGCCCGCTCGGCGCGTTCGAGACGAAGCCCTTCGATGCGGCGACGGTCACGGTCGCCCGCGCCGCCGCCGAGTTGACCCGGGCCGGCAAGCTCACCTCGGTCGGCGGCGGCGGCGACACGGTGGCGGCCCTCGCCGCGGCCGGGGTCGAAGACCAGTTCAGCTACGTCTCGACCGCCGGCGGCGCCTTCCTCGAATGGCTCGAAGGCAAGACCTTGCCGGGGGTCGCCGCCCTGATGCAGGGTTGAGCCTCGGCGCCGCCCCTGTCCCGGCGCCCGGGCCCCGATGGAAGCCGCCGATCTCCTCTCCTACAAGTCGCTCGCCGTCGGCGCGGTCTTCGTCGCGCTTGGGCTGGCCGAGCGGCTGGCGCCGGCGGCGGCGCGCCCGACGGGGGAGAGCCGGGTCGCCCGCAACCTCGGGCTCTGGCTGATCAACGCCGCCCTGTCCCTCGCCTTCGTCGTTCCCCTCTCGGCCGCGGCGGCGGGGCTCGACCACGGGCTCCGCCCGGCCTGGCTCTCCGGCAGCACCGGGCTCGTCGTCGATCTCGTGCTCCTCGACCTCATGATCTATGGGTGGCATCGGGCCAACCACGTGGCGCCATGGCTCTGGCGCTTCCACGCCGTGCACCACCTCGACCGCTTCCTCGACGTCACCACGGCGGTCCGCTTCCATGCCGGCGAGGTGGCGCTGTCGGCCGTGGTCCGCGCCGCCGTCGTCGTGGCGGCGGCGATGCCGCTCACCTCGGTCCTGGCGTACGAGACTCTGCTGCTGATGGCGACCGTCTTCCACCATTCGAACCTGCGGCTCGCGCCGCGGCTCGAAGCGCTGATCGCGCTGGCCGTGGTGACGCCGTCGATCCACTGGGTGCACCACGACGCCGCGCTCCGCGCCGATCGCGATGCCAACTATGCGACCGTCCTCAGTCTGTGGGATCGCCTGTTCGGGACCCGGGCGCCGGGGCGGCGAACGCCCGATCTCGCCGTCGGCATCGACGACTGGCCCGATCCCGGGATCGGGGGTCTTCTTCTCCGTCCGTTTGCGCGAGGTGCGCCATGACGACCATCCCCGCCCCGTCGCAGCGGATCGTCGGTGGACTGTTCCTCGTCGTCCTCGCCTCCGCGGCGGCGGCGGAGGTCGGCGACCGCATCCGCGTGACGCCGGCCGACCTGCCGCCGCCCTACGCCACCCGCTCGGTCAGCAACGCGCCCCGCGTCGTCTCGCGGCCGCCGGATGCCGCACCGAAGGCGCCACCGGGATTCCGCGTCACGCTCTACCGCGCCGGGCTCGACCACCCGCGTCATCTGATCGCCGCGGCCAACGGCGACGTGCTGCTGGCGGAGCCGGCGGAAGACCAGATCACGCTGCTTCGCGATACCGACGGCGACGGCAAGGCGGACCAGGCGATCCCGTTCATCGCCGATCTCGATCGGCCGCACGGGCTTGCGATCCACGGCGACCATCTCTACGTCGCCGACACCGTCCGGGTCTGGCGCGTGCCCTACCGGCCGGGCGACACGACGCCTCGGGGGCCGCTCGAGAAGGTGACCGCCGACGGCGCCATCGGTGCCGGCGGCGGACACTGGACCCGCAACCTCGCGATCACGCCTGACGGCAGCCAGCTCTTCGTCTCGATCGGCTCGGCCTCCAACATCGGCGAGGAGCCGTCGCCCCGCGCCACCATCCAGTCCTTCCGGCTCGACGGGCCGGTCGGCGCCGCGCGGGCCCAGGCGACCTATGCCTCGGGCTTGAGGAACGCCGTCGGCATCGCCTTCCTGCCGGGCACCGGCCGGCTGTTCGCGGTGATCAATGAGCGCGACGGGCTCGGCGACGACCTCGTGCCCGACTACCTGACCGAGGTCCGGCCGAACGCCTTCTACGGCTGGCCCTATTCCTATATCGGCCAGAACCCGCAGCCCGGCTATGCCGAGCGCCGGCCCGATCTGGTGCGCCAGGCGGTGGTGCCGGATCTTCTGTTCCGCTCCCACTCGGCGCCAATCGGTCTCGTCTTCTACCAGGGCCGCCAGTTCCCGGCCGAGTACCGGGGCGACGCCTTCGTCACGCTTCGGGGCTCGTGGAATTCCGGGAAGCCGGTGGGATACCAGCTCGTCCGCGTCAAGTTCCGCGACGGCAGGCCCGAGGGCGGCTACGAGGTGTTCCTCGACGGCTTCCGCTCCGGCGGCACCGACCGCGCCGAGGTCTGGGGCCGCCCGGCCGGCGTCGCCGAGATGCCCGACGGCAGCCTCCTGGTCACCGACGACACCGGCAAGACCATCTGGCGGGTGAGCTGGGGCGGCTGACGGCGGGCTGTCAGGCGGCTCGGGCCCTGAGGATCGCTCTGACCCGGGCCTCGGCGCGGGCGTGGCAGGCTTTGGCGAAGCCGTCGAACAGCGCCTTTGAGACCGGGTCGGCGAGGCTCGGGTATTCGGCGTGCCACTGGACACCGATGGCGAAGGCGGCGCCGTCGACCCGGACCGCCTCGATCAAACCATCGGGCGCGGTCGCTTCGACGATCAGGCCAGGGGCGAGCCGGTCGATGCCCTGGCCGTGCAGCGAGTTGACCTGGGCCTCGGCGGTGCCGAGAGCGCGCGCGAGGAAGCCGCCGGGGGCGAGCTGGACCGGGTGCGCGTGGCCGTAACGCTCGATCCACGGCTTGGTCTTGTCGGAGCGGTGGTCGTTCTTGCCGGCGACCTCGTGGACGTGCTGGTGCAGGGTCCCGCCGAGGGCGACGTTCAGCTCCTGGATGCCGCGGCAGATGGCGAGAATCGGGACGCCCTCGCCGATGCAGGCGCGGATCAAGGGCAGCGTGGTCGAATCGCGGGCGCGGTCGTGCGGCGTATCGGGGCGGCTGGGACCGTCGCCGTAGCGGTGCGGCTCGATATTGGAAAGGCCGCCGGTCAGGAGCACGCCGTCGAGCCGGCGCGCCAGGTCGGCCACGTCGATGCGCTCGGCGCCGAGCGCCGGGACAATGACCGGCAGGCCGCCGACCGCATCGACGACGGCGGTCAGGTACTTTTCGGAGACCGTATGGAGCGGAAAGCTACCTTCGACTTTCACGCCGGCGGGAATGCCGATCAGCGGCGTCATCAGGGGCCTCAAGGCTGGGAGTACGCGCAAAAGTGGCATGGCCGGAGCCTCGCGGCAAGTCGCGGCCGATCCCTCGTTCCGGTAGAATCAACAACCTCCTGGGCGACGAAGTTTCGAAGTCCCATCAAATCCTGCCGCTGTTCCCGACGCTGGTTTCGCTGGTCGCCGACGAGCAGGCAGCGGCGTTCGATCCGCGGGCGCGCCGGCGCGCTCCGCTACCGGCCGTCGCCGATGGCGATCGCCGGGTTCCGGGCCAACCTCGACGAGCCGAACCGCTCGTCGGTCGCCCGGATCAGCCTCGCCTTCAACCCGATGCTCATCGGCAACTTCGGCTCGGCCGGGACCTTCGCCGCTGGATACGTGGCGCCTTAAGGGCGTTACTGGCGGCCGCGGACGGTGCTGCGGTCGGGCGGGACGAAGTCGAACAGCTTCGCGTCGAATTGGACGCCGAGCCTGGGGTCGAGCAGCGAAACCCGGGTCTCCGTTCCCTGCGGATCGATCACCACCCATTGGCGGAGCTGGAGCGGGCGGTCGTCGAAGGCGAGGGTGACGCGCCCGGCCTCGGCGTCGTCGCTCCTGGCGAGGGTGAGGCGGATGACGTTCGCGCCGCGCTCGAACCGGGTCACGGTGACGTCGCCGGCGAGGCGGATCTGCTCGCGGACGAGCACGCCGATCGGCGTCTGGTCGATGCCGATGTAGTTCGCTTGCTTCAGGTCGCGGTCGTAGACGACCATGGATCCACCGGCTCCGACGACCAGGAGATTCGTCGGCGGCTCGTAGTCGATGCGGATGCGGCCGGGACGGGAGAGCGAGAGGATGCCGCGGGACTGACTGCCGTCGGGAGCGACTTGCAGGAACGGAGACGCGAGGGTGCGGATCTCGTTCAGGTAGCGCTCGATCCGCTGGACGTCGGTGCTGTCCTGCGGGGTGAGCTTCGCCGCCACGGCCGGCTTCGCCGCGGCGATATGGGGCGCGACGGCGAGGGCCAAGGCCAGCGCCAGCCCCGCCCGGCGGAGGAGGGTGGTCCAGGTCATGGCCCGATAGATCGCCGAAAACGTGGCGAAATCAAGACCCTGAGGTCTTGCCGGAGGGGCGTTGTCATAGAATTCGCCTATGGATCCCCGGCGGGAGTGGGTTGAATCGGCGCCCGCCCGGGCGCATGATCGGCCTTCGGGCGGCGCCTACCTTGAGACGTGAGGAGCGTGCGAAGCCCCTTCAAGGCGCCAGAGCCCGTGCCTCGCACAGGAGGAGCGGCTCATGCATAGAAGCATCGTCCCCGACATCATCCCAGCCAAGCAGACCTTGTCCACGCTTGGTGCCGAGGTCACCGTGCGCCAGGCGGCGCGAATCATGGCCGAACGGCATATCGGCGCCGTGCTCATCACCGCCAACGGCAAGCTCGAGGGCATCTTCACCGAACGCGACGTGCTGAACCGGGTCGTCGCCCCCGGCCGAGACCCGGAAACGGTGCGGATCGGCGAGGTGATGACCCGCAATCCGGACACCGTCGGCCCCGACGCGACCGCCCTCGACACGCTCATCCGCATGCAGACCAAGGGCTATCGCCATCTGCCGGTGGTCGACGACGGCGAGCTGGTCGGCATCGTCTCGGTCCGCGACCTGTTCAACGCGGTCAAGCGCGAGCTCGAAGAGGACATCCAGGAGCGCGAGGCCTTCATCTTCGGCGCGACCGCGCCGGGGTGAGCACGGGTTGACGCGCCCCGGGGAGGGGCTATCTTCTTTCGCAACTGCGAAATCCTCCCCGAGGTCGTCATGCCGTTGTCGTCTCCGGCTCCACGCGAGCCGCTCCATGTGCGCCGCATCGAATGCCGGGGCTTCCGACGCGCGGACGGCCTCTGGGACATCGAAGGCCACCTGGTCGACACCAAGACCTATGCCTTCTCCAACCGCGACCGCGGCGAGGTCATGCCGGGGGCGGCGTTGCACGAGATGTGGATCCGGCTCACCCTCGACGACCGGATGACCGTGACCGCGGTGGAGGCGGTGACCGATGCCGGCCCCTTCGCCATCTGCGGCGACATCACGCCCGCGTTCAAGAAGCTGGAAGGCCTGAGCATCGGTCCGGGCTGGAACAAGAAGGTGAAGGACCTGTTCGGCGGCACTGCCGGCTGCACCCACATCGTCGAGCTCCTGGGGCCGGTCGCCACCACCGCCTTCCAGACCATGTTCTCCCGGCGCGAGCGCGACCGCCGCGCCGCCGACGACGAGTCGGCGACCAAGACCAAGCCGCGGGTAATCGATTCCTGCCATGCGCTCAGTGCCGACGGGCCGGTGGTGAAGCGGGAGTGGCCGGACTTCTACACCGGCCGCTGAGCCGAAGCTCTTTTTCTTCAAGAGGTTAGCGGGCCTCTTCGGGCGCCTTCAGGCTGAGCGCGAGCGCGTGCACCGGCCCCTTCAGTTCCTCGGCCAGGATCTCATGGACGCGGCGCTGGCGGTCGATGCGGCTGACGCCCGCGAAGGCGGCGGAGACCAGGGTGACGTGGAAATGGGTCTCGCCCTCCGGGCGGGCGCCGGCGTGGCCGGCATGGCGGTGGGACTCGTCCTCGACGTCGAGATGCTCAGGCCGAAACGCCTGATCGAGCTTCCGGCGGATGGAGTCTGCGACCTTCATCGGCGACGACGCATGCGCTGCCATGCCGCAACTGTCAATCGGTTGCGCCCGTCATCGCCCGCTTCCATACTTCCAGGTCGCCATGACCCGCGCCCGCCGCACCGCCAACGCTCTTGCCGAGTCCTACGATCCCAGGCTTCGCGCCTGCGACCAGCCGGGCTGTCTTGGCGAAGGCATGTTCCGGGCGCCGAAGGCCCGCGACCGCCTGCAGGACTACTTCTGGTTCTGCCTCGCGCATGTGCGGGCCTATAACGCCGCCTGGGACTTCTACCGCGGCATGAGCCCGGGGGAGATCGAGCGCCAGGTGCGCAACGACACGGTCTGGCAGCGGCCGACCTGGCCGCTCGGCCCCAGTGGCCGGCGCCAGCGTCCGGAGGCAGTCGAGATCGAGGATCCCTTCGATATCTTCGGCGAGGGGCCGGGCCCCCGCCCGACGGCCGAATCGAGGATGCGCGATCTGCCGCCGGAGGAGCGCGACGCGCTCGCCATCCTCGATCTGGCGCCGGACGTGACGCTTGAAGAACTCAAGTCCCGGTACAAGGTATTGGTGAAACGCCACCACCCGGACGCCAACGGCGGCGACCGTCAGGCCGAGGAGCGGGTCAAGGCGATCAACTTGGCCTATTCGACGCTGCGCAAGCGCCTTGCCGCTTGACGGCCGGGCGGCGGGGGCGTTTTCTAGCCGGCCCTCCCCAGACGACCGGCCGTTCCACCCCCAGAGGACCCATGCCGAACGCCGCTGCGACCGCCCACGCGCCCGCCGTCCCCGACATCAAGGTGTCGGTGCGCCAGCTCTTCGGCATCGACACGGACATGCAGGTTCCGGCGTTCTCCAACCCGACCGAGCACGTGCCGACGCTGGACGAGGCCTACCGGTTCGACCGCGACACCACGCTCGCCATCCTGGCCGGCTTTGCCTACAACCGCCGCGTCATGATCCAGGGCTATCATGGCACCGGCAAGTCGACCCATATCGAGCAGGTCGCCTCCCGCCTCAACTGGCCGTGCATCCGCGTCAACCTCGACAGCCACATCAGCCGCATCGACCTGATCGGCAAGGACGCGATCATCGTCAAGGACGGCAAGCAAGTGACCGCCTTCAAGGAAGGCATCCTGCCCTGGGCCCTGCAGAACCCGACCGCGCTCTGCTTCGATGAGTACGATGCCGGCCGTGCCGACGTGATGTTCGTGATCCAGCGCGTGCTCGAGGTCGAGGGCAAGCTGACGCTGCTCGACCAGAACCGCGTCATCCGCCCGCACCCGGCCTTCCGCCTGTTCTCGACGGCGAACACCGTCGGCCTCGGCGACACCACCGGCCTCTATCACGGGACCCAGCAGATCAACCAGGGCCAGATGGACCGCTGGAACATCGTCGCCACGCTCAACTACCTGCCGCACGACGCCGAGGTGAACATCGTGCTGGCGAAGGTGCCGTCGTTCGCGACCGAGGACGGCCGGAAGACCATCTCCGCCATGGTGGCGCTCGCCGATCTCACGCGCGCCGGCTTCGTCGCCGGCGACATCTCGACGGTGATGAGCCCGCGCACGGTCATGACCTGGGCTGAGAATTCACGGATCTTCAACGACATCGGCTTCGCCTTCCGGCTCACCTTCCTCAACAAGTGCGACGAGATGGAGCGCACCACCGTGGCCGAGTACTATCAGCGCTGCTTAGGCTCCGAGCTGCCGGAGTCGGGCGTCAAGGCGAGCCTCGCCTGAAGAGGATCGGATGACCGCCGGAAACCGCAACGCCGAAGAGGCGGCGGTCGAGACCTTCAAACAGTCGACCGCGGCGACCCTTCGCGCCATGTCGCACCGCGACGACGTCGAGGTTTCCTTCGGCGCCGAGCCGCCGGGTCTTTCGGGCAACCGCGCGCGCGTGCCGCAGCCGAGTCGCAACCTCACCACCGGCGAGGTCGCCCATGTGCGCGGCGAGGCCGACTCGATCGCGCTCAAGATCCGCCACCACGACAACAAGATCCATGCCCGCCGCATGCCCCACGGGCAGATGGCGCGGTCGATCTACGAGGCGGTCGAGCAGGCGCGCTGCGAGGCGATCGGCGCCAACCGCATGGCCGGCGTGCAGGAGAATCTGTCGGCGGCGCTCGATCAGCGCTACCGCAAGAAGGGCTTCGAGCGCGTCACCGAACGGTCGGACGCGACGCTGGTCGAGGTCGTCCGCCTGATGACCCGCGAGGCCCTGACCAGAGTCCGTCCGCCCAAATCGGCCCGCCACGTCGTCGACCTCTGGCGGCCTTTCGTCGAGTCGCGCTGTGGCGCCGATTTCCGCGAGATGGCGCGCTCCATCGCCGACCAGGAGAAGTTCCAGCACTGGGTGCGCCAGCTGATCCAAGACCTCGATCTCGAATCGGCCGACGAGGCGGAGCTCGATGACGATCCGAACGAGGAGGAGGGCGGCGACGACTCCGACAGCGAGGATCCGAATTCCGAGGCCGGCCAGAAGGGTGCGTCGGACTCCGATGCCTCCCAGACCATGGCGCCGGACACGCAGCCGGCCGAGGACGGTCAGGACGGGGCCGAGGAGGCCGACGGCGAGATGCAGCCGGGCATGGGCGACGAGCAGCCCGGCAACCCGGGCATGCCGCAGATGCACGGCCGCAACGCCCCCAGAGACCACGACTTCTACAAGCCGTTCACCGGCGAGTTCGACGAGGTGGTGGCCGCCGACGGGCTCTGCGACCCGGACGAGCTGAGCCGGCTCCGCCAGCTGCTCGACCAGCAGCTCTCGCACCTGCAAGGCGTCATCGGCAAGCTCGCCAACCGGCTCCAGCGCCGCCTGATGGCGAAGCAGAACCGCTCCTGGCAGTTCGATCTCGAGGAGGGGCTGCTCGACGCCGGGCGCCTCGCCCGCGTCATCGTCAACCCGATGCAGGCGCTCTCCTACAAGGTCGAGCTCGACACCGAGTTCCGCGACACGGTGGTGACGCTGCTGATCGACAACTCGGGATCGATGCGCGGGCGTCCGATCACCATCGCCGCAATGAGCGCCGACATCCTGGCCCGCACGCTGGAACGCTGCGGAGTCAAGGTCGAGATCCTGGGATTCACCACGCGGGCGTGGAAGGGCGGTCAGGCGCGCGAGCGCTGGATCGCGTCGGGCAAGCCCGCCAATCCCGGCCGCCTCAACGACCTTAGGCACATCATCTACAAGCCCGCCGACGCGCCCTGGCGCCGCGCCAGGAAGAGCCTCGGCCTGATGCTGCGCGAGGGTATCCTGAAAGAGAACATCGACGGCGAGGCGCTTCTGTGGGCGCACAACCGTCTGATGGCCAGGACCGAGCAGCGCCGCATCCTGATGGTGATCTCCGACGGCGCGCCGGTCGACGATTCCACTCTCTCGGTCAATCCCGGTAACTACCTGGAGCGCCACCTCCGCGAGGTGATCCAGGAGATCGAGACCCGCTCGCCGGTCGAGCTGGTCGCCATCGGCATCGGCCACGACGTGACCCGCTACTACCGCCGCGCCGTCACCATCGTGGACGCCGAGCAGCTCGGCGGCACCATGATGGAGAAGCTGGCCGAGCTCTTCGACGAGCAGGAGCACCGCACCCCGATGGCCGAGAAGCGCGCCAGGCGCCGGCCGGGAACGAGGCGCTAGGCGCCGTCCGGCGGGCTGGACGGGTCGAAATCGCGCATCTACCCGGAGTTTAGGCGAAGGTTATGCAATTTTTAATGAATTTGGTGCATCCTCGCGCCAGGAGACGTGGCGGACGATTGCCGCCGCGCACAGGTCGTCTGAGGGAGGCAATGATGGGTTATTCGAAGCTCGCGGCGCTCGTCGCCGCATTGATGATCGCTTTCGGCGCCGGTCAGGCGCTGGCGCAGACCAAGATCGCCGACGTCGTCGCGCTCAAGGGCACCACCTTCGTCACCAGCGGCGGCAAGACCCAGGCGCTCGCGCTCGGCGGTGCGCTCTACCAGGGCGACCAGCTGCACGCGCCCCAGGGCTGCGGGGCGAAGATCCGCTTCACCGACGGCTCGACGCTCGCCATCGGCGAGAATTCGATCATCACCGTCCACACCTACACCCAGCAGGGGACCGGCCGGACGGCCATCTTCGAGATGATCAGCGGCATCTTCCGGGCCGTCGTCGCGCCGCTCTCGGGCGACTCGGTCTTCGCCGTCCGTACGCCGACCGCCGTCGCCGCCGTGCGCTCGACCGACTGGATGCTGGCGGCCAGGGCCGACCTGACCGAGGTCTTCGTCGGCGACGGTGCGGTCGCGGTTCGCAACCTCAACCCGACGATCACCGCCGACGTCATGCTGGACGCAGCGCCTATCGGCCCGGTCAAATGGGGTCCCCCGAGGATCAAGAGATTCCAGGACGCGACCGCCGTCGAGTGAGCATTACTCCGCGAGCTGTGTTGAATGGTCGAGGCGAGGCCTAAGCGGACCTGGCTTGCGGCGGCGGTCGCTCTGTTTGCGGTGGTCTGCATCTACCTCGTCAGCGACGGGGTGGTGCTGCTGAGGAACCTCGAAACGGAGGCCTTGGATCACCGCTTCCGCCTTCGGGGGCCGATCTCGCCCCGGCCGGAGACGGCGGTCGTCCTCATCGACGACCGGACGCTCATCGAGCTCGGGCGCCTGCCGATCGACCGGGAGTGGTACGCCCGCGCCATCGATCGTCTGGCGGCCGACGGCGCGCGCGTCGTCGCCCTCGACGTGCTGATGGCCGAGCCGGGGCCGGAAGACGCCGATCGCGCGGTCGCCCTGGCGATCCGCCGTGCCGCCGGCGCGATGGCGACGGTGGTGCCCTTCGCCCTCGTCCGCGACCGTAGCGAAGGCGTCGGCGGGCCGGTGCCCGACTACGTCGGCCGGCACGCCTTCCGTCGTATCTTCGCCGTCGACACGGCCGAGGCCGCGCTCCTGGTCGACGGCTATCTCGCGACCATTCCCGAGATCGGCGCGGCGGCGACCCATGCCGGCCACGTCACTGTCCTCCACAACACCGACGGCGGCCTCCGCCACGAGCTGGCGGCGCTCGCCTACGGCACCTCGCTCTATCCCTCCCTGCCGATCGCCGTAGCCAGCGCCTATCTCGGCGTCGAGTGGAGCGATCTCACGATCTTCTCCGGCCGCGAGATCCGCCTCGGCGATCGGGTCGTGCCGCTCGACCGGGCGAACCGGATGCTGGTCAACTTCCTCGGGCCGCCGGGCATCGTTCCGACTTATTCCTTCGTCGATCTCATCCTCGGCCGCACGCCCAAGGGCGAGTTTGCGGGCAAGATCGTGCTGATCGGCGGCTCCGCCCTCGGCATCCGCGACTTCCACCGCTCGCCCTTCGGCGAGCGCCTGACCGGGGTCGAGCGCTACGCCAACATCATCGACAACATCCTGAGCCAGCGCTTCGTCGCCCGCCCGACCTGGGCGGCGGCGGTGGATCTCGCAGTCATCCTCATCGTCGGCGGGCTCGCCGCCCTGGCGGCCGGGCGCCTCCGGCCCGGCCTCGCCGCGATCGCGATTCTCACCCTCCTCGCGGTCACCGCCGCCGCCAACTACGCCGCGCTCGCCATCGGCGGGATTTGGCTCAACCTGCTGCATCCCATCCTCGCCATCCTGATCGAGGCAATGGTGGTCGGGACGGCCTGCTATGTCGTCGTCGAGCGGGCCCGGCGAGCGACCGATCTCGCGCTCGCCGCCAGCCAGGAGCGCTACCGGCTGGCGGCCGCCGGCAGCCGCGACGGCATCTGGGACTGGAACCTGGCCGACGACTCCTTCTACGCCTCGCCCCGGATGGTCGAGCTGATGGGGCTGAGTCCGGACGAGGCGCTCTCCGAGGCCAGCGCGTGGCTCAGCCTCGTCAACGCCGACGACAGGGTGCGGATGGAGCACGCCATCGCCAGGCATCTCGCCGGGGAGACCGGACAGATCCAGGAGGAGTTCCGCCTGGTCGAGCATCCGGAGGCCTGGCGGCTGATCCGCGGCGTCGCCTTCGACGGCCAGCGCCGGCTTGCCGGCTCGCTGACCGACATCTCCGAGCGGCGCTGGCAGACGGTGCGGCTCGAGCTTCTTGCCCGCGATCTCGCCGATAGCAAGGCCCAGGCGGAGCGGGCGAACCACGCCAAGTCGGTGTTCCTCGCCAGGATGAGCCACGAGCTCCGGACCCCGCTGAACGCCATGCTCGGCTTCAGCGAGGTGATGGCGAACGAGGTCTTCGGGCCGGTCCAGCCGGCTCGCTACAGCAAGTACGTCGGCGACATCCACGCCAGCGCCAAGTACCTGCTCTCGCTGGCCACCGACATCCTCGACCTGTCGAAGGTGGAGGCCGGCGGCTACGAGCTGGCCGAGTCGATCATCAGCCTTCGCGAGCTGGCCCAGGAAACGGTTAGCCTGCTTGACCAGCAGGCCGCCGCCAAGGATGTGAAGCTCACCGTGTTCGCGCACGAGCGGTTGCGCGTGATGGCGGACGCCCGCTCGGTCCGCCAGATCCTCATCAATCTGATCGGCAACGCCATAAAGTTCACGCCCTCCGGCGGCACCGTCGAGATCGAGATCGGCGTCGATGATCTGAAGCGCCCGATGCTGGTGGTCCGCGACACCGGCGTCGGCATTCCAGTCGGCGCTGTCCCGAAGGTCACCCAGGCCTACACGCAAATCCGCGACGGCGCCGACATCGCCCAGGCGGGAACCGGGCTTGGCCTCGCCATCGTCAGCGCGCTGGTCGATCTGCATGGCGGCACGCTTCACATCGAGAGCACGCTCGGTCTCGGCACGACCGTCACCATACGGCTGCCGCCGGCGCGAATGGTCCGCGCCGCGTCCTAGCGCAATCCCGTGAGCGCCGCCGAATGGCGCTTGCGGGCGCATCGCCGCCCGGCGACAATCGCCGCCGCCTGAGGGGGCGTCCTATCAAAGAAATCCGAGGAGGATCGACTCATGGACGACATTCGCAGCCTGTATCCCAAGACCCACGTATCGCGCCGGGGCTTCGTCGCCGCCACCGCGGTCGGCGCCGGCTTCGCGCTCGCGGTGCAGCCGATCTCGGCGCAGACGGTCATCACCACCGACGCCGGCGGCCTGATGGCCGGCGATGCCTCGATCCCGACGCCGAACGGCGCGATCTACGGCTACTACGCCATGCCCGGCACCGGCGGCCCCTTCCCGGTGGTCGTCGTGATCCAGGAAGTCTTCGGCGTGCACGAGCACATCAAGGACGTGGCCCGGCGCTTCGCCAAGGCGGGATATCTCGCCGTCGCTCCCGACCTGCACGGCCGTCAGGGCGACACCACCAAGGCGCCGGACATCCAGGCGATCCTGGCGATCGTGAACAAGGCGCCGGATGCCCAGGTCTATGCCGACCTCGACTCGGCGGTCGCCTGGGCCAAGGCGTCGGGCAAGGGCGACACCCAGCGCCTCGGCGTCACCGGCTTCTGCTGGGGCGGCCGCATGACCTGGATGTACACCGCCCACAACCCGGCGGTGAAGGCGGCGGCGCCATGGTACGGCCCGATCACCCGCCCGGCGACCGAGTTGCAGCCCAAGCATCCGCTCGACGTCGTCGACCAGATCAAGATCCCTGTGCTCGGACTCTATGGCGGTGCCGACGGCGGCATTCCCAACGACACCGTCGAGAAGATGCAGGCGGCGCTGAAGGCAAAGGGGAACGCCTCGGAAATCATCATCTATCCCGACACGCCCCACGGCTTCCATGCCGACTACCGGCCGACCTACCGCGCCGACAAGGCGAAGGACGGCTGGACGCGGCTGATGGCCTACTTCAAGAGTCGCGGCGTCGCCTGAGACGGGCGAATCGCCTCAACACCCGTCGTCGCTGCCGCCGGGAATCCTCGCGATTCCCGGCGGTAAGCGTTGGGGGGGACGAGGGCTTTCGCCGCCGCTCGCGCCCCCGCGTCGGTCCGGGCTAAAATCCGCGCCCCTTTGCTTGCCTTAAGGACGGGCGCATGCCCCTTTCCGCCGACCAGGCCCGCGAGATCGAGGCGCTCCGCGCCCAGACCCAGCCGACGCTCCGGCCGACCGTGCCGGCGCTAGAGGAGATCCTCTACAAGGCGATTCCTGCCCTCGACCACGGCTTCCTCCGCGTCGTCGACTACATGGGCGACGACGCCGCCGTCGTGCAGGCGGCGCGCGTCTCCTACGGCAAGGGGACGAAGAAGGTCAGCGAGGACCGCGGCCTCATCCAATACCTGATGCGCCACCGCCACTCGACCCCGTTCGAGATGTGCGAGATCAAGCTGCACGTGAAGCTGCCGATCTTCGTCGCCCGCCAGTGGATCCGTCACCGCACGGCGAACGTCAACGAGTACTCGGCCCGCTATTCGATTCTCGACCGCGAATTCTACCTACCGGCCCCGGCGCAGCTCGGCGCGCAGTCGCCGACCAACCGCCAGGGCCGCGGCGAGGTGCTGGAGGGAAGTGAGGCGGCCGAGGTGATGAAGCTGTTGCGCGAGGACTCCGAACGGGTCTACGCGCATTACCAGCGGATGCTGAACGTGGATGACGCCGGCGCGCCCATCGACGAGGCTCGCCACGGCCTGGCGCGCGAGCTCGCGCGGATGAACCTGACGCTCAACTACTACACCCAGTGGTACTGGAAGACCGATCTCCTGAACCTGATGCACTTCCTCTCGCTCCGCGCCGACGCGCACGCGCAGTACGAGATCCGCGTCTATGCGGAAGCGATGCTCGACATCGTCAGGCGGTGGGTCCCCTGGACCTACGAGGCCTTCGAGCAGTATCGCCTGAAGGGCGTCAGCCTGTCCGAGCGCGGCTGGGAGGTGGTGAAGGGACTGATCGAGGGAAAGACGCCGGACCAGGCCGCCTCCGGGCTTTCCAAGCGCGAGTGGCGCGAGCTGATGGCGTTGCTCGGGCGCGACGGCGGCTAAGCTCGTCATATGGACCCCGTCGTCACGCTCACCGACGCGCCGGCCGGCGAGGCGCGCTCGGTCATCGACGACGGTCTTCGCGAGTACAACCGCCAGCAGGCGGGCTACATCGACGGGCGCCCGATCACGGCTCTGCTCACCGATCCGGAGACCGGCAAGGTGGTCGGCGGCATGCTCGCCTACACCTCGTACGGAAACCTGTTCATCGACCTCTCCTATCTTCCGGCCGATCTGCGTCGCCGTGGCCTCGGCGACCGGATCCTGCGCGCGGTCGAGGACGAGGCAAGGCGGCGCGGCTGCCGGAAGGCCCTGCTCTATACCCTCAGCTTCCAGGCGCCGGCCTTCTACGAGCGTCACGGCTACACGGACTTCGGCCGGATCGCCTGCGATCCGCCGGGCTCCTACCGCGTGTTCCTTGCCAAGGATCTCTGAGCGGCCGAGGCCGATCAGGCGCGCCGGAGCCGCGCCACCAGATCCGGCAGGGTCTTGATGTCGTAGCCCTTGGCGGCGGCGGTGGCGACCATCGTCGCCGGATCGGCTTTGCCGCCGAGCGCCTGGCCTGCGGCCCAAAGAAGATATGTGCGGGTGCCCGAGCGGCAGTGAGCGACGATCGGCTTCGGACTCTCCGTGAGCGCGCGCTCGAAGGCGGCGACATCGGCGGCGCTGATCGTCGAGCTGGTGACCGGGATGTAGACGTAGGCGAGACCGTGGCGCTTCGCCTCGTCGCCGGCGACCGCGGCCGGCATTTGCACAGTCTCCTCGCCGTCCGGTCGGTTGTTGATGATGGTCCTAACCCGATCTATTCACCATGCGAAGGGATAGCTGGGCTGGGGCGGTGCGGACGAGCGGCATGGTGGCACCCGATTGGCGCGGTTTGATGTCGATGGCTCGGCTGGGGGTTGCGGATCTGGGTTCGACGGGGCACGAGGCCCCTTAG
>SHVZ01000076.1 GCA_009694025.1 Alphaproteobacteria bacterium | reverse complement strand
CGCCGTATCTCGCCGATCTTGTCCACGCCGACCATCCCCCAACACCCTTCCCGGCAAAAGGAAGGGACGCTGACACACAGCGTTAGAGGGGGTCAGAATTGGACGCGAAAACCGCCCCTCAGGGGGTCACTATTGCGCGCGATTTTACACTTCACGGCGACAGACTGCGCCAACTTCTTCACAAACTCAGGCTACGAGCCAGAATGATCGGAAAACGCTCTAGCGGCGCTCTCGCAGCACGCGCCGATGATGTTTCGCGATGCCGCTTCCATGCTGATGGAAGCGCGCATGTTGCGCGAGACGAACGTGAAGGCTATCTGCCTTGATCTGGCCAAGAGCGGGGAAATCCAGAACACCTGGGGCGGCGAAAATCGAAGGCCTCAGGAGGACACGATCATAAGACCGCGGTGAAGTCTCGAACCGCTGATGGCTCTCCGAGCCTCAGCTCACCACGATCTTCGGCTCCGGCCGGTTGGTCGAGACCTCGCCGGTGACCTTGGCCCAGACCCGGTCGGCGATCGTCCGGTAGATCTTCGACTGCGGATGATCGGGCTGGGAGATGACGATCGGGTAGCCCTCGTCCGAGGTCACGCGGATCGCGATGTCGAGCGGGATCTCGCCCAGGAACTCGGTGCCGAGCTTGGCGGCTTCCCGCCGGGCGCCGCCATGGGCGAAGATCTCGCTCCGCTCGCCGCAATGCGGGCAGAGGAAGTAGCTCATGTTCTCGATGATGCCGAGGACGGGCACGTCGACCTTGCGGAACATGCCGAGGCCCTTCCGCGCATCGAGGAGGGCGATGTCCTGGGGCGTCGAGACGATCACCGCGCCCGACAGCGGCACGCGCTGGGCCATGGTGAGCTGGGCGTCGCCGGTGCCCGGCGGCAGGTCGACCACCAGCATGTCGAGGTCGCCCCAGTTGACGTCGCGCAGCATCTGCTCGATGGCGCTCATCACCATGGGGCCGCGCCAGATCATCGGCGTGTCCTCGGCGATCAGGAAACCGATCGACATGCATTTGACGCCGTAGCCGACCTTGGGCTCCAGGATCTTGCCGTCCTTGGTGTCGGGCTTGCCGGTGATCCCCATCATCCGGGGCAGCGACGGGCCGTAGATGTCGGCGTCGAGGATGCCGATCCGGAGCCCCTTCGCCTTGAGCGCGAGGGCGAGGTTGACGGCGGTGGTCGACTTGCCGACGCCGCCCTTGCCCGAGGCGACGGCGACGATGGTCTTGACCCCGGGGATCAAGGGCTTGTTGGGCTGGCCCTGGCCGTGCGCGTGGCCACGGGCCTGGGCTTGCGCCGGCGCCGGGGCGCGGCCGGGCTTGTCGGCGGTGAGCACGGCGGTGACGGAAAGGACGCCCGGCAGCGCCTCGACCGCCTTCTCCGCCGCCTTCCGGAGCGGTTCCAGCCGGGGCCCGCGCTCGGGCTCGACCTCGAGGGTGAAATGCACGTGCCCGCCCTTGATCGCCATGCCCTGGACCATGCCGAGGGCGACCACGTCCTGGCCCCGATCGGGGTCCTTCACCCCCCTCAGGGCGTCGAGAACGATGGCTTCCGTCACTTGGGTCATCGGGGGTGTCCGGCCGTTTACGCTTGAATTGAGGGGGGGTATCACAATATGCGTGTGACCCCCGGCAAGGCCAGCAGACTTAAGATAAGCCGGGGTGAAAAGGAGCAGGGCAATGCCTTGGCAAAATCAGGGGGGCGGCGGGCCCTGGGGCGGCGGTGGCGGTAGTGGCGGCGGCGGCGGACCGAAGACGCCCTGGGGTCGCGGACCCGGCGGCATCCAGCCGCCCGATCTCGAGGGTCTCCTCCGCAAGGGCCAGGACCGCATCCGCCGGATCTTCCCGGGCGGTGTCGGCGGCGCCCGCGGCGTCGGCTTCGCCGTGCTCATCGGCGTGCTCTTGTGGTTCGCCAGCGGCTTCTACCGGGTGGCGCCCGACGAGCAGGGCGTGGTGCTGCGCTTCGGCCAGTGGGTCCGGACCGCGACCCCCGGCCTCAACTACCATATGCCGAAGCCGATCGAATCCGTGCTCACCCCCAACGTCACCCGCGAGAACCGGATCGAGATCGGCTTCCGCAGCGCCGACGGCAGCCGCGCCGGCCCGCGTCGCGAGGTGCAGGACGAGGCGTTGATGCTGACCGGCGACGAGAACATCGTCGACATCAAGTTCGTGGTGTTCTGGCGGGTCAAGGACGCCGGCCAATACGTCTTCAACGTGCGCCAGCCGGAGACGACGGTGAAGGCTGCGGCGGAATCGGCGCTGCGCGAATCCGTCGGCCAGAAGCCGATTCAGAGCGTCTTTACCGAGGGCCGCGCCCAGATCGAGCAGCAGACGGTCGAGCTGTTGCAGCGGCTCCTCGACGAGTACAAGGCCGGCATCGAGATCCGCCAGGTGCAGATGCTCGAGGTCGATCCGCCCTCCCAGGTGGTCGACGCCTTCAACGAGGTCCAGCGCGCCCGCGCCGACAAGGAGCGCTTGCGGAACGAGGCCGACGCCTACCGCAACGACGTGGTGCCGCGGGCCCGCGGCGAGGCCGAGCGGCTGATCCAGGAGGCCCGCGCCTATCGCGAGGAGGTGGTGGCCCGCGCCACCGGCGACGCCAGCCGCTTCAAGTCGATCTACGACGCCTACAAGGTCAACAAGGACGTGACCACCCAGCGGATCTACCTGGAGACGCTGGAGGAGATCCTCAAAGGCGCCCAGAAGGTAGTGATCGACCGCCAGGCGACCGGCTCCGGCGTCCTGCCCTACCTGCCGCTGCCCGAGCTCAGAAAGAAGGCCGAGGAGAAGAAGCCATGAGCCGCCAGTTCCTCGGCGGCCTCGGCGCCGCCCTCGTCGCCCTCGTCCTCGTCGCCTGGGGCTCGCTGTTCACCGTCCCCCAGCAGCAGCAGGCGCTGGTGCTGCAGTTCGGCGACCCGAAGCGGTCGATCGCCGATCCCGGCCTCAAGGTCAAGCTGCCGTTCATCCAGGACGTGCAGTACTTCGAGAAGCGGATCCTCGACATCGACCCGCCGAAGCAGCAGGTCATCCTGATCGACCAGAAGCGCCTCGACGTCGACGCCTACGGCCGCTACCGCATCGTCGATCCGCTCCGCTTCTACCAGACGGTCAACAACGAGGCCGGCGCGCGCGCGCGTCTCGGCGCCATCATCAACTCGGCGATGCGGCGCGTGCTCGGCAACGAGTCGCTGACCAACCTGCTCTCGGTCCGCCGGAGCGCGATCACCCAGGCGATCTTCCAGGACGTCAGCCAGGCCGCGCTCCCGCTCGGCATCGAGATGATCGACGTCCGCATCAAGCGGGCCGACTACCCCGACGTGACCAGCCAGGCGATCTATGCCCGGATGAAGTCGGAACGCGACCGCGAGGCGAGAGAGTTCCGCGGCGAGGGCTCCGAGGTCGCCCAGCAGATCCGCGCCGACGCCGACCGCCAGCGGGTGGTCACGGTGGCGACCGCGGCGCGTGAGGCGCAGATGCTGCGCGGCCAGGGCGACGCCCAGGCGATCCAGATCTATGCCGACGCCTTCGGCCAGGATCCGCAGTTCTTCGCCTTCTACCGCTCGATGGAGGCCTACAAGAATGCCCTCGGCGACGGCTCGACCACCCTGGTCCTGTCGCCGGACACCGAGTTCTTCCGTTTCTTCAACGACATCACGGGCAAGGGCGGAAAGTAGACCGGAGGTGGAGGACGTCTTCCTCGCCCTCGGCCTGGTGCTGGCGCTCGAGGGCGCCCTCTACGCTCTCTTCCCGCAAGGCATGCGCCGGGCGCTGGCGATCGCGGTTGCGTTGCCGCCGGACCAGCTCCGGGTCGCGGGCGTCGGAGCGGCGCTTCTCGGCGTCGCCATCGTCTGGCTGATTCGCGGCTGAGAGCCGCAAGAAATGGCGGTCACGAGCCTGTGAATGTCGCCCCCAGGCTTGGCCCGGGCGTGCCATAATTCGACCACAAGGCGGTTGTTGATTGAGGGTCTGAGTGGGCCCCGGGTTGATTCCGGCGCCTCGAAACCCACGTTGAATCGAGGCGATGCCTCGCGTCGGCGTGGCGTGGAACTTCGTCTGCAATAGGAGAGTCCTCCCGTGTTCGATGCACATCTCGTTCGCGGCACTTCCGATACACCCGTCCGCCCGCCCGCGATGCCGGGGCGGACCCGACGGGTGGCGGCGGCGCTGGTCGCGGTGCTTCTGTTGGCCCCGGCCTTCAGCGCGGCGGCCCGCACGCCTCCCGACAGCTTCGCCGACCTCGCCGAGCTGCTGCTGCCGGCGGTGGTCAACATCTCGACCACCCAGACGGTGAAGCAGGAGCGCACCCAAGGACAGCAGGGACAACCGGGCCAACGTCGCGGGCCCGAGATCCCCCAATTCCCGCCGGGCTCGCCGTTCGAGGAGTTCTTCAAGGATTTCTTCGACCGCGGCCAGCGGCCGGACCAGGCGCCTCGCCGCGCGACCTCGCTCGGATCGGGCTTCGTCATCGACGGCAGCGGCTACGTCGTGACCAACAACCACGTGATCGACGGCGCCGACGCCGACGGCATCACGGTCAGGCTGCAGGACGACACCGAGTTCAAGGCCAAGCTGATCGGCAAGGATGCGAAGACCGATCTGGCGCTGCTCAAGATCGAGCCCGGCAACAAGAAGCTGAGCGTCGTCAAGTTCGGCGATTCGGGAAAAATGCGCGTCGGCGACTGGGTGCTGGCGATCGGCAACCCGTTCGGCCTCGGCGGCTCGGTCACCGCCGGCATCGTCTCGGCCCGGGCCCGCGACATCAATTCCGGCCCCTATGACGACTTCATCCAGACCGACGCGTCGATCAACAAGGGCAATTCCGGCGGTCCGCTGTTCAACATGGCGGGCGAGGTCATCGGTGTGAACACGGCGATCTATTCGCCGACCGGCGGCTCGATCGGCATCGGCTTCTCGGTTCCCTCCAATCTGGCGAAGCCGGTGGCGGAACAGCTCCGCGAGTTCGGACGCACCAAGCGCGGCTGGCTCGGGGTCAAGATCCAGGGCGTGACCGAGGAGATCGCGGAGTCGCTCGGCCTCGGCAAGGCCCGCGGCGCCATGATCGCCTCGATCTCCGAGAACGGCCCGGCCGAGAAGGCCAAGCTCAAGGCCGGCGACGTTATCCTGACCTTCGACGGCAAGGACGTGACGGAGATGCGGCGTCTGCCCCGGATCGTCATGGAGACCGGCGTCAACAAGGATGTCCCCGTGCAGGTCTGGCGCGACGGCAAGCCGCTGACGCTCTCCGTCAGGGTCGGCGAGCTCGAGGAGGCCGAGCAGATGGCGGCGGTGCCGGCCAAGACCGATCCCAGCCAGAACCCGCGCGGCAACCAGTCCAAGCTCGACGCGCTCGGCGTCGTGCTGGCGCCGATCTCGCCGGAGCTGCGTCAAAAGTTTCCGATCGAGGAGAGCACGACCCAGGGAGTGGTCGTGATCGAGGTCGAGCAGAACGGCCCGGCGGCCGAGAAGGGCGTGCAGCCCGGCGACGTCATCGTCGAGGTCGGCCAGGAGGAAGTGAAGACCCCGGCCGACGTCCGCACCAAGGTCGAGAAGGCTCGGCAAGCCGGCCGCAGGTCGGTGCTGCTGCTGGTCGATCGCAAGGGCGAGATGCGCTTCATTGCGCTCCGCATCGACAAGGGCTGAGTTCTTCCCCCGAACGGCCCCTGACCTACGGAGCGCGAGGCGGCGCCGGATCTTCGGATCCGGCGCCGTTTTGTCCGGGGCGGTCGAATCGAGCGGGCCTATCTCCGGATGATGACGAAGGCATGAGCGGTGCGACGATCCGGCGGGCGCGGGCGGCCGACCTACCGGCGATCGTGCGCCTGCTGGCCGACGATCCCCTTGGCAAGATCCGTGAGCGCTATGCCGAGCCGCTGCCGGCGCCCTACCTCCAGGCTTTCGCCGCGATCGAGGCTCAGGCGGGCAATGAGATCCTGGTCGCCGAGGCCGATGGCCGGGTGGTCGGCTGCCTGCAGCTCACCCTCATCCCCGGCCTGACCCGCCTCGGCATGACGCGCGCGCAGATCGAGGGCGTCCGGGTCGAGGCTGGCCGGCGCGGCGAGGGCATCGGCGAGCGGCTGGTCGCCCATGCGATCGGGGCGTCGCGTGAGGCCGGCTGCGGCCTCGTCCAGCTCACCACCGACGCCTCGCGGCCGGACGCGCACCGCTTCTACGAGCGCCTCGGCTTCGTTGCGAGCCATGTCGGCATGAAGCTCGCGCTGACGTGAGAGCCGATCTCACCCCCGGGTGAATTGACCCTGTAACCGGCTGGCCCTAGCGTCCGAACTAACGGGGGCGGACCCGAAGCACCGGAGCATTCCCATGTGGATCCATCGCAAGCCGAGCTGGCATCTCAAGGAGAGCGCGGCAACCGACGAGGCGGCCTACCTCAACCGGCGCCAGCTGGTGGCAGGCCTTGCTGCGGGGCCGATCCTGCTCGCCGCCGGCGGGGCCCGGGCCCAGCGCGCCGGCAACGATCCGTCGGCCAAGCTCTATCCGGTCAAGCGCAACGAGGCCTTCGTCCTCGACCGGGCGCTGACCGACGAGAAGGAGGCGACGACCTACAACAACTTCTATGAGTTCGGCTCGCACAAGACGATCTCGAAGGCGGCCCAGGAGCTGAAGATCCGGCCGTGGACGCTGGCGATCGGCGGCCTGGTGGAGAAGCCGATGCAGGTCGGTATCGACGACCTGCTGGCCAAGATGCCGCTCGAGGAGCGGCTCTACCGCCACCGCTGCGTCGAGGCCTGGGCGATGGCGGTGCCGTGGAGCGGCTTCCCCATGAAGGCCCTGGTCGACTTCGCCAAGCCGCTCGGATCGGCCAAATACGTGGTGATGAGCACCTTCCTCGACGCCGGCGTGGCGCCCGGCCAGAAGCAGTTCTGGTACCCCTGGCCCTATGTCGAGGGCCTGACCATGGCGGAGGCGACCAACGACCTCGCCTTCATCGCGACCGGGATCTACGGCAAGCCGATGCCGAAGCAGAACGGCGCGCCGCTTCGTCTGGCGGTGCCATGGAAGTACGGCTTCAAATCGGTCAAGTCGATCGTCAAGCTGGACTTCGCCGAGCGGCGCCCGACGACGTTCTGGGAGGCGCTCCAGGCGAGCGAGTACGGCTTCTGGGCCAACGTCAACCCGAGCGTCCCGCACCCGCGCTGGAGCCAGGAATCCGAGCGCATGCTCGGCACCGACGAACGGGTGCCGACCAAGCTGTTCAACGGCTATGGCGAGCAGGTCGCCCACCTCTATAAGGGCCTGGAGAAGGAACGCCTCTGGGCCTGACGGTCACGGGTTTCTCAAAAGCAAAAAAGCTGGCCGGACCCGAAGGTCCGGCCAGTTGAACAGGGAGGTTTCACGTCTGGGAGACGTAGGATCCCGAAGGACCCTTCCCTGGGCAGGGTGCCCAGGGGCTGGGATGTCGAAACGCAACATCCAACACTTTTAAAGGTAAGCGCTGGCCGTTAAGAAACAATGAATGACTTCTCAGAGCGGCTATGCAAAAAATGCATGGCTCCGAACAATCCGTCGTTCTCCTAAAATTCTCTGTAGTTTCCGCGATTTACAACCGATACCGCGAGCCCGCGGGTTGCGGTCGCGGGAGCGATTCGCGCGGCCCGCGGATTTCCGATCCGAAATCGACCGTCGCGGTCGCGCCGAAACGCACGAATCACCAGACGAAACGCCGAGAGAGCGACGCCGGACGGAGTCCGATCAGGCGTCAACCTGCTTCAGCAGGAAGTCGCGGAGCACGGCGATGCGCTTCGAGTGCCGAAGCTCCTCCGGATAGAGGAAGTAGGCGGGCACCTTCGGTCCTTCGACCGCCGTCAGCACGCGGATCAGCGAGCCGTCGGCGGGCACGAGGTAGTCGGGCAGCGAGCCGACGCCGAGGCCGTCGAGGATGGCGCGGAAGATGCCGCTGGTGTTGTTGATGGTCAGCGTCTGGCGGGCGCCGCCGGCCGCGTTGACAAGCCGGAGCAGCCAGTTGACGTCGGGGAAGGGCGGATGCCCTTCTTCGCCATGGACGACGAGCCGGTGGTTGGCGAGGTCCTCGATCGACTCCGGCAAGCCGTGCTCCTTGAGATAGGCGGGGGCTGCGTAGAGCGAGGTCGAGATCGTCGTCAGGTGGCGCTGGATCAGGTCGGGCTGGCGCTCGGGCGACATGCGGATGGCGACGTCGGCCTCGCGCATGGAGAGGTCGAGGTCGTCGTCGTCGAGGATCAGCGTCAGCGTGATCTCCGGATAGAGATCGAGGAAGCTCTTGAGGCGCGGGGTCAGCCACTCGCTGCCGAAGGCGACGGTGGTGGTGACCTTGAGCGGGCCCTTCGGCGTCTCCCGTCCCTCGACCAGCATCGCCTCGGCCATGGCCAGCTTGGCGAAGATCTCCTTGGCGGTCTGGTAGAGCTGCTCGCCCTGCTCGGTCAGCATCAGGCCGCGGGCGTGGCGGTGGAACAGGGGGACGCCCAGGCTCTCCTCGAGCGCGCTGATCTGGCGGCTGACGGCCGACTGCGAGAGGTTCAGGATCTCGCCGGCATGGGTCAGGCTCCCCGCTTCGGCGACGGCGTGGAAGACCCGGAGCTTGTCCCAGTCCATCATCGGCTAGGGACCGTCATCGCAAGCCCGCTCAAGCCGTCCTGCTACTGGGCCGCGGCGTGGACGTGGGCGAATTCCTCGGCGGCGAGGAAGCGCTCGGCCTCGAGCGCCGCCATGCAGCCCATGCCGGCGGCAGTGACCGCCTGGCGGAAGACCTTGTCCTTGACGTCGCCGGCGGCGAAGACGCCCGGGATGTCGGTCGCGGTCGAGTCCGGACGGGTGACGATGTAGCCGCCGTCGTCGATCTTGAGCTGGCCTTTGAAGAGCGCGGTCGCCGGATCGTGGCCGATGGCGACGAAGAGACCGTCGACGGCGAGCTCGGAGACGAGGCCGGTCCGGACGTTGCGGATGCGGATGCCGGTCACCCCCGGCGGATCGGTCGGCCCCAGGATCTCGTCGACCGCCGAGTTCCAGACGATCTTGATCCTGGGATTGGCGAACAGCCGGTCCTGCATGATCTTCTCGGCGCGGAAGCGGTCGCGGCGGTGGATCACCGTCACCTTGGTCGCGTGGTTGGTGAGGTAGATCGCCTCCTCGACCGCGGTGTTGCCGCCGCCGACGATGGCCACCTCCTTGCCGCGGAAGAAGAAGCCGTCGCAGGTGGCGCAGGCCGAGACGCCGAATCCGCGGTACTTGTCCTCCGACGGAATCCCGAGCCAGCGCGCCTGGGCGCCGGTCGCGATGATCGCGGCGTCGCCGGAATAGGTGTCGCCGGAGTCGCCGACGGCGCGGAACGGCCGCCGGGAGAGATCGCAGGAGGTGATGGTGTCGGAGATCAGCCGGGTGCCGACGTGCTCGGCCTGCTTGCCCATCTGCTCCATCAGCCAGGGGCCCTGGATCACGTCGGCGAAGCCGGGATAGTTCTCGACGTCGGTGGTGATCGTCATCTGCCCGCCCGGCTGCAGGCCTTGGACCACGATCGGGTGCAGGTTGGCGCGCGCGGCGTAGATGGCGGCGGTATAGCCGGCCGCGCCGGCACCGACGATCAGGACCTTGGAATGATGATGGGCCATGGCTCGGGGGGAGATGTCGGACGCTTGAACATAGGTTCCCGACCCCCCGGAAGCAATGCGGGGCGGCACCTTTTCAGAAGACCAGCGAAGCGCCGGAGGCGAGGAGGAGCCAGAGGACCACCCGGCGGAACCAGGCATCGTCGATGCGTCGGTAGAGGGCGACGCCGCCGGCGACGCCGACGACCATGACCGGCAGCGCGATGGCCAGGAGAAGCCCGACCTCGGCGGTGAGCAGCCCTTGCCAGCCATAGGCGGCGACGGCGGCGATCTGGAGGGCGAAGTTGAAGGGCTGCATGGCGCCCCTCTGATCCTCGCGGCTCCAGCCGCGGAGCGCGCACCAGATGGTCGGGACCGCGCCGGTCAAGCCGGCGATGCCGCCCATGACCCCGCCGATCCAGCCGATCGCCGCGTCGGCTGCCCGACCGCCCCAGCCGAAGGGCGGCGTGACCCCCAGCACCAGCATGACCGCGGCATAGGCGACGAGGAAGAGTCCGACCGCGAGCCTGAACGTCTCACGGTCGAGCCATGTCAGGACCCAGGCGCCGAGCGGGATGCCGAGGAGGCCGCCGAGGATGAAGGGCAACGCCAGGTCGAGGCGGAGCCCGCGGCGGAGCTGGCGCATCGAGTAGATCTGCGCCGCCGCCGCACAGGCGACGATCAAGGGTGCCGCCACCGGCGGCGCCAGCACGTGGACCCAGAATCCCAGCGACACCATGGCGAAGGCGAAGCCCGAGAGCCCGGAGACGAAACCTGCGGAAAGCGCGCCGGCGAGGACGAGGAGGACGACCGCCGTTTCCGGCACGCCCTCAGAACCCGAACATATGGTCGAGCGAGAACGCTTCGGTCGAGATCAGGCCGTGATAGCCGAAGAGCCGGCAGGTGAGGTCGCGTACCACGACATAGGCTTCGCCGCCGGCACGGTGGCGCTCCTCGGCCGAGAAGGTCTCGCGCGTGCGGAAGGCGCGGCTGCCGCCGCAGGGGATGGCGAGGTGGCGCGACGCGACCCGGCTCCCGTCGCCGCGATGGAGCGCGAGCTCGGTCGAGGACCTGGCGTGCCAGGGCGTCGAGGCCGGGTAGATCAGGTGGCAATAGGTGTCGAGCGGGTCGGGCCCGAGCCTGAGGAAGAGCCGGGTCGAGAGCCCGGGGGGGCGGCCGCCATAGCTCTGCGGCTCGCCCTTGTAGGTCAGCACCGTGTTGAAGACGTGGGCGCCGAAGCTGGTGTCGGCGGCGTGCCCGCTCGTGCGGTCGATGTAGCGAAAGAGCGCGTGCAGCCAGCCGTCGGCCTCGCCGCCCTGGGCGAAGTCGTAGAGCATCTCGACATGGCCGGTGTCGAGGTCGCGTCCGGCGTCCGCCAGCATCTCGTCGATCTCGACGGCGACGGACTCCGCGCGGCGGAGACGCCCGAGCGGACGGCGGGCGACCTCGCGGCCCTCGGGGTCGAGCACTAGGAGCTGCACCGGCAGCTCGGCCTGGGTGGTCGCCATCGGCGTCGGCTGCACCAGCGAGCGGTAGCGGCCGCGCGGCAGGATCGGCGCCGGCAGGATGAAGCCCTTGCCGAAGAGATTGCCGAGCTCGGCGATCTTCGGATCGGGTTTGAGATCGGTGCGCTCGACATTGACGTGGGCGATGCGGGTCCGCCGCTCGCGTGTCACCTCGTAGCGCGGACGCACGATGTGGCGCCCCGATCGGATCTCGATCTGGTCGGGCCAGGCGAGATCGGGCAGGAGCCGGCCGACATCGATCGCGGCCGTGCCGAAGGGCGGCACCTCGTCGTCGAGCCAGGCGATCTCGCTCCGTCCCATCGGGTTCAGGCCGACGGCGCGAGCGGGGATCGGGATCGGATGCGCGTTCTGCACCCAGAGGAGGACGCGCTCGCCCTGGTCGGGCGCCGGCAGGCCGGCATAGAAATCGGCGGGGAAGGAATTGGCGTCGTGGGTGCACGAGAGGGTCGACGGCCCATCGCCATAGGTGTCGAGCGCGTACTTGATCACGTCGTGGCCGGCAACGCCGACCGCATGCAGGAAGATCTGCCCGCAGAACGGCTTGAGACCGAAACGCCGGCGCACGTCCTTGGAATCGATGACCACCGAGCTGGTGCCGGGCTTGAGCTCCTCGCCCCACTCGGCCAGCGCCTTGCCGGCGCCGTCGTAGAGGCGGAGCCAAAGCTGGGTCCTGGTCGCGCCGTATCCCGACCAGTAGTTGGCGGTCACCAGGCGGGTGTGATGGCCGCCATCATCGTCGTCGTCGCGGAAGAAGACGAGGTTGGTCGCGAAGTTCAGCGGATCGAGGTAGGTCCTCGGGTTGGTCAGCATCGACGACGGCAGGCGTGCGATGTCGAGCGCGATCACCTCGGCGCCGGTCGGCACCAGATGGCGGATCGGTCCGATGACGCGCTCGGCATCGAAGGCGGCGACCAGCACGGCCTTGGCCTCCGATCCCCCCAGCGCCGAGACCGGTTGGGTAGGGCAGCCGACGAGCTCGCGCCCGATATGGGTCACGTCCTGGACATAGGCGCCGGTGAAACGGATCGCCGAGAGATCGGCGAGCTCGGCCAAAGTCCGGGCGAATCCCGCGGGATCGTAGAGCGCCACCGCAGGTTTCGCGGCGAGCCGGGCGATCAGGCGGGCGAGGCCGGGCTCGGCGAGCGGATGACCCAGCGCCTTGAACAGCGCCGAGCTGCCGGTGACGTTGGAGAAGGTCTCGATCTTGAGCGCCATGGGCGCCTACATACGGCCCTAAGGACCTGGGGGCAACCGCTCGGCGAGGCGGGCCCGCACCAGGGCCGCGACGCGGTCGGTGTCGTCGGGCGGTGCGTAGCTCCAGGACTCGATGGTTCCGCGGAACGGCCGCGTGTAGCCCCGTCGTTCGAGCGTCGCGTGGAACTCTCCGAACTTGCCCGGTCGGCCCGGCAGGGCGACGACATGCACCGGCCTGCCGGTCGCCAGCGCCTCGGTCGCCATGTTGGTGGAATCGGGGGTAACGACGATCGCATCGGCAAGCGAGAGAAGGCCGAGATAAGGATTCTCGCTGACCCCGTCCCAGATGTAGGCGTCGGTGCCGGCGAGCGCGCGGGCGATCGCCGCCTCCTGCTCTTTGCCGGTGCGGCGCGACGGCGTCACGGCGAGGCCGTGGTCGTCGGCAAGCGGGCGAAGCTGGCGGCCGAGCTCGGTCGCAGCATCGACGTCGAGGCGATAGCGGCGGTTGGAGCCGCCGACGATCACCATCACCAGCGGACGCTTCAGATGGGCGAAGCGCGGCGCCCAGGTAGCGCGAACCTCGTCCAGGCGTTCGGCGGTGACCCGGTGCATCGATCCGAGCGTCGAGACCGCGTTCGGCGCCGTGTAGCCGTCGTGCTCCGGCACGACGATCAGATCGAAGCGGTCGGGGGGCAGACGCGGGTCCTGCATCTGCACGCTGAAGGTCCGCCCGCCGCTTGCCTTCCGAATGGCGGCCGACAGCGCGGCGGCGATCCGGCCGGTACCGACCACCAGGTCCGGCCAAGGAGGCGTTAGAGAGTCGCTTCCGGGGCCGAGCGCGAGGAAGGGGAAGACCCAGGCCCGGGCCGGCAGGACCCGCCACGGCAGCCCCGGCCTGACCCGCTTGACCACCGGCTCGACCCCGATCGCGCGGGCCAGGCCGAGGCTCTGGATCTCCATGCCGACCGTCCCGTCGCTGATCACCCAGGCGGAGAGTCCGGCCGGATCGACCCGTGCCGGCGGGCATTGCTGTAACATTCTTGCTCGACTCGGCGGGGGTTGTTATAAAATTACCAGAGATTCCCGGGAGGGTGGGTACGTCATGCGGAGGGTCAAGGTAGACCGGATCGATCGTCGAATCCTTCGCGATCTCCAGTCCAGCGGTCGCATGACCAATGTCGACCTGGCCAAGCGCGCCGGCATCTCCGCTCCACCCTGCCTCAGGCGCGTGCGCGCCCTTGAAGAGGCCGGCTTCATCCGCGGATACCACGCCGATCTGACGCCGGAGAAGCTGGGATTCGCGTTCACCGGCTTCGCGCTGGTCGGGCTCTCGAGCCAGGCCGAACCCGACCTCGTCGCCTTCGAGTCCCTGGCCAGGAGCTGGCCGCAGGTGCGCGAGTGCCACATGCTGGCGGGCGAGGCCGACTTTCTTCTGAAGGTGGTCGCCGAGGACTGGGACGCTTATCAGCGCTTCCTCACCACCCGGCTGACGGCGGCGAAGAACGTCAGCCATGTGAAGTCGCTGCCGACGGTCCGCCTATCCAAATACGCGCCGGGCGTGCCGATCGAGGAGCCGGAAATCCCGGCCTAGCCTGGAGCATGTCGGCCGCCGCCCATCTGATGGGCGCCCAGGATGCGCTTCAGCGCGGTGATCGCCAGGGCGCGATCCGGGGCGCGATGGCGGGGCTGGCGCTCGCACCCGATGCCGTCGAAGCCGCCTTCCTGCTCGGTCTCGTCTGGAATCCCGGCTGGTTCGTCCGTGCGCTGGCGCTGGCATCCGACCACGTCGGCGCGGCGGTGAACCTGGCGGCGGCGTTCGACGTCGCAGGACAGCGCGGGCTCGGGCTCCGCGTGCTCCGCCGCTCGATCGCCCAGATGCCGGCGCTGCCGCCGTCTCTGGTCAACGCCGCTCTCCTCAGCCCTCCCGCGGCATCCCGCCTCTGGCTCGGGCGCGCGGCCGCGGTCGCGCCGGATGACGCGATCATCCGGATCAACCTTGCGGCGATCCTCGACCGGATGGACCGGGCCGCGGCCGCGGCGACCGAGCATCATCGCGCGGTGGCGCTCGCGCCCGGCCATCCGTCGGCGACGGTTAACCTGGCGCTGGCCGCCTTCGCCGCTCACCGCATCGCCGATGCGGGATGCTGGCACCGGCGCACGCTCGCCCTCGATCCTCTGGCCGCCGACGCCATGGCCGGGCTCGGCGCGGTCGAGCGCGCCCAGGACCGGAGCGGCCTCGCCTGGGCCCGCCGCGCCCTCGGCGTCCAGGCGGATCATCGGGCGATGCTGGCCAATATCAGCCGCGGTGAGTTTGTCGTCGGCAATGCGCCGGCCGCCTTCGTCTGGGCCCGGCGGGCCGAAGCCGCCGCGCCCGCCGATCCCGCCTTCGGCCGCGCCGTGCTCGGCCTCATGCAGTATCTCTCCTGGCCGGAGCCGTCGGCGGTGCTGGCGGCGCACCGGCGCTGGGCCCGGCGTCACGCGATCCCCGAACCGCGACCCGGCCGCCGCCCGATGGCCGGCCGGCCGCTCCGCGTCGGATACGTGTCGGCGGGCCTTAGGCGCCATCCCGTCGGCCTCTTCCTGCTGCCCTTGCTGGAGCGCCATGACCGCGCCCGGTTCGAGGCCGTCGGCTATGCGGCCGGCGGCGGCGCCGACGACATCAGCGAACGGCTCGGCGCGGCGACGACGTCGTGGCGCGAGGTGCGCGGGCTCGACGACGCGGCGCTGGCCGATCTGGTGCGGGCCGACCGTATCGACATCCTGGTCGACCTCGACGGCCATGCCGCCGGCAGCCGGCTCACGGTCTTCGCCCGGCGGCCGGCGCCGGTTCAGCTGACCTGGCTCGACTATCCCGGCAGCACAGGGACCGACTGCTTCGATGCCGCCCTGGTCGATCCCTACGAAGTCCCGGCCGGCGCGGAGCAATGGTATTCCGAGCCGGCGGTGCGCCTGGCCGGCGGACGGCTGGTCTATCGACCGCCCGAGCGGGCGCCGGAGATCGGCGAGCCCAAGGGCGGGCCAGTCCGGCTCGGCTGCTTCAATGAGCCAGCCAAGATCGGTGCCGAGGCGATCGCGCTGTGGGCCCGTATCCTCCGGGAGGTCCCGGCCGCGCGGCTCACGCTCAAGGGTCGGAGCTACGGCGATGCGGATGTCCGCACGCGCTATCTCCGGATCTTCGCCGCCGCCGGCGCCGATCCGGCGCGCATCGACTTTTCCGGATGGTCGGCGCACGAGGCGATGCTGGGAGAGCTCGGCGCGCTCGACATCGTTCTCGATCCGCTGCCCTTCAGCGGGTGTCTGACCAGCTGCGAGGCGCTGTGGATGGGCGTGCCGATCGTCACGCTCGCCGGCCGCCGGTCGGTCGAGCGCCAGACCGCCGCATTGCTGGCGCGCGTCGGCCTCGACGACCTCATCGCCGGATCGGCGGACGACTACGTCGCCATCGCCGCCGCGCTCGCCGGCGATCCGGGGCGCCGACGGGCCCTCCGCCGGGGTATGCGGGCGCGCCTCCGGGCCTCCTCGCTCATGGACGAGGCGGGCTTCGCGCGCGCGGTCGAGGCCGCCTATCTGAGGCTCTGGTCGGACGCCGCTTAGGGCTCAGGCGCGATCGAGCCGTCTGACCTGCGCCTGGGCGATGCCGGCGATGATCAGGAGGCCGCCGGCGAGCTGCCAGAGATTGGGCGCGTCGCCGAGCAGGATCGCGGTCAGCACGGCGGTCACCGGCACCAGGTTGAGATAGAGCGAGGAGACCGAGAGTCCGAGGACGCGGACGCCGTAGTTCCATCCCAAGAGGCCGAGAATGGTCGGCGCCACCACCAGGTACGCCAGCACCAGGGAGTCGGCGAGGTCCGGCAATGGCGGCACGCGCGCGAGCCCAAGCGCAACCAGAGTGCCGCCGAGGACGAAGGCGGTCAGTGCCGCCATCGCGATCGACCAGGCGGCGACGCGGATCTGCGACCAGCCCTTGAGCCAGTCCTGGGCGGCGAGCGAATACCAGCTCCACATGACGTTGCCGAAGATCATCATCGCCTCGCCGAGGCCGGGGATGGACATGTGCGCCAGGTCGTGGCCGCCGGCGATGCCGATGACGGCGCCGACCAGGGCCACGACCAGCGCGAGTTGCATCGGGCCGTCGGGCCTGACGCCTTTGAGCGCCCAGGCGACCAGCACGCCGACCGCCGGCGAGGCGGCCGAGATCAGCGAGCCCTGGATCTGCCCTGCGATCGAGAGGCCGACGGTGTAGAAGATGGCGAAGCCGAGAATGCCGACGCCGCCGAGCATCCAAAGACGGCCGATCGGCGTCGGCTCGGGTCGGGCGCCGGTGGCGCGCGTCTCGATCGCGAGAAGCAAGACCAGCAGCGGCACCGCCAGGCAGTAGCGGCCGACGATCACCTCGAAGGCGGTGTAGCGCGCCAGCACGAACCAGGCCGCCGGGATGTGCGTCCCCCAGAACGTCGCCGTCGCCAAGAGCGCCAGGTTGGCGAGCAGCGTCCGGCGGGCGAGAGCGGCGTCGGACATCGGCGGGAACGCTTCCGGGCGAGGCGCCGGCGCCTCAGCCCTGAAAATCCGTCGCGAGATGGACGACGCAGTCGCCGCGCTCGACCCGGCCGAAGTGGCGCCGGCAGATGACCTGCCCGTCCATCAGAAAATGGCTCGACACGGGCTTGCGGCCCGGATTGTCGATGAAATGGGTCTGGCCGGCGAGCTGGCCCTTCTTGATCCACTCGCCGAGCTCGGCCGCCGGCTCGAACAGGCCCGCTTCCTCGGTGTAGACGTAGTAGTCGCGGCCCTTGAGCTCGACCAGGCGGGTCGGCGTCTCGACCTTGTGCGCCTTCGCCTTGTCGACGATGCCGATATGGGCCAGCAGATTGTCGAGGCCACGCTCGACGATCTTCACGCCCTTGATGTCGACCGCGCCGCCGCCGCCGAACTCGCCGCCGAGGGCCACGATCCCGCGGCTGACCGCGCGCGCGATGCCGAGCCGCTGGTCCGGGCTGTACTTCCAGACGAACCCGGTCGGCGGGTTGAACGCCTGGAGGGCGTCGAGCGCGCGCTTGTTGACGGCGTCGTCGGCGCCGTAGCGGACGGAGGCGAACGGCATGTATTGCAGCGATGAACCACCCGAATGCAGGTCGTGGATGTAGTTGGTCAGCGGGAAAAGAACGCTGTCGATGTAGTGGGCGATGGCGAAGGTCGGCGTGCCGTCGGGATCGCCCGGGAAGGCGCGGTTCAAGTTGCCGTCGTCGATCGGCGACACCCGCGCGCTCGCCATCGCGGCGGGCAGGTTGCACGCGGTCATGATGATGACGCGGCCCCTGACGTCCGCGGGCTCCAGCTTCTGCACCAGCTTGCAGAGCCCGATCTGCCCCTCGTACTCGTCGCCGTGGGTGCCGGACATCAGGAGCGCGGTCGGGCCCTTGCCGTTCTTGATGCAGGCGATCGGGATGGCGATGTTGCCGTAGGCCGAGCGGTTGACCGAGTGCGGCAGGTTGAGCCAGCCGACCTGCTTGCCGTCCTTCTCGTAGTCGACGCGGGTCCAGATCTTCGACGTGGCCATGGGAGTGCTCCTGGGAGGGGAGGTGGAACGAGCGAGGGTAAGCTTTATCCTGCGCTCTTAGGACGCGTGCGCCGGATAACGCGGCAATTCGACATAATTGTGCGACGATTCATGTATAATAATCAATTGGTTAAACAAAATCGCGTGAGGCCGTCATGGCGAACCCGGCGGGTGAAGCCAGTGGCGGGGTTCTCAGGCTCGATTTCGACCGCCGGCTGATGCTCTAGTTTCGAGGACCTGTCTCACGATCGTTGACGGCGGACACTCTCGGCACCTCCGGTGCGGCGCAGTCGGACTGAGCGCCCGACCCTTTTCCATCACACCTCGAACAGCTAGCCTGCCGATGAGCGGGGGGCAGGGTGCCGAGCATCAAGCGACCAAGCGGTGGAACAGCCAAGCCTGAACTCCGAGCCAGGAGTTCATCGGGCGCCGACTTATCGCATCCTCCCCTTGTGCATATGACCGCCGTGGGCGCGGCGCGCGAGATTGTGGACTGTTCGCGGTGCTGATCGTGGCCTGCCCAATGCCTGCTCAGCGACTACGCGGATGTCCTTCCCGACCTCTCCATCTTCCGCCACCGCCTGCCCGGCGGAACAGCGGAACCGGAGCTGGTGTGATCCCGGCCCGTCCAGGCGGCTTCCTGATAGGGTCGCTGGAGAGCGAGCCGAACCGCGACGACGACGAGGCGCCGCGCCGGGTCTCGATGCCGCGCTACTTTGCGCTCGGGAGATGAAGTGGCTTACTCGCACGATGACTAGGTGCGCAGAGAGCTGAACGACTAGAGGCTTAGAGGCGTTGGCGCCAGGACACCGCCAGTGTTGATTGGGAGAATCGGCGGGGCCATATTAAGCAGAGTGTTTTCCATGCGCTCACAGGGCGGAGATTGTATCCGATGACCGTCGGCGGCCCGGACTTCAAATCACTGGAGCTGGTGCTCACAGGCTGGCAGAATTTTCGTGAGCGGCTCTTGAGTGTCACCCCCGCTTGCATAGTCAGACTCCTCAGAACGGGCCTGCGTGAAGAACAAAGAAAGTTGGATCTTCTCGACGTGCACAGCAGTTACGTACCCTTTGAACTCCTCCCTTACCTCGTCTCGCAGCTTCTCGAACAGGGCCGGCACGAGGAGGCCCATTGGCTGATCCGCCAAATCCATGACATTTGCTTCAGAATCCACGTGTCGGGCGAGCCGATCCATTCGGACTTGGCGGAAGTGTTCCACACACTTGCCCGGAACTGTGAAGCGCAGGGTCGCGTTGCCGAAGCCGAGCCGCTTCACCATCTAGCCGACTTCTACCGCATCGTGGCGCTTAAGCACCCCCGGAGTAGGAAGCGTCGCATTGCGTCAGGGATGAGAGGCGCACTCGCCTCCGCCGGCGTCGAATGGATCGCGCTCACCTCGTTCCTTCTCGCCGCGCTCTCCTTTTGGAGCGGGCTGACCTGGCAGGCCGCGGGCGTCGTCGTCTCGGCGTCGACCTTCGCGATTCTCGCGGCCCGGGTGGTGGCGCTTCTCTGGCAGGGAAACCTCGAGCGCAGCCACCTCGCCCACGACGCCGACGCGCTGATCGAGGCGATCGATCGGAAACTCGCGGCCAAGGCGGACGAGCCCGGCTCGGCCGCCTAACCCCTTGCCGCCGTAGCTTTCGCTCAATCCGACGGTCGAAGATCTTTGGGGCTATGCTGACGCCTTCGACCAGGCGTACTTCGCCGGCACTCATCTCCAGGATCGCGACGCCTGGCTCCAGGGCTTTCGGTCGATCGCCGTATTCATCCGCGCGCAAAACGGAATCCTTCGCTATCTCCGCCTCGTTGCTCGGGAGATTCTGGTCACCCTCGTCCCGACGGGGGTCTCATCGATGTTCTTCGATCCGCAGTGGGCGCCCGTGATCGCGACCCTGCTCGGATCGGTCGGGGCCGTCATTTCGATCCGCAACATCATCGCCGAAGGAATAGTGCGAAGAGAGCGGGCCCAGATCCTCGAAGCGGTCGAGCGCCGAACCGATCTTCTCTAGATGCTGCTGTCGAGCGTCGACTTCTCCGTACGCAAGCGACCGTCAACAGGCGTTTGTCACCGGAGGCCCTGGGCAATAGGGTTCAGCGTCGAGATCGCCTTAGGGTCCGTGACGCACTCTGTCGATCATTATGACTGCCGAAATCCCGACATAGACCAGGACGGCGGCCGCGATCGCGAGGATCGTTGCCGTCGGGAATCTCCGATAGAGCACTTGATCGCAAACCCCGCGACACCCAGCGCCACAGTGAACACGATCAGGGGCCCGAAGGACAGCGCGAGGAGCGTCATGCGGGCAGGACGACTAGGTTTTGCCGCCGCGCGCCTTCGCTAGTACCCGCTATGCCTGAAGCGTGAGTCGTGATTCAAGGGGGCATGGCGAGAGGCATCCCTGAAGCGACCCCGATCATACTGAAGGAAGATGAGCGTGCCCGGCTCGAAGGGTTGGCGCGCTCGACGAAGACGGAGCACCGGTT
>SHVZ01000075.1 GCA_009694025.1 Alphaproteobacteria bacterium | reverse complement strand
GGCAGAAGGCTATCGTCCTGCATGGCGGGTGTGGCACTCCGGCGAGGCGTGGAAGACTTTGTCTAGACACCAAAATCTTACACGAAATCAACGGATTACGCTACATCCGCCAGCCCAATATCAGCGCCCCGATGAATAATTCGGGTTAGACCTCCATCAGCAGGATCGCGCCGTTGGGAATCGGACCGCCTGCCTTGGCCGCGTCGACGGCGATCTGATTGGCGAAGAGATGACGCACGTGGCCGTTGTCCGGCCGATTGTGGACCGCGTAGGGTAGGTAGGTCGCCTGATAGCCTTCGGGAAAGGCGATCCGCTTGGGATCGGCCTTGGCCGCGGCGAGCGGCAGGGCCACCAGGGCAAAGGCGAGCAGTTTCCGAGCGAACGTCATCCAAGCCTCCTAGGCCGGCTTTGAGCCGGCGGTTGTCGATGACGCCCCCCTCCCGCGCGAACCATAGGGAAAAGCGTTAGCCGAGAGGAGCGGCAAACCAGCGGTGGCGACGGCGGGTCACGCGCATTTGACTGCTGGGCGGCTGCGGGTGGGGAGGCCGGTTTGGCACGCCTCCGTCGCTCATCGCAGCGCATGATCGAATGATATGGACAGACAAGTCGGTCTAATTAATCGAATCATCTCGCGGACGCCACAAAATCCATCTCGCAAGTCTCTATCGCCGCACCCTCCGGATGATCTGTTTTCTTTCGCCGAACGCGGGGTCCAAGTAATAAAGAGCCCGTTTCTCCTATTCTTTCACAATTCAAAGAAAAACCATTGCTGCGCCGCAGCAGGATTACTTTGGCCGCCTTGTCAGGGTGAAGGATTGGCGCTACTTCTTCTGCTGATCGGGCCGGGCTCAAAAAGGCCTGTGGGGAGCGAGATGCCAAAGACCAAAAAGGGCGAGCGGGGCGGCGAGGTCAAATCCGCTCCGGCCGGCGAATTACTGAAATATTACCGAGACATGCTGCTGATTCGGCGCTTCGAGGAGCGGGCCGGACAGCTCTACGGCATGGGTCTGATCGGCGGCTTCTGCCACCTCTACATCGGCCAGGAGGCGGTGGTGGTCGGCATGCAGGCGACCATCACCCCGGACGACGCCGTCATCACCAGCTATCGCGACCATGGACACATGCTCGCCTGCGGCATGGATCCGCGCGGCGTCATGGCCGAGCTCACCGGGCGCATCGGCGGCTACTCCAAGGGCAAGGGCGGCTCGATGCACATGTTCAGCCGCCAGAAGAACTTCTTCGGCGGCCACGGCATCGTCGGTGCCCAGGTTCCGATCGGCACCGGCCTCGCCTTCGCGCACCGCTACAACGGGCATCGGCGCGTGTCGCTCACCTATCTCGGCGACGGCGCCGTCAACCAGGGGCAGGTCTACGAGAGCTTCAACATGGCGGCGCTTTGGAAGCTGCCGGCGATCTACATCATCGAAAACAACAGATACGGCATGGGCACCTCGGTCGAGCGCGCCGCCGCCGGCCCGGCGCTGGCCGAGCGTGGCTCTTCCTACGGCATCCCCGGCGAGCAGGTCGACGGCATGGACGTGCTGGCGGTAAAGGAGGCGGGCGGGCGGGCGGTCGCCCACGCCAAGGCCGGCAACGGGCCGACCATCCTCGAGGTCATGACTTACCGCTTTCGCGGCCATTCCATGTCCGATCCGGCCAAGTACCGGCCGAAGGAGGAGGTCGACAAGATGCGGACCGAGCGCGATCCGATCAACCAGGTCCGCGACCTGCTGGTCGCCCAAGGCACGACCGAGGACGACTTGAAGAAGATCGACCGCGAGATCCGCGACATCGTCGCCGACGCCGCCGACTTCGCCCAGACGAGTCCGGAACCGCCGGAATCGACGCTCTACACCGACATCCTGGTCGGGGCCTGAGCGATGACGATCGACATCCTGATGCCGGCGCTGTCGCCGACCATGACCGAGGGCAAGATCGCCCGCTGGCTCAAGTCGGTCGGGGACGACGTGAAGTCGGGCGATGTGCTGGCAGAGATCGAGACCGACAAGGCGACGATGGAGGTCGAGGCGGTCGACGAAGGCCGGCTCGACAAGATCCTGGTGCCGGAAGGCACCGAGGGCGTGAAGGTCAATACCCCGATCGCTCGGCTGGCCGGCGACGGCGCGGCGGCGAGGCCGGAGGCGAAAGCGCCGCCGAAACCGGTTGCCGCCCCGTCGGCGCCTCCGCGGGCGCCGGCTGCCGCCCGGCCGGTCGAGAAGGAGTACGCCGGCCCGACCGTCACCATGACCGTGCGCGAGGCGTTGCGCGACGCCATGGCCGAGGAGATGCGGCGTGATCCCCAGGTCTTCCTGATGGGCGAGGAGGTCGCCCAGTACCAGGGTGCCTACAAGATCAGCCAGGGACTCCTCCAGGAGTTCGGCGAGCGCCGCGTCATCGACACGCCGATCACCGAGCAGGGCTTCACCGGGCTTGCGGTCGGCGCCGCCTTCCTCGGCTTGAAGCCGATCGTCGAGTTCATGACCTTCAACTTTTCCATGCAGGCGATCGACCAGATCATCAATTCGGCGGCGAAGACCCTCTACATGTCGGGCGGCCAGATGGGCTGTCCGGTGGTATTCCGCGGCCCCAACGGCGCCGCCGCCCGCGTCGCCGCCCAGCACAGCCACTGCTTCGCCTCCTGGTACGCCCACTGTCCCGGTCTCAAGGTGGTCTCGCCCTATTCGGCCGGCGATGCCAAAGGCTTGCTCAAGGCGGCGATCCGCGATCCCAACCCGGTCATCTTCCTGGAGAACGAGGTCCTCTACGGCCAGTCCTTCGAAATGCCGGCGGAGGGCGACCACATCGTTCCGATCGGCAAGGCGCAAATCGTCCGCACGGGCGAGCACGTCACCATCACCGCGTTCTCGCTGATGGTGAAGTACGCGCTGGAAGCCGCCGAGATGCTGGCGGCCGAAGGGATCTCGGCCGAGGTCATCGATCTCCGCACGCTGCGCCCCCTCGACACCGAGACCATCGTCGCCTCGGTCAAGAAGACCAATCGCTTCGTCTCGGTCGAGGAGGGCTGGCCCTACGCCGGCATCGGCTCGGAGCTGATCTCGGTGATGATGGAGCAGGCGTTCGACCACCTCGACGCGCCGCCGGTCCGTGTCACGGGCCTGGACGTGCCCATGCCCTATGCGGCCAATCTCGAGCGGCTGACGCTGCCCTCGGCGGCGAAGATCGCCGATGCCGCCAAATCCGTCTGCTATCGCGCTTAGAGCCGGGAGGCTCGACACCATGCCGATCAACGTTCTGATGCCGGCGCTCTCGCCGACCATGACCGAGGGAAATCTCGCCAAGTGGCACAAGAAGCCCGGCGACAAGGTGGCGCCGGGCGACGTCATCGCCGAGATCGAGACCGACAAGGCGACAATGGAGGTCGAGGCGGTCGACGAAGGCACGTTTGGCGAGATCGTGGTACCGGAGGGCACTCAAGGCGTGAAGGTCAACGACGTGATCGCCGTGCTTCTGGGCGAGGGCGAGAAGGCCGGCGCGGCAGCCCCGGCGCCAAAGCCCGCTGCTGCTCCGCCGTCCGCACCTCGGGCCGCAGCGGCCCCGCCGGCGCCGACGCCGATGGCGACATCGCCGACGGCGGCCGCGCCGGACTCCCGCATCTTCGTCTCGCCGCTTGCCAAGCGCATGGCCGAGCAGGCGGGGCTGAACCTGGGCGCGCTCTCGGGCTCGGGCCCGGGCGGGCGTATCGTCAAGGCCGACGTCGAGGCCGCGGTCTCCGGCGGGGTGCTGCGCACGGCGCCGAAGGCCGCGGCCTATTTCGAGATGCCGGGCATGCCGGCCTACGAGGAGCTGCCGAACAACAACATCCGCAAGGTGGTGGCCCGGCGCCTGACGGAGTCGAAGCAGCAGGCGCCGCACTTCTACCTCTCGCTCGACTGCCAGATCGACGCGTTGTTGAAGCTGCGGGGCGACCTCAACGCGCGGGCGGAGAAGGACGGTGTCAAGCTCTCGGTCAACGACCTGGTGATCAAGGCGGCGGCGATTGCGCTGAGGAAGGTTCCGGCGGCGAATGCGTCCTACACCGAAGCGGCGATCCGACGTTACAAGCAGATCGACATCTCGGTGGCGGTGGCCATCCCCGATGGGCTGATCACGCCGATCGTCAAGAACGCGGACCTGAAGGGCCTGGCGCAGATCTCGGCGGAGATGAAGGACCTGGCGACGCGGGCACGGGCGGGGAAGCTGAGGCCGGAGGAGTTCCAGGGCGGGACCTTCTCGATCTCGAACCTCGGCATGTACGGTATCAGGGAGTTCGCGGCGGTGATCAACCCGCCGCAAGGCGCGATCCTGGCGGTGGGGGCGGGCGAGCAGCGGCCGGTGGTGCAGGGCGGCGCGCTCGCCATCGCCACCGTGATGACGGTGACGCTGTCGGTCGACCATCGGGTGGTCGACGGCGCCGTCGGCGCCGAGTACCTGGCGGCCTTCAAGAAGCTCGTCGAAGATCCGATGAGCATGATGCTGTGAGTTCCTTCCGACCCCTCACCCCAACCCCTCTCCCGCCGGGTGAGGGGGCGTGGTCGGCGGTGTCGCCCGACGTCTTCGACCGGACATGACCGATGCGGAACGGGTGTTGTGGAAGGCCATCAGGAGCAGCCAACTCGATGGACTCAAGTTCAGGCGCCAGTATCCGGCAGGTCCTTATGTGTTGGACTTCTTCTGCGAACAGCTGTCGCTCGCGATCGAACTCGACGGCGGACAGCACTCGGTTGAGAAGGACGCGGAGCGAACCGCGTCGCTCACCGACCACGGTATTCGCGTTCTCCGCTTCTGGAACAATGACGTGCTGACCAATCTGCCGGGGGTGCTGGAGACGATCCGAATGGCGGCGGGTCCGGTCTCCCAAAAGGAAGAAGTTTCATGACCGACACCAGCTTTGACGTGGTCGTCGTCGGCGGCGGGCCGGGCGGCTACGTCGCCGCCATCCGCGCCGCTCAGCTCAGGCTGAAGACGGCGGTGGTCGAACGTGAGCATCTCGGCGGAATCTGCCTCAACTGGGGCTGCATCCCGACCAAGGCGCTGCTCCGGTCGTCGGAGATCTGGCATCTGCTCAACCATGCGGAGCAGTATGGATTCTCCGTCCAGAACCCGACCTTCGACTTAGGCAAGATCATCAAGCGCTCGCGCCAGGTCGCGGGCCAGCTCTCGGCCGGCGTCATAGGCCTGATGAAGAAGCACAAGATCCAGGTCTTCGACGGCCACGGCGCGCTCGACGGCGTCGCCGGCGGTTTGCGCAAGGTCAAGGTCACCAAGGACGCGAAGCCGCTCGCCGATCTCACCGCCAAGCACGTGATCCTGGCGACCGGGGCCCGCGCACGATCGCTGCCGGGCCTTGAGCCGGACGGCAAGCTGGTGTGGACCTACAAGGAGGCGATGGTCCCGGAGGCGATGCCGAAGTCGCTCCTGGTCGTGGGTTCCGGCGCCATCGGCATCGAGTTCGCCTCGTTCTACCGCACGCTCGGCGCCGAAGTGACGGTGGTCGAGGTGATGGACCGCGTTCTCCCGGTCGAGGACGAGGAGATCTCCGCTTTCGCGCGGAAAGCCTTCGAGAAGCAGGGGATGAAGATCATCACCGGCGCCACGGTGAAGGCGCTGAAAAAGGGAACCGACAACGTCACGGCGACGATCGAGGCAGGCGGCAAGGCGACGGAGATGACGGTCGACCGTGTCATTCTCGCCGTCGGCATCGTCGGCAATGTCGAGAACCTCGGGCTCGAAGGTACCAAGGTTGAGGTCGAGAAGGCTCATGTGGTGGCCGATGGCTACCTCAAGACCGGCGAGCCCGGCGTCTACGCGATCGGCGATCTCGTCGGTGCGCCCTGGCTCGCCCACAAGGCGATGCACGAGGGCGTCATCTGCGTCGAGAAGATCGCCGGCCTCGACCCGCACCCGATGGCGGTGTCGAACATCCCGGGCTGCACGTATTGCACGCCTCAGGTCGCCTCGGTCGGCCTGACAGAGGCCAGGGCCAAGGCCGAGGGCCGGCAGGTCAAGGTCGGCCGCTTTCCCTATGTCGGCAACGGCAAGGCGATCGCCTTGGGCGAGACCCAGGGGCTGATCAAGACGGTGTTCGACGCCAAGACCGGCGAGCTGCTCGGCGCCCACATGATCGGGGCCGAGGTGACCGAGCTGATCCAGGGCTACACCATCGCCAAGACCATGGAGACGACCGAGGCCGAGCTGATGGCCACGATCTTCCCGCATCCGACCTTGTCGGAGGCGATGCACGAGGCGGTGCTTGACGCGTATGGCCGCGTCCTACACATCTAGATCATGACGCTCCGCCACCCCGAGAAGGCGCACCGGCCGGACAACCCGGTGCAGCGAAAGCCCGAATGGATTCGGGTGAAGGCGCCGGTCAGCCGCGAGTACCACGAGACCCGTGAGCTCATGCGGCGGCTCAACCTGAACACCGTCTGCGAAGAGGCCGCCTGCCCGAATATCGGCGAGTGCTGGGCGAAGAAGCACGCGACGGTGATGATCCTGGGCTCGGTCTGCACGCGGGCCTGCGCGTTCTGCAACGTCGCCACCGGCCGCCCTGACCAGCTCGACCCACATGAGCCCGAGCGCGTAGCCGAGGCGGTGGCGAAGCTCGGCCTGGCCCATGTCGTCATCACCTCCGTCGACCGCGACGACCTCGACGACGGCGGCGCCGGTCATTTTGCCCGCACCATCCGCGCCATCCGTGCGGGCGCGCCTGCCACCACCATCGAGGTGCTGACGCCCGACTTCCTGAAGAAGGATGGCGCGATCGAGACCGTGGTCGAGGCTGGCCCGGACGTCTACAACCACAACCTCGAGACCGTGCCGCGTCTCTATCCGGAAGTGCGGCCGGGGGCACGTTACTTCGCCTCGCTCCGCCTGCTCGACCGGGTGAAGGAGCTGAATCCGGCGATGTTCACCAAGTCGGGCCTCATGGTCGGCCTCGGCGAGGGCAGGGACGAGATCCATCAGGTGATGGACGACCTCCGCGCCGCCGCCGTCGATTTTCTCACCATCGGCCAGTACCTGCAGCCGACGCCGAAGCATCACGCCGTCGCCGCCTTCGTGCCGCCGGCGGAGTTCGACGCCTACCGGCAGATGGCGATGGGAAAGGGCTTCCTCCTGGTCTCGGCCTCGCCGCTGACGCGGTCCTCGCATCATGCCGGCGAGGACTTCCAGCGCCTCCGTGCCGCCCGCAGGGCGCGGCTCGCCGCCGCCGAATAGCAGGGGAATGTCGACCCACGCCGAGAAGCGGGTGCTACGGTATTCGCCGGAGCAGCTCTACCGCCTGGTCGCCGAAGTCGAACGCTATCCGGAATTCCTGCCCTGGTGCCTCGCCGCCCGCATCCGCAAGCGCGAGGGCGACACGTTCTGGGCGGATCTGGTGATCGGCTTCAAGATGATCCGCGAGCGTTTCACCTCGAAGGTGACGCTGAGCCCGGACGAGAGGCGGATCGACGTCGCCTACACGGAGGGGCCGTTCAAACGCCTCGACAACCACTGGATCTTCCATCCGATGCCGGACGGGAGCTGCGAGATCGACTTCTACGTCGATTTCGAGTTCAAGAACCGCGTGCTTCAGGGACTGATGCACGTCCTCTTCGACGAGGCGGTTCGCCGCATGGTCAATGCCTTCGAGGCCCGGGCCAAGGCGCTCTACGGCCCGCCCTCGTCGCCCGCCTGACCGGCTGCGTCGCCCAGCATCTCGAAGGCCCGTTCGACCGTCGCCTGCCTGATCTCGCTCCGGTTTCCGGCGAAGATCCGGCGCTCGTGCCGCGCCTCGCCGCCGCGCCTGATAACGGCGAGATGAACGAGCCCGACCGGCTTGGTCGGCGTGCCGCCGCCCGGCCCTGCGATGCCGGTGACGGCGACGGCGAGATCTGCGCGGCTATTCGCGATCGCTCCCTCGGCCATGGCGCGGGCGACCTCCTCGCTGACGGCGCCGTGCGTCGCGATCATCTCGGCGGGCACGCCGAGGCACTCGGTCTTCGCGTCGTTGGAATAGGTGACGAAGCCGCGCTCGACCACGTCGGAGGAGCCGGCGATCTCCGTCAGCATCGCCGCGATCAGGCCGCCGGTGCAGCTCTCCGCCGTGGCAAGGCGCAGGCGGCGCCGGCGCAGACGCTGCAACAAATCCTTAGCGAGATGGTCGAGGTCGCTCATCGTCCGATCGCCCAAAGCAGGAGCCAGGTGCCGGCGACGGCGTAGGGGGCGGCGAGCAGGTCGTCGGCCATCACCCCGAGCGCGCCGGGCACGTGCCGGTCGACCCATCCGGCCGGCCATGGCTTCACAACATCGACGACGCGGAAAGCCGCGAAGCCGAGGATGTAGGCGAGCGGTTGCCGCGGCAGGAGCGCCAGGACCAGCCACTGGGCGCAGACTTCGTCGATGACGATCTCCGGTGGGTCGGCAACGGCGCTGTCGGCGAGGGCACAGGCGACCGACCAGGTTCCCAGGACGGTCAGGAGCGCCGCGCCGAGAAGCGAGACGGCCATGCCGGCCGGAGCCGCGATCCAGGCGAGCGGCAGGGCGAGGGCCGAGCCCCAGGTGCCGGGCGCATAGGGAAGCAGGCCGAGGCCGAAGCCCGTCGCGATCGTCCGAGGCAGGGATGGAACGGAGATCACAGAACCACCGTCGCCGTCGCCTGGGCGGCGATACCTTCGCCGCGGCCGGCGAAGCCGAGGCCCTCGGTCGTCGTCGCCTTGACGCTCACTCGGTCGATGCCGACGGCAAGGATCGACGCGATGCTGGCCCGCATCGCCTCACGGTGCGGGCCGACCTTCGGTCGCTCGCCGATGAGCGTCAGGTCGACATGGATGACGCGGCCACCCCTCTTGTCGAGGAGGTCGGCGGCATGGCGGAGGAAGCCGCTCGACGCTGCCCCCTTCCAGCGCGGGTCGCCGGGCGGGAAATGCTGACCGATGTCGCCGGCGCCGATCGCGCCCAGGATCGCGTCGGTAAGCGCATGCAGGCCGACATCGGCGTCGGAATGTCCGATCAGGCCGCGGTCATGCGGCACCCGGATGCCGCAGAGCCAGACGTGATCGCCCATGCCGAAACGGTGGACGTCGAAGCCGGTTCCGACCCGGGTTTCGGCGCAGAGCCGTCGTGCCCGGTCGAGGTCGTCGGCCGTGGTGATCTTGAAGGCGGCCTCATCGCCGGGCACGAGCGCCACGTCCAGTCCCGCCGCCTCGGCGACGGCGGCGTCGTCGGTGAGGTCGGCGCCGGCGAAGCGGCGATGGGCGTCGAGGATCGCGTCGAACCGGAATCCCTGCGGCGTCTGGGCGCGGAAGAGTCCGGCTCGGGGGACGGTCGCGAGGATGCGGCCGTCGGCACCCTGCTTCAAGGTATCGGCGACCGGCAGCGCCGGGACCGCGCCGACGCTGCTGGCGAGCTCATCGATCACGCGCCCGATGACCGCTGGCGGCGTGAGGGGGCGGGCAGCGTCGTGGATGAGGACGAGATCGGGCGGATTGCCGGAGAGATGTTCGAGCCCGAGGCGGACCGAGTCCTGGCGGGTTGGGCCGCCGGGTACCGGCGGCGCCAACCCGAGCGTGGCCGTTGCCGTGGCGTAGAGATCGCGATCGTCGTCGTGGATCACCGCCAGCACGCGACCGATCCGAGGATGGTCGGCAAAGAGCGCCAGGCTCCGGGCGAGCACGCTCAAGGCGCCGAGCATTCGATACTGCTTGGGCTCCTCGCCGCCGAGGCGCTGGCCGCGTCCGGCGGCCATGACCAGAGTTGCGACGGTCGCGCCGCTCATGCCGGCGGCAGCGGAAAGTGCAATCGGATGACGGTGCCGCGACCCTTCTCGCTCTCGATCGAGATGCGGCCGCCGTGCAGCTCCAGGAAGGCTTTGACCAGGGGGAGCCCGAGGCCGGTCCCCTCTCGCGCGCGCTTGGCGGTGTCGTTGACGCGGCCGAAGGGCTGCATTGCGGTTGCGATCTCGGCTTGGGTCATGCCGGCGCCGTTGTCGGTGATTGAAATCAGGGTCATCCCGTCCGCGATCGCCGCTTCGACCCGGACGGTGCCGCCCGGCGGGGTGAACTTGACGGCGTTGCCGAGGATGTTCACCAGGGTCTGCTTGGCGAGCCGGCGATCGGCCCAGAGCGGCAGGTCGGCGACATCCGCCTCGATGCGCAGATGAGCCGTCGCGGCCTGGGTCGAGACCAGCCTGAGCGCCTCCTGCATGAGCTGCCGCAGCGAGTTGCGCTGCGGCTCGATCGCCATCCTGCCGGCCTCGACCTTGGCGAGGTCGAGGATCTGGTTGATCACCTGCAGGAGGTGGCTGCCGGCGCTGTGGATATCCTCCGCGTAGCCGACGTAGCGATCGTTGCCGAGCTGGCCGAAATGCTGGGTGCGCATCACGTCCGAGAAGCCAAGGACGGCGTTGAGCGGGGTTCGCAGCTCGTGGCTCACCTCGGCGAGGAAACGCGACTTGGCGAGGTTTGCCGACTCGGCTTCGAGCCGCGCGAGGTCGAGCTTTCGCGTCAGGTCCTCGAGCCGGGCGGCCTGTTCGGCCTGTTCCGCCTCGCGCGCCTTGATCGGACTGATATCGGCCCGCGTCCACAGGAGGCTGCCGTCGGCGAGGACCCGGTTGCTGGAAAGCAGCCATCCGCCGTAAGCCCGGCGATGTTCGTAGGTCGTGTTCTGCTGGTAGAGGCTGAGCCAACGCCGGATCGCCGCCTCGTCGGATTCCTCGGGCTCCTTCTGGAGCGCGCCCCGGCCGACTGCGATGGCAACGAATTCGCCGAGCGTCAGTCCGACTCTCAGGATGTCGGCCACGCCCGGGACCAGGCGGGCATAGGCGGCGTTCCAGATCGTCAGGCGACGGTCGCGATCCCACAGCACAAAGCCGTCGCTCGAGCTGTCGAGCGCGTCGGCGAGCAGGCGCGTCACCTCGATCGCCTCGGCTCGGCTTACGTCAAGGCCCTCCTCGGCGCGCAGGCGCTCGCCGATGTCGGTGCAGACGAGGACAACGCCTCCGTCTGAGAGCGGGCGTTGACGCACTTCGATGGTGCGCCCATCGGCGATCCCGATCCGATAGACGCGGGCGGCGAAATGGGTGGGGTCGGCGAGCTCGTGCTCGATCCGGCGCGACAGGTCCGGTTCGGTCATGCCGGAGCTGCTGTAGATGCGTCGCATGACGTCCCGGTAAGAAAGGCCGTCGCGATGGGCGTCGCGCGGGGCGCCAAACCAGTCGAGCACCGTCTGGCTGGCGGCGATGACGCGAAGCGCCCCGTCGATCATGACGATGCCCTGGTCCTTGTTCTCGATCGTGGCTTGCAGGGCGGTCTGTCGGTCGGCCAGGGCGGACTCGCGGTTGTGGTCGACGCTCACGTCGATGATGAAGGTCGCGATCCCGCCATTGGCGATCCGGGTCCGGCGGAAATGCAGCCAGGTGCCGTTGGGGCGCCGTCGCTCCCACGCCTGGGTCCGCTCGGACCCGAACTCGCGTAGGCGCCGGCGGACCTCGGCCACCGGGTCGACTTGGCCGAACTCGCCCTGTTCGGCCTGCCAGAGCAGCATCTCGTCCAGGGGAGCGCCCCGGCGCCCGAATCTCGCCGGCAGTCCCAGGAGCTCAAGCCATCGGTTGTTCCAAAGGATCAACCGCCGCTGCGCGTCGTAGACGCTGATGCCCTGCTCGCTGTGCTCCAGAACCACGCGGAGGAGATCGGTATCGAGGAGGTCGGAGGCACGCCCTGCGGGGACTGGGTCGATCATGCTCGTCAATTCGACCCAATCTAACAGGGAGGGAACCGGACGCAAAGCCACCGGCCCTCAAGAGTTTGTCGCTCATTTGGCGCAAACTTTGTTTGTGTTTCCGATGCCCGGCTCGATCGAGATCAATCCCACGGACGTGCTTCGCTCCCGCATGGTAGATCTCAACCTCGAGCGCAGAGCCTGATGCCGGCGTCGCCTCGCGGTGTTCAGACCTCGAACTTGATGCCCTGCGCCAGCGGCAGGTCGCGCGAGTAGTTGATGGTGTTCGTCGCGCGCCGCATGTAGCCCTTCCACGCGTCCGAGCCCGACTCGCGCCCGCCGCCGGTCTCCTTCTCGCCGCCGAAGGCGCCGCCGATCTCCGCCCCCGACGGGCCGATGTTGATGTTGGCGATGCCGCAATCGCTGCCCGATGACGACAGGAACAGCTCGGCCTCCCGAACGTCGGTGGTGAAGGCGCTCGAGGCGAGTCCTTGCGGGACATCGTTGTTGAGGTCGATTGCTTCCGCGATCTCCCGGTATTTGAGCGTGTAGAGGACGGGTGCGAAAGTCTCCTGGCGCACCGTGTCCGTCTGGCGCGGCATCGCCGCCAGCGCCGGTCGGACGTAGTAGCCGCCGGGAAACCGGTTCTCGAGCTGGCGCTCGCCGCCGAAGACCTGCCCGCCGTCGGACTTGGCCCGGGTCAGCGCCGACTGCATGGACTCGAACGCCGCCTTGTCGATCAGCGGGCCCACCAGCGCCCCCGCCTCACGTGGGTCGCCGATGCGGACCGAGCCGTAGGCCTTCCGCAGACGCTCGGCCAAGCCGTCATGGAGGGACTCGTGCACGATCAGCCGGCGGAGCGTGGTGCAGCGCTGGCCGGCGGTGCCGACGGCCGAGAACAGGATGGCGCGGATGGCCAGCTCCTGGTCGGCGGAGGGGGCGACGACCATCGCGTTGTTGCCGCCGAGCTCGAGGATGGAGCGGCCGAGCCGCCGGGCGACCGTCTCGGCGACCGCCTTGCCCATGCGCGTCGATCCCGTCGCGCTGACCACCGGTACCAGCCGGTTCTCGGTCATCGCCTTGCCGACTTCGGCGGCGCCGAGCAGCAGGGTCACCAGGCCGTCCGGTACGCCGCCGAAGCGTTTGGCAGCCCGCTCGAACAGGCGGCAGCAGGCGAGCGCCGTCAGCGAGGATTTCTCCGAAGGTTTCCACACGACGGAGTCGCCGCAGACCAGTGCCAGCGCCGCGTTCCACGACCACACGGCGACCGGGAAGTTGAACGCCGAGATCACCCCGCAGACGCCGAGCGGATGCCAGGTCTCCATCATCCGGTGCCCAGGCCGCTCGGAGGCGATGGTGAGGCCGTAAAGCTGGCGCGACAGCCCGACGGCGAAATCACAGATGTCGATCATCTCCTGGACCTCGCCCAGGCCCTCCTGGACGATCTTGCCGGCCTCGAGCGTCACCAGTTGGCCGAGGTCTTCCTTAGCCGCCCGCAGCTCCTCGCCGAACAGGCGAACCAGCTCGCCCCGCCGCGGCGCCGGCACCTGCCGCCAGGCGAGGAAGGCCTTGTGCGCACGCTCGATCGCGGCGCGGGCAGCATCCGGCGCCGTCGCGGTGAGCCGACCGATCTCGCCGCCGTCGATCGGTGAGCGACAGGCAAGGCCGCCCGTGGCGAGGTCGCCGGTGGAAATACCGAGGCGCGCGAGCAGGGCAGAGGCGTCCATCGTCTGGTTCCTTTCGACGTGGGAGGGACGTAGCGCCTCGACCGGACGCCGCACAAGCCCCTGATTTCAGCCGTTCGGCCGGTATTTCCGCCACACCTCTTGCAGGCGGTCCAGCGGGATCGCGTGCATGACCCGGCCCTCTCGCCCCCTGGTCGTGGTGGCTCCGCAGATCGCGTTGGCGATCGCCTCCTCGGTCGCCTCGGCGGTGCCGTTGAACAACAGGTTGATCTCCGGGTTCGGCAGCATGCGGCAGGGCATCGGCGGCCTCGGCGCCGGCTTCGCCAGGAAGTCGACGCCGGAGGTAGGCATGCGGTTCCCCGTGGAGAAAGCGAGGAACAGGTCGCCGGATCCGTTCCGTCCGTAGCCGCCGATGCGGCCGAGGCCGATGGTGGCGCGCTGGGCGAGGCGCTTGCACTGATGGGGCAGCAGCGGCGCGTCGGTGGCGACGATGATCAGGATCGAGCCGGCATTGGCGACTGCGTCGCGGCGGCCGGAAGGGACGACGTCGATGCCGATCTCGCGCCCGACCGGGACGCCATCGATCGACAGTTCCTCGCGGACGCCGTAGTTGGCCTGGACCAAGACGCCGACGGTATAGCGCTCGCCGGCGATCTCGACGATGCGCGAGGCGGTGCCGATGCCGCCCTTGAACTCGTGGCAGTTCATGCCGGTGCCGCCGCCGACGCAGCCCTCCGGCACAGCGCCGGCGGTCGCAGCATCGAGAGCGGTCTCGACTTCGGCCTTCTGCACGGCATTGGCATAGGCATCGGAGAGGAACCCGTCATAGGTCTCGCCGACCAGGCCGAGATGCCAGTGGGCCGGGTGGCCGCGCTCCTCGGCGATGTTGATGAGGGCGTCGCGGACGGCGCCGACCGAATGGGTGCCGGTCAGGCAGATGGGCGAGGTCAGGCAGCCGGACTCCTCCAGCCAGAGCCAGCCGGTGAACTCCCCGCAGCCGTTGAAGGAATAGGTGCCGGCGAAAAGCTCGGTCGACCACGGGTCGTCCGACGGCCAGATGGCGGTGACGCCGGTACGCGACAGGCGAGGCGTGTCCCGCCACACGGTACAATGGCCGACACGGATGCCGGCGACGTCGGTGATGGCATTCAGCTTGCCCGGCGGCAGCCGGCCGACGGTGATGCCGAGGTCGCGAAGGCGGCGTCGTTCCGGGGAGGCGGCGGTCATGGTTGACTCCGTTCAAGGCGGGGGCCGTGATCATGGCGGAGGCGGCTGGGCCACTTCAACCGGAGGCGGACATGGCGGGCGGCATGGTGGCGGGACTTCTCGAACGCGCCGACGGCGAATGGATGGCCAGGAAGACTCTCGAGATGGTCGAGATCAAGAGCGTTACCATGGACGAGGCGGAGATGTGCCGGTACTACGCCGATGCCCTTCGCGCGCTCGGCCTCGCCGTCGACGTCCGCGAGGTGACGCCCGGCCGCAACAACCTCTACGCCCGTATCCCTGGCACCGGCGGCGGGCCGACCTTGGCGCTCAACGGCCATGTCGACACCGTGCCCATTCACGGCGCCTGGCCGCCCCGGCGCGAGGGCGACCTGATCTACGGCCGCGGCACCACCGACATGAAGGGGCCGATGGCGGCCGTGCTGGGAGCGGCGAAGGCGCTGATCGAGTCCGGCGTGAAGTTGAAAGGCGACCTCGTCATCTCGGCGGTGGTCGGCCACGAAGAGGCGGTCGCCCGGAAAGACGGACCGCGCGCCTATATCGAGGATCTGAACGCCGGCCGCACCAAGGCCGACCGAATCCTGATCGTCGAGGGTGAGGAGGATATCTGGCTGATGAGCATGGGCTCGGCCAATTTCGTCATCACGCTGACCTCCGACAAGGGCGGCACCCACACCAACAACACACCCTTCGGCGAGAACCCGATCCGCTTCATGGGCGAGCTGATCGGGGCGGTGAATCGTCGTCAGCGGGAGATGGATGCGGGCGACCGACACCCGCTGGCGGGACCGGAGCGCATCGACCTCGGCGTCGCATCGGCCGGCGACCTCTACAACCGCACGCCGACCCATTGCACGCTGATCGGTACGCGCCGCTGGATGCCCGGGAAGACCGTCGCTGACATCACCGCCGAGCTCGATGCGCTGGCGCGGCCCTTCGCCGAGGCCGGCAGGCTCGGCTTCGACCTCAAGATCGAGCAGGAGCGCGAGCCCTTCGAGACGCCGGTCGACGACGTGGCGGTGAAAGCAGTGATCGCCGCGGCCGAGCGGGTGACCGGCGCCACCCCGAAGGTGGTCGGCCGGCGCATCGTCGGCGACGCCAACCTCTACGTCCACGGCACCGGCATCCCGACCTTCTACTACGGCGCCTCCAACCACACCGCGCACGCCGACGTCGAATGGGTGTCGGTCGAGCGCATCCGGCGCTCGGCCCAGGTCTATCTGGCGGCGGCCGCCGCCTATTGCGGCGTCGCGGAGTAGACCTATGGCCGACATCCTGATCACCGGCGGCGTCGTCATCACCATGGATCCAAAGCGCCGCGTGATCGAGGACGGCGCCGTCGCGATCTCCGGCGGCCGCATCGTCGCGGTCGGGCCGAGCGCGGACGTCGGGGCGCAGCACACCGCCCCCGAGGTCATCGATGCGCGCCGGAAGGCGGTGCTGCCGGGCCTGATCGACAGCCATGCCCATGCCGGGCATGGCCTGGTCAAGACGCTCGGCGGCGGCGACGGCGATGCCTGGAACGAGGCGGTCGGCCGGATCTACTCGGTCGGATCGACGCCGGAGTTCTGGCACGCCGAGGCGCGGCTGTCGGCGCTCGAGCGCCTGAAGGCCGGGACCACGACCGGCGTCTCCTATCTCGGCGGCGGAGACGACGTCATGCGCGTCGACTCACCGGAGCCGGGGGAGCGTCATTGCGACGGTGTCGCCGAGGTCGGCATCCGCGCGGTGGTCGCCGTTGGCTCCTGCCGGCCACCATTCCCCAAGACCTTCGCCACGTTCGACCGCGGCCAATGGCGCGAGCAGCAAGTCTCCTTCGAGCGCCAGCTCGGCACCTGCGAGGCGCTGATCCGCCGCCGCCACGGCTCGGCCGACGGGCGTGTCCGCATCGCGTTGACCTTCCCCGTGCACCACCATGAGCTGCCGGCCGAGCGGCAATCCGAGATCGACCTCGTGCGGGAGCAGGGCGCGGCGCTGCGCGATCTCTCGCGCCGGCACCAGGTCGGCTTCACCCAGGACGGGCACCGCGCCGGCTCGATCGCGCTTGCCGAGGAGATGGGGCTGCTCGGCCCCGATGCCTTTCTCTCCCACTCGATCGAGCTCACTCCCGCCGACATCGCCGCGGCGAAACGCACGGACACGCGCATCGTCCACAATCCTTCGGCGATGATGTCGGTGCGCGGCCGCTGCCCGGTGCCGGAGCTGATCGAGGCCGGAGTCACCGTGGCGCTCGGCTCCGACGGCACCGCCCCCGACCGCAGCGCCGACATGTTCCGGCACATGTTCCAGTGCATGCACTATCACCGCCGACATTTCCGCGACGCCCGCATCCTGCCCCAGGGAAAGGTCTTGGAGATGGTGACGGTCGACGCGGCCCGCGCGCTCGGACTCGCGGACGAGATCGGCTCGCTCGAAACCGGCAAGAAGGCGGACGTGATCCTCGTCGACCTGTTCAAGCCGCATCTGATGCCGCTCAACATGCCGGTCTATCGCGTCGTCTCCTTCGCAAACGGCGCCGACGTCGACACGGTCATCGTCGACGGCCGTGTGCTGATGCGGGGGCGGGAGGTCACGACCGTCGACGAGGTCGAGGTGATGGAGGCGGCCCAGCGCGAGAGCGATCGCATGCTGGAGCGGATCGACGGCGCCGGGCTCCTGGCCCCACCGGCACGCTTTTGGGGACACGCGCGATTCTGACTCTGTCCTGGATCAGCAGGGTGCGTGCTTCGACAAGCTCAGCATGGGGTTCTTTCTTTTTGCCACAAAGACTGGTCCTCATGCTGAGCTTGTCGAAGCACGCACGACGCCCGTGCAACGCCGCTTACGACGGCGCGCGCTCATGCCAGTCGGTGGTCTGCTGATAGGCGTGGCCGGCGGCGAAGAGCGTCGCTTCGTCGAAGGAGCGGCCGACGAGCTGGAAGCCGATGGGCAGGCCCGCCTTGGTGAACCCGGCCGGGACGCTCAGCCCAGGCAGGCCCAGGTAGTTGAACGGGCGGGTGAACTTGGGGAAATGGGTCATCTTCGCCACCAGGTCCGGACCTCCGGTCACTTCGCTCTCCGCGACCGTCGGCGCCGCGCTCGTCCCGGCCGGCACCATCAGCACGTCGCAGCGGCTGAAGACGGTGTCCGTGAACTCGGCCAGCCGCGGCCCGCGGGCGCGCATCGCATCGAGGTAGGACGTGGCCGGGACCATCAGGCCGGCCTCGAGCCGGGCGCGCACCTGGCCGCTGTAGTCGTCGGCGCGGGTGCGCAGCCATTCGCGGTGAATGGTCGCGGACTCAGGTCCCATCACCATCGGGAAATAGGTTGCCACCCGTTCCATGTCCGGGATCGGCACCTCGACGACCTCGGCGCCTAGCTTCGCGAAGGCCCGTCGTGCCTCGGCGAGAACGCTCTCGGTCTCGCCGTCGACCTCGGTGAAGAAGCTCGTCGGGACGCCGATGCGAAGGCCCCTGGCGCCGCGGGCGAGCCCGGCGACGTAGTCGGGCACCGGCTCGTTCGCCGCGGTCGGATCGGCCGGGTCGGGTCCGGCGACGATCGACAGCATCAGCGCCGCGTCCTCGACCGTGCGCGTCAGCGGGCCGACGCAGTCCAGGCTCCACGACAACGGCATGGCGTTGGCGCGGCTGACCCGGCCCCAGGTCGGCTTGAGGCCGACGACGCCGCAGTAATGCGCCGGCAGCCGGATCGACCCGCCGGTGTCGGAGCCGAGCGAGCCGTAGAACAGGCGAGCGGCGACGCCGGTCGCCGAGCCCGAGGACGAGCCGCCGGTGATATGCTCGGGATTCCAGGCATTGCGCGCGTGGCCGAGATGCCAATTGTGCCCGGTGGGCCCAAGAGCGAACTCCGCCATGTTGAGCGTGCCGAGATCGAGCGCGCCGGCGGCATCGAGCCGGGTCAGCACGGTGGCGGTCGCCGGCGCCACCCAGTCGCGGCGGATCTTCGAGCCGCAGGTCGCGATGCGACCCTCGCGGTAGTACATGTCCTTGTGGGCGAGGGGCACGCCGTGCAGCGGCCCGTGCCAGCGCCCGCGCTTGGCCTCGGCGTCGGCGAGATCGGCGGTCGTCTGCGCATGCGCGGCATCGAGCGCGACGAACGCGTTCAACTCGCCGTTGTGGCGGTCGATGCGGGCGAGGCAGGCTTCCACCGCCGCCCGTGACGTCGCCTTGCCGGCGCGGATCTGTCGCGCCAGCTCGCTGGCGGACAAGAGGGCGAGATCCTCGCTCATGGCTTGCAGCGCTGTTGGATGGCAAGGAACTGCGCCGGCTCGGCCTCGAAGGCGAGCGTCCGCGATTGGCCGTCGGCCGCCGCTAGCGGCCCGGCCGCCGCCGCAGCGGCGTTGTGTGCCCGATCGCCGTCGAGCGTGACGCCGGCCCGGGCGGCGAGCAGGCGGGCGTCGGTGTCGGAAAGCCGGTCGGTCATGCGGTCCCCCAGGGGACGCACCGCACCACAGGCGCTGTCGGCCGGCAAGGGTTTCGGTAGAGGGTCAGCTCGATCTGGTCGGCATCGCGACATCGAAATCGCATGGCGCACGTGGCGGCGGCTTCTGACCCACTTCACCGTTGCTGAACGGCCGTATCGGTCGCTACGGTGCCGTTGCGATACCCGACTGGCCGGTCATCGGGGGAATCCCGGCTGACCCAAGCACCCTAAGAAGAGCGAGCGACATGAGCGCGTCCCAGAGTCTTGATCGCGCCATGGCCGCGGTCGTCCGCACCTACGCCGGCATCGGTGGCGCCGTGGCGGCGCTGCGCGACGGCGAGGTCCTCCTCCGCCACAGCTGGGGCTGGGCGGACCAGGACCGCCGCATTCCCTTCACGCCCGCCACGCTGTTCCGCATCTGCTCGATCTCCAAGCAGTTCACCTGCGCAGCGCTGCTCGATCGCTTCCCCGACCCCGCCGTGCTGGACGGGGACGTCAAGGCCCGGCTGCCCCTGCTCGAGGAGCCGGCACCGCGGACGGTCGACCTCGCCAATAATCAGTCGGGCCTCCGCGACTACTGGGCCACCGCCATGCTCTGCGGCTCGCCGGTCGAGGCGCCGTTCGGCGACATGGAGGCGACGCGGCTGATCGGCCTGACGCGCAGCCTGCATTTCGTGCCGGGCACGCGGAATTCCTATTGCAACCAGAACTTCCGCATCCTTGGCGACATCCTTGCCGACCGCGCCGACCGGCCACTCGCGGACGTGCTCCGCGGCATCTTCGACCGCGCCGGCATGACGCGTGCGGTCCTCGCCGCCGACACCAGCGCGCTGCCGGATGGGGCGGTCGGCTACGAGGGCTCGCTCGAAGACGGCTTCCGCCCGGCGGTCAACCGCATCCTCTGGACCGGCGACGCCGGCCTCGCGGCCAGTCTGGACGACATAATCGCCTGGGAGCGCTTCATCTACACGACGCGCGACGACGCGGACGGCCTCTATCGCCGGCTTTGCAGGCCGCAGAGCTTCCGCGACGGAGCGTCGGCCCCTTATGGCTTCGGCATCGGCCAAGCCAAGATGCTCGACCGGCGCATCACCGGCCATGGCGGCGGATTGCGCGGCTGGCGCAGCTTCCGTTTCTATGCGCCTGAGGAGCGCGTCTCGGTGGTGGTGCTGTTCAACCACATGGCCGATCCGCGGGCCGCTGCGAAGGAGATCTTTGCAGGCGTGCTGGACGTGCCGGCCAAGGGGCCAGTGCCGGAGGCGGTCCCGGCCTTGAGCGGAACCTATCTAGCCCGAATTATTCATCGGGGCGCTGATATTGGGCTGGCGGATGTAGCGTAATCCGTTGATTTCGTGTAAGATTTTGGTGTCTAGACAAAGTCTTCCACGCCTCGCCGGAGTGCCACACCCGCCATGCAGGACGATAGCCTTCTG
>SHVZ01000074.1 GCA_009694025.1 Alphaproteobacteria bacterium | reverse complement strand
GAATAGTATTCGTCGACTCGCCTTTGCATATCGCCTGCCGCCTCTTTGCTCAGCGGCTCGAAATCGACGCCCTCGGCCTTGAACTTGCCGGCCTTGACTAGGGTGAACTTGATACCGGCGTCGGCGTACGCGGTCGACCAGTCCTCATGCACGCCGTAGACGCCTATCGAGCCGACTTCGCCCGAGGGTGTGCAGACCAGCTCGTCGCAAGCGGAGCCGATCCAGTACGCGGCGGATGCCATTAGAGAGTTGGCCTGGGCAATGATCGGTTTTGGACCACGCGACTTACGGATCTCGTCGGCGAGCTCGCTGATTCCGTAGACGCCGCCGCCGGGGGAGTCGATGTCGAGTACGATCCTGGACACCCGCGGATCGGCGACCGCCTGACGGAGGTCGGCGGATACGCGCTGGGTAGAGGTGCCGCCGGAAATCTCGGACATCATGCCCATCCGCTGAGCGATGACGCCGTAGATGGGAATGACGGCGATGGTCGCCCCCCGCCCGGTTCCTGAGGAGCCGCCAGCAGCCTGGTGCAATGCGACCGGTGCCGCCCCGACCTCACGTCGGCCGCCAATGCGTGCGGCGACCTCGGCCTGAGGAAGGACAGCACCGGTTGCCTTGAGCTCGAGCAACTGCGCGATCTCCTGCAGCTTCTCCGGCATGCAGGCGAACGGCGTAGTCGCAAACGCCTGGACGATGTTGCGATACTGCATAGGCTCTATTCCCCTGCCACATCGACAGGCGCCTGCACGGTGCGGCGACCGGGGCCAGGGACCGTCCAGGTGTCGACGGAGACGTCTGAGTCGGCCGCGGCCCGCTCCGACGTTCGCGCCGCGACCGTGGTGACGACCGGCCCCGTGCTGAAAGCGCTACCGGCCACGTGGCCGGCGAGAATTTTCTCGCCCTGGTTCTTCGCCTGTAGAAGATCGTCGAGTTTCCATTCCAAGTTTGCCACGACCTGCCGATGGAAGTAGGCGGAGGTGTTGCCCGAGCGTTGCCAACGCTGCGTCTCGTGCTCCCGCACAAGTCGGCTTTCGAGCGCGGCGGCGATCGGCCGTTGGCCAACCCCGCGATTGATGCGCCACCACGCCTCTTCCCATGCCTTCCACCACTCGACGTCGGACTTGTCGGCAGCGGTGAGCGCCTCCCGGGCAGGTCCCAACTCCGCCTCGACCGACGCAATTTCGGCGACGATCTCGGTGAGCGCGGTGGACAGCAATTTATCGAGCATGGTGGTGCCCTATTCCGACACGTCGATGCCGCGGGATTCGAGCAGCTTGCGGACCTGCGCGCCCTCGTTTCGCCCGATGTCGAAGCTGTGCGGGTCGCCAATCAGCAACGCGCCGCGCGAGTTGAGGTCGGGCAGCACGAAGCCCGGCGGCGAGTATCCAGCTTGGCGCAATCTAACTTTGATGGCACGGCCCGCTTGGACGGCAGCGTGTAGATCGATCATCGCCAAGAATGCGCGCTGAAGCGCATCATCGTATTCGGCACGACAATCCGCCGCGGCGTCCGCCGTGCAGCGGCCGACGATCTCCTGGGTCTTCACCTTCTGCGCCGCCAGCTCGCCGCCGAGCAAGTCCGCTTCCTCGTCGCATGCCTCGATTTCGGCCGCGGGGTTTACACCCGGAATCATCGCGCCGCCGAGCAGACTTTTGATGGTCGCGGCAGCACCCGCCTTCGTATCGCGTGGCCGAAGGCGAGAGACGGCCCGACCGCGGCGGACGTTGGTTTCTGCCAAGCGCGCGAGAATGTCGGCCTCGACCGCCAGCGCTGCCTGCAGCTCTGGATCGTCGCCCAGCGGGGTCAGGATTTCGGACGGTGCCGATGTGATCGACGACATGCGTTTCAAAAGAGCCATGGGTTTTCCTCCACGGCTCAGCAGACGCCGACTACGTGTTACTCAAAAGCCGAGGTTTCAGGCACTGCACAGTGCCCTGATCGCGCTCGCTTCTCACTGTCAGCGCCGTCTTAACGACCCCGCGCGTGATCGGGAGTTCGAGACTCAGAAGGTCGAAAAGAGCAGCGTCGAGCCCGCGATTTTTCGCGACGGGTGGCCGACCGTTCACTCGATCCTGACGCCAGGTTCCGCGCGTCTCGTACCGGGTGATCACCACCGTCAGGGCATGCACCAAGCCGCGGCCCGCGATGGCGCTACCGTGCCCGAAGTGCTTGGTGGCGAGGCCACGGATCATGTCGTCGCGACGCTGGCGACGAGCAGTTGCCCACCACGGCTCAGCCCCAGGTCCGGGAGTCAAGCCAAGGACCCGGTCTAGCTTCAGCCCCGCCTGCGCTCCCTGCTCGTATTCGGCGACGCGCTGCGCGAACCATGGGCCGACGGGATCGTCGTGGTCGCAGACGATCGCCGCGACCAGCCGAAGCCGTTCCATTGCGGCGGCGGGCGTCATGCGCCGTCCGCACCTGTCGGCGGCTCAGCGATGCGTTCGATCAACGCGACATTGCCGCCGAGCGTCTGCCCGAGCTCGACCAGGGCGGCATGGCGACCGGCCTCAAACTGGCGTTGCTCATGGGCCGGCAACCGTGACTTCGGCACAGTCGGCATCCACTCCGCCACCGCCGGCGAGATCTTCGACCTTGGATCCGGTTGTCCGATGGTGATGGTGCAGGTCCGATGGCCAACGGCGACCGATCGGACGACGAGGGCGGCGCTCGCGCTCATGGCGAGACACCGGGTATCACAGGTCGACCACGAGGACGTTGCCACCGATCGCCTTCCCCAGCTCGGCAATGACGACGGCGCGACCGGCTCGGTACTGCTCCAGCTCGGAGCCGGACAATCGGCGAGGCGGACTCGGCGACCACTCCACCACCATCGCCGTAACGTCGCTTGTCTTCGGTCTCTGCACAGTGATCTTTGCGACACGCTTTCCAACCCGGAACGTGTGGGTCGCGAAGACGGCCTCGGCGGTCATCGGTTCGTCCTCGAGTCCAGGTCCGCCGTCGACGTCGCTGCGTGTGTTGCATTCCGACCCCTCTCTCTCGAAGAGAGAGGGTCGAATGCAACGCTGTTGCGAGCGACGCTGCCGCAAGGGTGCAACGCGATGCAACGCACTATTGAATGAGCCATAGCCAGTCTCCGAGGATGCCTATTTTCCCCTTGTCCTTTAGACGGTTGATAAAACGTGAGAGGCGAGAGCGGTCCGTTGCATCTAGAGCGTCTTTGCCTGCAACGCCGACCCGTCCGACACGCTGCAGCCAGGCACGTATTTCATCGCGTGTTGCAGCGCGTAGTGGTTGCATGTCGGGGGTTGGGCGGACACGTCGAGCGCTAATGTCAGGCTCGCCAAAAAGGCGGACCAGATCGGCCAGCCACCCCGCTTCGTCGCCGGTCAACTTCGCGCCTGATACCGCTTGCGGTGCATCCAGTTCCTTGACGGTGCACGTCGTAACTGCGTCGCCATCCTGGTCATATCCCAAGGTGTCAACCTGCAGGTCGAAGCAGAAGGCGGTCCCGTCGATCCCGTCCTTCAGCTTCTTCAGCGTCGCCGTCCGCTCGCCGGTTTCCGCGCGAACGATCTCCAGCGCCATGTCGACGGCGCCTAGCAATGACGAGTGGCCGCGCGGCCCAAGAGCGGTGTTCTTGCCTGGGTGATGCAGCACGCAGATATGCGCCCCAGTTGTGGCGCGGAGAGCGTTCAAATTTGCGCGCATTCGTCCGGAGTCACCGGGGTCGTTTTCGTTGCCCTCGCCGTATGCCTGAGACAGCGTGTCGATCGTGATCATCTGCGCCTCGGTCGCGAGCGCCGCATCGCGCACGGCGTCGAGTGCCGTCGTGTTGCTGAAGAGATTGATTGGTTGCGCGATGAAGTGGAACGCGGGCGCCGGACCAAATCGGCGAGCGAGCGCTGCGATGCGAAGCTGGATCCCCACCTCACCTTCCAGCCCGAGGTACAGGATCGGAGCCTGCTGTATCCGAAGGCCGAAGATCGGACGGCCTTGCGCTAGGGCGTGGTTGATATGGAGAGCGAGGAAGGTTTTCGCCGATCCGGGCTCGCCGAAGATGACGGACGTCTCGCCGGGGCTCATGAGGCCCTTGACGAGGTATGGCCGCTCGGTCGCGATCGCATCGGTGTCCGCGCGGCGGACCAGTAAGGGGCCGAACGTTCTCCCTGCCGCCGGCCATTCGTCGTCGGAACTCGAGACGTTGTCGGCCTCGGCTGCAAGATCAAGGCCTCTACGCGTCAGACCAGAGCGGCGCTTTTTTGCGCCCTCGGCGAGAGGTTCATGCGTGGGGCGAATGATCATATCGGCACCCGGATTTGCGGCTGCGATCTGCGGATCACCTGCTGCAGCTGCTCACCGAACTCGTAGCTCTCGGCATCGATTTTGGTATTAGCGAACTGGAGAAGAAGAGCGCCGACGTCGGCGCTGTCGATCTCCAGCAACAGCACTCCGGATGCTCCGCGTCGCAACCAGGACCAGGCGTCGCTGAAGAAGGGGACGGTAGCGCCGTCAAAGATCTCGACAGTTGAGCGGCCCAAGGCGAGGGCGCGACCGCATCTGGTCGCCGATCGCCCTTCGCCGCCGACCTGGAGCGCGACCAGGTCGACCAGCTCGCTGAAGTTAGGTCGGTCGCTCCAGCATCCCAGAATCAGCGCCTCGACGGCGTCGGCGTCGTCGGAGGGAACGTAGCTGCTATGCTCGTTCTGGAACTGGACGTGATCACGGCCGACGCCCCCGGAGAGCACAAATCCGCGGGCGACGCCCATAGCTGCCAGCCAACCTATCTCACCGATCCTGCCAGCGCCGGCTTGAAGCCAGCCGAGCTTGCCCACCATGTTGGCGCCGGCGTGCATCGCCTCGGCTTGGAGGTCGACAGGCAGGTCGACATCGCCGGTCATGCGATAGCCCTGCCGCGCTGGCTGGCGGCCTGGCGCCCAGCAGCGGCGGCTTCGGCGAGCACCATCTCGGCCAGGAGGTCCACCGGCCGCGCTCAGATCACCTTCTCGGGCTTGCAGCCAACATTCGGTCGAGAACGGCCTTTGAGACCTTGTACCGCCTCCCGAAGCGGAGCACCGGGATCTCTCCTCGCCGGATCGCGTCGTAAGTTGCATTTCGCCCAAGACCCAGCGCGCGGCCGGTGTCCGGCCACGCAGCCAGAACCCTAGCTTCCATTTTTTTCATCTTGGTCATGTTTGGGCGTCCGCGTTTGTGCCTGCGCAAATTAGCCTGTCCCACTGTGGATTGACAACGGTGTTTTGCGTGCGTACAAACACGAAGTCGGACTGGTCGGGAGGATGCGGATGACAACAAAGCTAAAGACAGGGCGCCCTCGGTCAGCCAAAACGAACCGCGCCGGCGAGTATGTCGGCTTCCGATCACCCAAAAAATTGAAGGCCCGGCTGGAAGCCGCCGCGGAATCCCATGGCCGCTCCCTTTCCACAGAGGTGCAGTCCCGGCTTGAGCAGTCGCTCGCTGGGGAGGACCATCTCGCCGCTATGCGCGAGGAGTTGGGCGGGCCGGCGACGTACGCGATATTGATGATCCTGGGTCGAGTCCTTCAGCAGACCGGCACAATTGCTGCGATGTCGACTCGTTTGCTTCCCGGTGAAGTCCGGGCTCATATCGACGCGTGGCCGCGTGATCCTTACGCATTTATGCAGGCCGCCAAAGCTGCAGCGCTGGTGCTGGTCGCGTTGCAGCCGCCGGGAGAGATCGTCGTCCCGGAGCAAGGCAGCCACCCTGATCTAGCCTTGGACCTAAATCTCGTGGCAGCGAACCTCGGCGAGCTGACGGCTCGCACAGTTCTCTCCGCCGTGGCTGATCCAGAGAACGCTCCGACGGATGATCTTCAGAAGTGGGGCAAACTGGTGGCCGAGATGATTGGCTCGACCAGCCCCAAGAAGAAGCGAGGCGCATCTTGATGCCCCGCGCCTCGGTGAGCTGCTTGCCGCCGAGCCTCGCGCCGCGAGGTCTCAGCCGCGGCCAAGCCGCCGAGTACGTCGGCATCGGCGCCACGAAATTCGACGAGATGGTGGCCGATGGCCGGATGCCCAAGCCGAAGCGAATCGACGGCCGCACCGTCTGGGACCGCGTCAAGCTCGACGAGGCTTTCGCCGAGCTCGAGGATGGTGCCATGACCGCGCGCGTCGAGTGGGACAAGCTATGAAAATCAGACTGCGCGACGGGACCGGCACCCGCTCTTACCGATTCGTCGTCGATGACGTCGACCGGCATGGTAACGTCCGCGTCTACTTCCGGCGCAAGGGTAAGCCGAAGATACGCCTTGCCGAGACGCCCGGCACAGTGGCCTTCGAGACGGAATATCAACGCGCCGTCGACGGCAAAACCGTAGCAGCGCCGACTGCGGCAAGGCGATTGCAAGCGGCCCAGGGCACGATGCGCTGGTTGTGCGTGCAATACTTCGCCAGCGCGGCGTTCCTTGGGCTCGGCGAGAGCACGCGTAAGACGCGCCGTGCCATCCTCGACCGGATCTGCGAGCGCGTCGGCACATTCCAGTTTTCCACGATGGAGCCCAAAGACGTCGCCAAGCTGCGCGACGCAAAGGCCGAATTCCCCGAGGCAGCCAATGCGATCGTGAAGGCGCTGAGACAGTTGTTCGCCTGGGCCTGTACGCCAGACTACGCACTCGCCACCAAGAATCCCGCCCGCGACGTGCGGTATCTCAAGAGCCGGAATCCCGGCGGGTTTCGAGTGTGGACCGAGGGAGACGTTGCAAAGTACGAGGCGCGACACCCGCTCGGAACCAAGGCGCGTCTCGCTCTTGATCTTTATCTCTACACGGGCGTTAGAAAGTCTGACGTGGTGAAGCTCGGCCCGCAAATGGAGCGCGGCGGCAAGCTAGTTTTCACCGAGATGAAAGGCCGGGCCAGGAAAGTCAAAACGCACGAGCTGCCGATCCTGCCACCACTCCGTGCGAGCCTCGATGCAACCCCGTCCAGCAACCTCTGCTATCTCGTGACGGCGCATGGAAGGCCGCACAGTGTCAAAGCGTTCGGCAACTGGTTCAAGAAGCGGTGTCGCGAAGCCGGCATTGATGCCGATCTCTCAGCGCATGGTGTCAGAAAGCTGGGGGCAACCCGCTGCGCCGACGCCGGCGCCACCGAGCATCAGTTGATGGCGCTGTTCGGCTGGTCCAGCACCAAACAGGCAGCGCTCTACACGCTCAAGGCTAACCGCAAGAAGCTTGAAGCCGACGCGGCGCCGCTGCTGATGCAAGGGCGAATTGGCAACGAAAGTGTCCCACTTTCCCGGGTGGTTTCGTCCCGTGGGACAACTAGGGGAAAAAAGCTTTGAAGACCAGAGGCGCAGGCGGGGAGTGGTGCCCAGGGACGGAATTGAACCGCCGACACCGTGATTTTCAGTCACGTGCTCTACCAACTGAGCTACCTGGGCGCCCGACAGGGCGAGGCTTATAGAAGATAGATACTAGCCTGTCCACCCTTTGAGGACGCTAAGGAAGTCTCGCCTCGGCGACCCCGATCATGGTGTCGCGGGTGACGATCCCGGCGAGCCTCGTCTCGCTCCAGCCTTCGGTGCCCTTCGGGCGCTTCGGCAGCACGAGGTAACGCATGTCGGCGGTCGAATCGTGCACGCGGACGGCGACGTCGTCGGGGATCTCGAGACCGAACTCGGCCATCACCGTCCTCGGCTCGCGGACGGCGCGGCTGCGATAAGCGCGGCTTTTGTACCAGTCGGGCGGCAATCCCAGGATCGCCCGTGGATAGCAGGAGCAGAGCGTGCAGACGACCAGGTTGTGGACCGCATCGGTGTTCTCGACCACCACCAGCTTATAGAGCCCGACCTCGACCCCGACCTGGTTGAGCGCACGCGATGGATCGGTCATCAGCGTCTGCTTGTAGGCAGGATCGGTCCAGGCGCGCGCGACGACGCGGGCGCCGCCGGCGGGCGAGCGCGCGTCCATCGCCTCGACGGTGCGACGGACCTCGTCGGCGGTGAGGACACCCTTCTCGATCATCAGCTCGCGGACGGCGATCTCCAGGCGCTGGTGGTAGGTCAGCGGCCCGTCGACATCCGGCTGGGTCGGATGCGGGTGGTCGTGATCATGATCATGGTGGTCGTGATGCGTGTGCCCGCTCATGGTTCCCTCACGCCTGCTCGAGCCAATGCTCGTAGATCTCGACGTCGATCGTATCCGTGGCCGGACCGTCATAGTCCGGCCAGACGTCGGCCTGCCGGAAGCGCACGCGGTAGAGCGCGCGCCTGGGCAGGCCGTGACGGTTGAAGGCGAGCTCCTCGGGATTGGCGAAGAAGCCGCAGATACGCTCGACCTCGCCCTCGTGGCCGCGGATGTAGCGGGGCGTGCGCAGATGCCCGGGCACGTCGGCCCGGCGGACCCGCACCCGGTCGCCCCGCCCGAAGCGGGCCTGGCTCACAGGAGGCCGGCCGTCTCGCGCCGCTCGATGTCGGCGAGCTTCCTCGCGAGCTCGTCAGACGTGAGGGCGCCGCGCTGCAGCAGCGTCGAGGTGATCGAGGTGATCCAGCGCTCGTAGTAGGTCATCTTGTGGTAGGCGTCCGGCCCGATCGCCTCGATGTTGCGGCGGAGCTCGTCGACCTTGATCAGGCTCCGCTCGCGGTCGGAGAGCAGCACCATCAGCGCATCGACCCGCTTCTCCCATGGGGCATAGTCGTGCTCGGTCTTCTCGACCGGCCCCGCTTTCTCCCCGCCCATGTCGTGGTGCTGGCGCATCGCCTCACCTCTTCGCGTATTGGGCCTTCCCGAACAGGTTCTCGCGCGCGGTCGGGTCGATCGGCCCCTGGCGCGAGCGGTCGGCGAGCACGGTCAGACCCTTCTTGACCGCCGGGCGCTCGTCGATCGCCTCGAACCAGCGCTTGAAGTTGGGGATCTCGTCCAGCTTCTGGCCATGGCGCTCCCAGCCACGCGACCACGGGAACGTCGCGATATCGGCGACGCCGTAGGCGCCCGCCAGATACTCCGACTCGCCGAGCCGCTTGTCGAGCACCCGGTAGAGCCTGGTCGCCTCGTTGGCATAGCGGTCGACCGCATAGGGCAGAGGCTCGGGCGCGTAGTTCTTGAAGTGGCCGAGTTGGCCCAGCATCGGACCGAATCCCGCCATCTGCCACATCACCCATTGGACCGCCGTCCAGTAGCCGGGCTTGTCCTTCGGCATCAGCTTGCCGGTCTTCTCGGCGAGATAGAGGAGGATGGCGCCGGACTCGAACAGCGAGATCGGCTTGCCGTCGGGGCCGTCGGTGTCGACGATCGCCGGCATCTTGTTGTTGGGGCTGATCTCGAGGAAGTCCGGCTTGAACTGGTCGCCGCGGCCGATGTCGATGGCGTGCACGTTGTAGGGGAGCCCGATCTCCTCGAGCATGATCGAAACCTTGAATCCGTTCGGCGTCGGCCAAGTGTAGAGTTCGATCATCGGCGCGGTACTCCTTTGTCTTCAATAAGCCTGCTCGGTGAAGACCGGATCGACCGAGCGGTTCCAGCGGGTCTCGTAGGCCTCGAGCAGAAGATCCGACGGAGTCCGGCCAGACTCGGCGATCGTATCCAGCGAGTCGAGGAAATGCGTCTCGTCGTCGGCGCCGATGCGGTCGAGGATGCGGCGCGCCTTGAGGCCCGATCGGGCGATCTTCAGCACGTCGAGCGCGACCTCGCGCACGGTTCTTCCCCTGAAGCTCGTCTTGAGGCCGTGCCGAGGGACCTCGCGGCGGAGCCGCTCATGGTCGGCGAGCGTCCAGTCCTTGATCAACTGGCTCGCCTGATCGAGCGCAGCCTGGTCGTAGAGGAGCCCGGTCCAGAGCGCGGGAAGCGCGCAAAGACGCCGCCACGGACCGCCATCGGCGCCGCGCATCTCCAGGAAGCGCTTCAGGCGCACTTCCGGGAACACGGTCGTCATATGGTCGACGAAGTCGGTGATCCGCGGCTCGTCCTTGACGAGATCGCGGAGGCGGCCGGCCATGAAGTCGCGGAACGAGCGGCCGGAGAAATCGAGATACTGGCCGTCGCGATAGGCGAAATACATGGGGACGTCGAGCAGGTAGTCGACATAGCGCTCGAAGCCCATGCCCGGCTCGAAGACGAAGGGCAGGACGCCGCAGCGGTCGGGATCGGTGTCGGTCCAGATGTGGCTGCGGAAGCTCTGGAAGCCGTTGGGCTTACCTTCGGTGAAGGGTGAGTTGGCGAAGAGCGCGGTCGCGATCGGCTGAAGGGCGAGGCTGGCGCGGAACTTCTGCACCATGTCGGCTTCGCCGGAGAAGTCCAGGTTCACCTGCACGGTGCAGGTGCGCGTCATCATGTCGAGGCCGAGCTTGCCCTTCTTCGGCATGTAGGCGCCCATGATCTTGTAGCGGCCCTTGGGCATCCACGGGATCTCGTCCCGCCGCCACTTCGGATTGAAGCCGAGGCCCATCATCGCGGTGCCGAGCTCGTTGTCGATCTCGCGCACCTGGTCGAGGTGCTCGTTCACCTCCTCGCAGGTCTCGTGGATGGTCCTGACCGGCGCACCGGACAGCTCGAACTGGCCGCCGGGCTCGAGCGTGATCGCGCCGGCGCCCTTGGCGAGCGCGATGGTCTTGCCATTCTCCTCGACCCGCTCCCAGCCGAAACGGGTCATGCCGTCGAGGATCGCGCCGATCCCGTCCGGCCCGTCATAGGGAAGCGGCCTGAGATCCGACCGACGATAGGCGAACTTCTCATGCTCGGTTCCGATCCGCCAAGCCTCCTTGGGCTTGTTGCCCTGCTCGACGTATTCGACCAGCTGGCGCTTCGACGTGATCGGAGCGCCCTGAGCCTCGGGCGGACGGGACATACTGTGCGGATTCCGGCGGTTGGAAGGTTCAGGCGATATGGGCGCGGCCCGTCCGATCGGCAAGAGGAAGCTGCGCCAGCGCCTGCCATAACGCCATCGCCGCAACCGCCGCCGTGTCCGCGCGGAGGATGCGCGGGCCGAGGCCGACCAAGCTAGCGAAGCCGAGTTGGGCGAGGCGGTCAAGCTCCGTCGGCTCGAAGCCGCCTTCCGGGCCGATCAGGATCGCCGCCGGCGCACCATCGGCACGAATCGCCGTTGCCATCGGGGCGACGCCGCGGCGCTCGGCGGCGACGTACAGGCGCCGGCCAGCCGGCCATCGCGCCATCACGTCTTCGAGAGGCTCAGGCTCCCATACCGGCGGCACGGTCAGCCGCTCGCATTGCTCGGCCGCCTCGACCGCATGTGTCCGCAGGCGTTCCAGGTTGAGGCGGGAGACCACCGTGCGGCGGGTCAGCACGGGGCGTATCCCGGATGCCCCAAGCTCGGACGCCTTCTCGACGATCCAGTCCAGCCGCGGTCCTTTGATCGGCGCGAACAGGAGCCAGACATCGGGTTCCTCCGTCTGCGGACGGAGCTGAACCTCGAGCGCAACGGTGGCGGTGCGCCTGCCGATCCCGGTCAGCCGCCCCTGCCACTCGCCGTCGCGCCCGTTGAACAGCGCGATGGCGTCGCCCTCGGCGCATCGGAGCACGCTTCTTAGCTGGTGACCCTGCGACTCGCCGAGCGCCACGGCCACGCCGGCGGCCAGCGGCACATCGACGAAGAAGCGGGTGGCGATCGTGCGAGCCATCGTCAGGATCCTGAAGGAGACCGCAGACTACGCGGAGTCGGCCGCCGCCGCGAGGTATAGCCTTGAACGCCGGCGCGGCTCCTCCTAACATCTGGCGCAGGGGGACGCAGGATGTGAGCATCGGCCATTGCGTGCCCTTCTTTTTGCCCTAGCTCTGTTTGCGACCGATCCGTCGCCGGCTATCGCCGCCGATCCCGGCATCGTCTCCCGCTCACGGACCTCGAGCGCCCCGCCCCCGGCCGCAACGGCCGCAGGCATCGTCGCGCCGCCGGCCACGACCGGAATCCGGAACGAGGTCGTGCGCATCCTCGCCCAGTTCGGCGGGACCACCCGCCTCTGCACCGGCGTGATGGTGACGCCCCGCATCGCCGTGACCGCCGGTCGCTGCGTCCATCAGGGCACCGGCGGCGACTTCGCGCTCGACTACTGGGTCCAGCCGGGATCGGACGGAACGACCCATCCGTTCGGCCAGGCCTTCGGCTCGCTGCTCATCACCTTCACCGAATGGACGGAACGGAGCGACCCCGACTTCGACATCGGCTTCGTCGTCCTCGACCGCGCGCTCGGTGAGCGCGCGGGTTACGCCTCCCCGACGCGTACCGACGGTTGCGGGAGCTATTCCGGCGCCACCTTCTCGTGGGTCGGCTACGCCGGCACGAGCTCGGGCCAGGTCGGCGAGGGCGGCGGGGCCGCCTGCAGCGACGGCGCCCTGACGGCCTCGACGTCCACGACCTTTGCCGCGGGCTCACCGATCTTCGCCGCGGACGGCCGGGTGCACGCGGTCTCGTCGACGCGCGCCGACGGACAGATCCGCTTCACCCGTTTCAACACGCGCGTGCTCGGCTACTTCACGGACTCGCTGCTGAATTCGCTCGATCCCTGCGATCTTCACGTCGAGGCCGATCGGGTCGAATTCGGGGCCGGTTCCGGCGAGGCGATGGTCGCCGTGACCACCGGCCAAGGCTGCTCATGGACCGTCGAGGGAACGCCGCCCTCCTGGATCGAGGTTCAGTCCGGCAACGGCGCCAGCTTCGGCCGTCCGGTCTTCCGCGTTCCCGCCAACACCGGAGCGGCGCGCTCGGCGACCCTCACCCTCGAAGGCAAGCCGCTCGCGATCTCGCAGGCGGCGGCGGGGCCGGCCGGCAACGCCCGCGTCGCCACGGCGTCGATCCTCGGCGGAAGCATCGTCAACACATCGGTCGACACCGTCGGCGCCGGACGCGACGCCGAAACGCCGGCACCGGCCGGCGCGACGGGAGGTGCCGGCGCCTGGTGGCGGTGGACCGCGCCGACCACCACCCTCGCCACCGCGACGGTCACCGGTGACCGCTTCTCGCCGGCGGTCGGCGTCTATACCGGCACCCGACCCGGCGCCCTGACCCTGGTCGCCGAGGGCCGCGAGACCGTGTCCTTCACCGGCGTCGCCGGCACCCCCTACCTGATCTTCGCAACCGGGATCGCCGGAGGCGAAGGATCGCTGCGTCTCTCGATCGAGCAGCTGTTCCCCGGCGCCGAAGCTCAGACCGGCTGGTGGTGGAACCCGGCCGAGCCCGGCCGCGGGGTTTTTCTCGAGACCGACGGCATCAATGCCTTCCTGGGCTGGTTCGCCTATGACAGCGCCGGCACCTGGCTCTGGCAGGTGAGCCGTGGCGCGATTCTGACCCGCCGCTACTACCAGGGCCCCCTCGCCACATTCCGCGACGGCCAGCCGCTCGGAGGGGCCTATCGGGTGCCGTCCTTCATCGGCCACAGCGGTCTCGTCGCCCTGTCGCTCTCGACCACATCCCGAGCGACGCTCACCGCCGGCAGCACCAACGTACCCCTCGAACGCTTCACCTTCGCCACCGGTGGCACCCAGGCGGACCGCGCGCCCTTCGCCCCCGATACCGGCTGGTGGTGGACGCCGAGCGAGCCTGGGACCGGCTATGCGATCGAGGTCCAGGGCAACCAGCTGATGGTCGGCGTCTTCCATTTCGATGTGGACGGAGCGCCGCGCTGGTCGATCGCCATGGGGCCGATGTCCGATCCCCGGGTCTTCGAGGGCACGCTCGTCTCCTATCTCGGCGGGCAGGCTCTCGGCCAGAGCTACCGAGCGCCGACATCGACCGCGGAAACCGGCCGCATCGCCCTCCTGTTCGACGACGCGACCCACGCGATCGCGCTGCTGCCGGGTGGACGCCAGGTGACTATCGAGCGCTTTCGGTTCTGATCCCGGTTGCGTCGTCGCCCGCCGTGCTTTAGGGCGGCGGCGTGAGCGAAGCCTCCGACATCCGCGCCGGCGACTGGGTCGACCGATTCCTGCCGGAGGCGGCGCGGCCCTATGCGCGGCTCGCCCGCCTCGACCGGCCAATCGGCACCTGGCTCCTGCTGCTGCCGTGCTGGTGGGGAACCGCGCTGGCCCAGGGTGGTGCCGCGCGCTGGGACCTGTTCTTTCTCTTCGCCGTCGGTGCCCTCACCATGCGCGGCGCCGGTTGCGTCATCAACGACCTCTGGGACCGCGACATCGACCGAAGGGTGGCGCGAACCGCAGACCGCCCGCTCGCCTCGGGCCGCATCGGCGTGCCGGCGGCGCTCGGCTTTCTCGTGCTGCTCCTGCTGATCGGGCTCGGCGTCCTTCTGCAGCTCAACCGCCAAGCGATCGTCACCGGCGTCGCGGTGATCGGCGTGGTCGTCCTCTACCCGCTTGCGAAGCGGGTTACCTTCTGGCCGCAGCTCGTCCTCGGCGTCGCCTTCAACTGGGGAGCGCTGGTCGGTTGGGTGGCGGTGGGTGGCGCGATCGAAACGCCGGCGATCCTGCTCTACGCCGCCGGCATCCTCTGGACCCTCGGCTACGACACGATCTACGCGCACCAGGATAAGGCCGACGACGCCGAGATCGGCGTCAAGTCGACGGCGTTGTTGCTCGGCCGGCAGACGCGGCCCTGGCTCGCCGGCTTCTACGCCGGGGCGGTCGCGCTGCTCGCCGCATCGGGCATCTCGGCCGGCGCCGGCTGGCCCTTCCACGCGGCGCTCGCCGCCGCCGCGCTGCATTTCGTCTGGCAAGTGGCGACGATCGACCTCGACGATCCCAAGGACTGCCTTGCGAAGTTCCGGAGCAACCGCGACGCCGGCCTCGCCATCGCCATCGCCTGCCTGATCGCATGAGCGATCCGACCGCCTTCATTCGGGCCAACACCGTCATCGCCTCGGCGTCGCTGGTGCCGGAGCTTCGCCTGCACCTGGCGACTTCGGTCGTGCCTTTGTGGGAGGCGACCGAGTCGACCCTGCAGAGGATCGGGTTGCCGCCGCCTTACTGGGCGTTCGCCTGGCCCGGCGGCCAGGCCATCGCCCGTCACATCCTGGATAGCCCACGCCTGGTCGGCGGGCGGCGGGTGCTCGACCTCGCCGCCGGTTGCGGCATCGCCGCCATCGCCGCGGCCAGAGCGGGTGCCGGCGGCGTGGCCGCCAGCGAGATCGATCGCTTCGCGCTGGCCGCGATCGCCCTCAACGCCGCGCTCAACGACGTCGAGGTGGCGGCGATCGACCGCGACATGCTGGACGACTCACCGGGCGACTGGGACACGGTGCTGGCGGGCGACCTCTGCTACGAGCGGCCGATGGCCGATCGGGTCGCATCCTGGGTCCGCGCCCAGGCGAGATCAGGCGTCACCGTCCTGATGGGCGATCCCGGCCGCGCTTACAAGCCGGCCGACGGCCTGGCGGAAGTCGCGCGCTACATGGTCCCGACCTCGCGTGACCTCGAGGACCGGGACGAGAGGGAGACGGTGGTCTGGCGGGTGCTGGGGTAGCCGCGCTCAGGCGGTGTCCTCGACGATGCGGTAGCGCACCAGGCAGTGGTCGATGGTGGCGAAGGCCCGGCCCGCCCAGGCATCGCGGGCTTCCTTGAAGGAGGCGAAGGGACCGACGCGTTCCTCGGCCTTACCGGGGGCGATCTGCCGGAAGTCGGTGTCCGTGTATTCGCCGCCGATAACCCAATAGCGCATTGCCCCAAGTCCTTCTGATCATGGAGAATATGTCCGCACCATCCGATGCCGCCATGCGCCAGCGACAGGTTGACACGGCCCGATCCGCACCAGACTAATCCGGCAATGGTTTACGGAAGCTTACGCGATTTCCTCGACCGGCTCGAAAAGGCGGGACGCCTCAAGCGCGTCGCCGCGCCGGTCACGCCCGTCCTGGAGATGACGGAGATCCAGACGCGCCTCCTCGCCGAAAAGGGCCCGGCCGTGCTGTTCGAGGATGTGCGCCGTCCGGACGGCAGCCGCTACGGCATGCCGGTCCTGGTCAACCTCTTCGGCACGGTCGAACGGGTCGCCTGGGGCATGGGGCGCGAGCCGTCCGAGCTCCGACAGATCGGCGAGACGCTCGCGTTCCTGAAGCAGCCGGAGCCGCCCGGCGGCTGGCGCGAGGCGCTGGAGATGCTGCCGCTCCTGAAGACCGTCATGGCGATGCGGCCACGCAGCGTCTCCCGCGCGCCCTGCCAGGAGGTCGTGCTCACCGGAAGCGACATCGATCTCGGCGCGCTTCCCATCCAGACCTGCTGGCCGGGGGAGCCGGCACCGCTCATCACCTGGCCGCTGGTGGTGACGAAGGGGCCGGGCGACAAGCGCGAGGACGCCTTCAACCTCGGCATCTACCGCATGCAGGTGACGGGCCGGAACACCACGCTGATGCGCTGGCTGAAGCATCGCGGCGGCGCCCAGCACCATGCGCGCTGGTCGAAGGAGAAGGCGGAGCCGCTGCCGGCCGCCGCCGTCATCGGCGCCGATCCCGCCACGATCCTGGCTGCGGTGACGCCGGTGCCGGACACGCTCTCGGAATACCAGTTCGCCGGCCTGCTGCGCGGCACCAAGGTCGACCTCGTCGACTGCGTGACGCAGCCGCTCAAGGTGCCGGCCGAGGCCGAGATCGTGTTGGAAGGCACGGTGTCGCTGACCGACTACGGCGAGGAGGGCCCCTACGGCGACCACACCGGCTACTACAATTCGGTCGAGCCCTTCCCGGTGTTCACGGTGACGGCGATCACCCGGCGGCGCCAGCCGATCTACCTCTCCACCTTCACCGGCAGGCCGCCGGACGAGCCCTCGGTCCTCGGCGAGGCGCTCAACGAGGTGTTCATCCCGCTGCTCGTCCAGCAGTTCCCGGAGATCGTCGACTTCTGGCTGCCGCCGGAAGGCTGCAGCTACCGCATCGCCGTCGTTTCCATCCGCAAGGCCTATGCCGGCCACGCCAAGCGGGTGATGTTCGGCGTCTGGTCGTTCTTGCGCCAGTTCATCTACACCAAGTTCGTCATCGTCGTGGACGACGACATCGACGCGCGGGACTGGAAGGACGTGATGTGGGCGATCTCGACCCGGATGGACCCGGCACGCGACATCACCGTGGTCGAGAACACGCCCATCGACTACCTCGATTTCGCCTCGCCCGCGAGCGGGCTCGGAGGCAAGATCGGGCTGGATGCCACCAACAAGTGGCCGCCGGAGACCGCCAGGGAATGGGGCCGCAAGATCCGCATGGCTGACGACATCGTCGACATGGTGACGCGGCGGTGGAGCGACTACGGCTTGCCCGGTTCCGGAAAGCCGATCTGGAAATGAGTCGCGCACGTCGCGCCATCCAGCACGTCCTCGGCTACGCGATCGGCTTCTTCGCCGCGCTGATCGCGGAGATCGGCCTCCTCATCGGCATCGAGTCCCTGCTGGAGCGCTCGATCGGTCTCTCCGGCCTTTCGCTCCTCCTGGTGCCGACGCTGGTCGGTATCCCGGTCGCCCGCTGGTTCGGGCCCCTCGACTGGGTCAGCCTCCTTTCCGAGCAACGCGATGACCAGCCGAAGCCGCCGAAGCCGAAGAGTCCATGGAACTTCAAGCTCATCGGCACCCTCGCCCTCTTCTGGTTCCTCTCGCTCCTGGCGGTGATCGTCTTGTTCGGGCCTTTCGGCCTCGAGAACAACACCTCGACCGTGGTCCGCATCCTCAAGATCGCCGTCACCACCGTCGTCATCGCCGGCATCGGCGGCTTTCTCTTGCGGAAAGAGCTGACCAAGCTCATGTCACCGTCGAAGAAATAGCGCCCCGGAGCCGCCATGGCCGTCTCGTCGCTCGATCTCCTTTCCGACCTCGTCGCCTCCGCCCGCAAGGCCGGCGCTGATACGGCCGATGCCGTCATGTTCAAGTCGGCGCATCTCGGGCTCCGCCAGCGGCTCGGCAAGCCAGAGATGCTGGAGCGCTCGGAGTCCCAGGACCTCGGCCTTCGCGTGCTGATCGGCAAGCGCCAGGCCTCGGTCTCCTCGACCGACCCGTCGGCGAAGGCGCTGGCCGAGCTGGTCGAGCGCGCCGTCGCGATGGCGCGCCTGGCACCCGAAGACCCCTATTGCGGCATCGCCGATGCCGACGCGATCGCCAAGAGATTTCCCGACCTCGACCTCAACGACCCGGCCGAGCCGGCGCCGGAGGCGCTGGAGTCGCGGGCCAGGGAGACCGAGGACGCCGCCCGCGCGGTTCCCGGTGTCACCAACTCCGAGGGCGCCGATGCGACCTGGTCGCGCTCGGAGATCGCGATCGCCGCCTCCAACGGCTTTTCCGGCCGCTACGCCCGCTCCGGCCACGGCGTCAGCGTCTCCGTCGTCGCCGGCGAGGGCACGGCGATGGAGACCGACTACGATTACTCGAGCTCGGTCTACGGCGCCGACCTCGAAAGTGCCGCGACCGTCGGCCGGCGGGCCGGCGAGCGGACCGTGCGCCGGCTCAATCCCAGGAAGGCCGAAACCTCGCGCGTCCCCATTGTCTTCGAGCCAAGGGTCGCAGCCTCCCTGGTCTCGCATATCGCCGGAGCCGTCGCCGGCCCCTCGATCGCCCGCAAGGCGAGCTTCCTCAAGGACCAGATGGGGAAGCGGATCCTGTCCCAGGGCCTCCGGGTGGTCGACGACCCGCTGAAGCCCAGGGGGCTGCGCTCGCGCCCCTTCGACGGCGAGGGGATCGCCGCTAGCCGCCTTGCGCTGGTCGAGGACGGCGTCCTCGAGTCGTGGCTGCTCGACCTGGCGTCGGCTCGCCAGCTCGGCCTCGTCACCACCGGGCATGCGGCGCGCGGGACCTCCGGACCGCCCAGTCCGTCGGCAACCAACCTCTACTTAGAAGCGGGAACGTCGAGCCCGGAGGCGCTGATGGCCGACATCAAGAGCGGCTTCTACGTCACCAGCCTGATGGGCCACGGCATCAACATGGTGACCGGCGACTACAGCCGCGGCGCCTCGGGCTTCTGGATCGAGAACGGCAAACTGGCGTATCCTGTGAGCGAGGTGACGGTCGCCGGCAACCTCAAGGACATGTTCCAGGCGATGACGCCGGCCGACGATCTCCAGTTCCGCATGGCCGTCAATTCGCCGACACTGCGCGTCGAAGGAATGACCGTCGCCGGGCGTTAGCCCACGTCCCTAAGGAGTCCGAGATGCCGGATACCGCTCTTACCTCCCCCACCCTTCTCGACGACGCCGGCGCACGCGCCCTTCTCGACGGCTATCCCAAGCCGTCGCCGCTCGTGCTGGCCAAGGACATCGGCCGCATCGACGACCACATCCAGCGCTTCATCGAGATGGCGCCGTTCTACTGCATTGCGACATCCAATGCCGAAGGCCACCAGGACGTGACGCCGAGAGGCGATCCGCCGGGCTCGTTCAAGGTGTTGGGGCCTAACCTGCTGGCGCTGCCCGACCGTCCCGGGAACAACCGCCTGGATACGCTCCGGAACCTGGTCGAGAACCCGAATGTCGGGTTGATCTTTCTGATTCCCGGCATCGGCGAGACCGTCCGGGTGAACGGCACCGCCCGGCTCAGCGCCGATCCCCAGCTCCTCGCCTCCATGGCGGTCGAGGGCAAGCTGCCGAAGGCCGCGATCGTCGTCACCGTGCGCCAGGCCTTCCTCCACTGCGCCAAAGCCTTCCACCGCGCGAAGTTGTGGCGGCCGGAGGCGCAGGTGACCCGCACCACGCTCCCGAGCCTCGCCAAGATGCTGGGCGATCAGATCGGCCTCACCACGGAGCAGCAGAAGGCAGCCGAGGAACGGACCGAACGCGCCTATCGCGACGGCCTGTGGGCGCCGCTGCCGGCCGCCGATACGGTGAAGGTCGATCCGCCTCGCTGACCGGGCGCAGCCTACGGCGTACCGACGTCGCCGAGAAGGCGGCCGAGGGCTGACCGCAGATCGGGCAATTTGCCTTCGACCACGCCCCAGACGAGCAGGTCGTCGACCGCGGCATACTGATGGATCAGCACGTTGCGGAAAGCGATGATACGGGTCGCTTCGGGAATCGCTGCGATCATCTCCGGCGCAACGCGCCGCAGAGCCGAGAGAGCTTCGCCGATGATCTCGAACTGCCGCTCGACCGCCGAGCGCATCATCTCGTCGGAGCGATAGTCGTTGAAGGATTTACCCGCCGTGAATCGGGCGATACGGTCCGCCGCGACTTTCGCATCCCACAGATACTTCCCGGCATCGCCCCCCATCAGGAGCCCTGGTACACGGTCTGACGCTCGGCCAGCACGCGGCGGCGGAAATAGGGATTGGCCAGGGATGCCTCGGTGACCAGATCGACCGGGCGACCGAAGAGGGCGATCAGGCCTTCGCGGAGCCCGAAATAGGCGTCCGCATAGGCCGTCGGCTCAACCGGCTCGAACTCCACGATGAAATCGAGATCGCTGTGGTCCGGATCGAATCGGTCCGTTCCGGCAGAGCCGAACCGGTCGAGCCGACGAACATGGAACCGCCGGCACAGGGCCGAAAGCCCTGCGACGTCGCCAGCGTGGGGAGGGGCATGTCGCATTAGCTAGCCCGAATTATTCATCGGGGCGCTGATATTGGGCTGGCGGATGTAGCGTAATCCGTTGATTTCGTGTAAGATTTTGGTGTCTAGACAAAGTCTTCCACGCCTCGCCGGAGTGCCACACCCGCCATGCAGGACGATAGCCTTCTG
>SHVZ01000073.1 GCA_009694025.1 Alphaproteobacteria bacterium | reverse complement strand
CGTTCTGCGACAACGCGATCGGAATCCGAGACAGCACCGCGACCGCCTCGTCGACCCGTCGACAGGTTTCCAGCACGTAGCGCAGCATCAGGATGATCGAGAACCCACGGCCCTGGGCCCGGCTTCCGCCGAAGGTCAGGCTCGCGACCAGCCCGTCTGAGTTCATGCCGTCGATGCAGCCGCCCCAGGGCCTCTGACCCTTGGCGATCACCTCGCGCCCGAACCACGCGGTCGACTCGAAGTGATCGGAGACCACGGGGAGCGGGAAGTCGTAGTTGCGGACCAGCGCCGGGCCGCCGGGCCCGAGCCAGACCGCCTGGCTGCAGCCGCTGACGACCGGCGGCGGGCGGTAGTGGCTGAGGATGCGGTGAGCCAGATCGTCGTCGCCGACCAGCGCGCAGACACGGTCATAGGGCGGCACCAACTCCGGCATGTGCTCTCTGAGCGCCGCGCGGCACTCGGCGGCGGTCGGCGGGTCCGCCAGCCCTTCCCCCAGATACCAACGTGCGGCTTCGTCCCGGCCGGCGGCAAAGCGGGCGAGCCAGTCTTCGCCCGGCCCATCCTCGCGCCTGAAGACGAAGCGTTTCCGCACGGCGCCATCCTACGCGAGCGGGGTCGATCGCGGGGGCTCCGCGTTCCGGCATTGTCTCGGATATTCGGGGCGCCTAAATTATTAGGACATCCAGTGCGATTGGGGATCGATGCAGGCGAGCGTCATCAAGGTTCAGGCGACATGGGACGGCGAGGCCAAGGTTTGGGTCGCCGAGAGCGATGATGTGCCGGGCTTGGTCACCGAGGCCGCGACCGTTGAGGCTCTCATCGCCAAGCTGCGCGTCCAGATCCCCGAGCTCATCGAGGAAAATAACGGTCTGGCGCCGTGCGATATTCCGTTCGATGTCGTCTGCTCCGGGATCGCGCACGCCGCCGAGTAGACGGTGGCCGATTTCCGGCCCGAAGCGGTTCTAGCCCGGCCTTGAGCGCTCGCGGTCTTGCCAAGCCCGTCCCGTCGGGCTTTGATTCGCTCCGATGTCCGAGCCCCCGGCCCCCGGCCCTCCCGTCTTCGGCGCCTACGACCAAGCTGGCCTCGATCTCCAGTTCAACAACCGGGCCCGCGTCCCGGACTTCGCCACCTACCTCGCCCGCTTCCCCGCGGCGTCGTCGCGGGCCCGCGCGCTCATCGGCAGCGAGATCGACCTGGCCTACGGGCCGGGGCCGCGCGACCGGCTCGATCTGTTCCGGCCGCCGGCGCCGAAGGGCAAGCCGCCGGTCCTGGCCTTCATCCATGGCGGCTACTGGCAGGGCCTCGACAAGTCCCATTTCAGCTACCTCGCCCGGCCCTGGGTCCGGGCCGGCGCCGCCGTCGTCACCCTGGGCTACCCGATCTGCCCGGCGGTGACGATGACCCGGCTCGTCGCCTCGGTCCGCGCCGGCATCGCCTGGATCGCCGCCGAATCGCCCCGCCTCGGCCTCGATGGCCGGCGCATCGTCGTCGCCGGGCACTCGGCCGGCGGCCACCTGACGGCGATGGCGATGACCGGGCCGGGGCCGGATCTGGCCGGCGGCATCGCGCTCAGCGGCCTCTACGACCTGGAGCCGATCCGGCTTTCCTACCTGAACGCGGCGCTCGGGATGGGCGCGGAGGAGGCCCGGCGCTTGAGCCCGGTGCATCTGCCGAGGCCCCGGAGCGGGCGCCTGGTCCTCGCCGTCGGCGGCGCCGAGAGCGAGGAATATCACCGCCAGCAGGACACCCTGTCGGCCGCCTGGGATGTCGAGGCGCGGGCGCTGGCCGGCCTCAACCACTTCTCGATCGTCGATGCGCTGGCCGATCCGTCCAACCCGCTGTTTCTGACCGCAGCCGAACTTTTAGGGCTTTGATTCAACATCTGGTGTGACTGGTAGTGCAGCCCCCCGGAACTGGTAGTGCCTCCCCGTCGCCCCGGCGGGCGGGCCGTGATAGGCTCCGGCCAGCCAGGCGGCGATCACGAAGGCGCCCTTCCCGATGACCAAGGCCAAGACCCTGCTGATCGTCGACGACGACCCGGACCTCCGGGAAATACTGGCTGACCAGTTGCAACTGCAACACGAGTTCGAGGTCGTCCAGGCCGGGTCCGGGGCCGAGGGGCTGGAGGCGATCAAGCGCGATCACATCGACCTGGTCCTCCTCGATGTCGGGCTCCCCGACGTCGATGGCCGCGAGCTCTGCCGGCAGATGCGCGCGGGCGGCCTGAAGGCGCCGATCATCATGCTGACCGGCGCCGACACCGACACCATCCGGGGCCTGGAGGCGGGCGCCAGCGACTACATCACCAAGCCGTTCCGCCTGGGCGTCCTGATCGCCCGCATCAAGGCCCAGCTCCGCCAGCACGAGCAAAGCGACGACGCGGTCTTCGCGATCGGCCCCTACCGCTTCCGCCCGGCCGCCAAGCTGTTGATCGAGCCCGAGAAAAACCGCCGCATCCACCTGACCGAGAAAGAGACGGCGATCCTCAAATACCTGTTCCGGGCGGGCGACAAGCCGATCGTCCGCGAGGTCCTCCTCAACGAGGTCTGGGGCTACAACTCCGGGGTCACCACCCATACGCTGGAGACCCATGTCTATCGGCTCCGCCAGAAGATCGAGCGCAACCCTTCGAAGGCCGAGATCCTGGTGACCGAACAGGGCGGCTATCGCCTCGTCGTTTGAAAGCGGAGGAGCCATCCAAAGTGCCCGTTGGCCCGGCGTTCAGCGTGACCTTCTGGGGTGTCCGCGGCTCGATCGCCTGCCCGGAGCCGGAGATGCAGCGCTACGGCGGCAATACCTCGTGCCTGGAGGTCCGTTGCGGCGAGGCGCTGCTGATCTTCGACGCCGGCACCGGGCTCCGCCCGCTCGGCCGGAAGCTGGCGAAGGAAGGACGGCTCGACGCCGACCTCTTCCTCACCCACACCCATTTCGACCACGTCAGCGGCCTTCCGTTCTTCGGCCCGGCCTTCCTGCCGACCAACCGGTTTCGCTTCTGGGCCGGGCATTTGGGAGCCCAGGGCCTGGAGCTCTGCGACGTCCTCTGCCAGATGATGATGCCGCCGCTCTTTCCGGTGCCGATCGAGATCTTCAAGGCTGACATCGCCTACAAGGACTTCGTCGCCGGGGAGACCCTGGCGCCGAAGCCGGGGGTCACCCTCAAGACCGCCGCTCTGAACCACCCGAACGGGGCGACCGGCTACCGGATCGAATTCGCGGGCAAGACGGTCTGCTACGTCACCGACACCGAGCACACCGGAAACGGCCCGGATCCGCGGATTTCCGCGTTGATCGCCGGCGCCGACATCGTGATCTACGATTCGACCTATACCGACGAGGAGTTCCAGCGCTACCGCGGCTGGGGCCACTCGACCTGGGAGGAAGGGGTCAGGGTCTGCGAGGCGGCGGGGGCCAAGCGCCTGGTGATCTTCCATCACGACCCCGGCCACGACGACCAGTTCATGGACACCATCGCCACGGCGGCGGAGAAGCGCCGCCCGGGCACCCTGGTCGCCCGGGAGGGTGCCACGCTGACGCTCTAACCTACTGATGTTTAAAATGTATTTTCCAAGGAAACGGCCATGCCGAAGCTGCGACTGATGACCCTGCCGGTGGTTATCGCCCTCGCCGTCGGGGCCGTCCCGATCCTCGGCGCCGACGCCCTGGCCCAGATCAGGTCCGGCACGACGACGCCCGCACCGCTACAGAAAATGGCGCCCGGAAAAGCCTGCTCCAACCTGGCGCCGAACTCCCCGGCCCACAAAGACTGCGTCGCCCAGCGGGCAAAGGCCGATAAGGCGGCGAAACCGGCGAAGCCCCTGAAGCCCACGAAGCCGACCAAGAAGTCTTAGCGCCGATGCACCGTGGCGGCCGATCGCACCGGCTGGCTGGGGCGCCAGGATTCGAACCTGGGATCGCGGTACCAAAAACCGCTGCCTTACCGCTTGGCCACGCCCCAATGCGCCGGAGGCGGCGGCACCATAACCGCAAACCGAAAAGCCGGCAACGCGGCTTCCGGCCCGGCCCGCGACTTCCTGGTTACCCTTCGCTCCGACCTCTGATATCGTGCGTGCCGGGGCGGGGTCATACCAAGTATGACAGGGAGGTCCGGATGTCCAATGTCGGTCATATGCCCTGGAGTATCAAGGGCATATCCGCGGACGCCCGGAAGATCGCCAAGGCGGCGGCGATGGCCGCGGGAGAGCCTATGGGGGGCTGGCTCTCGCGGGTGATCGATGCCGCCAGCGCCGCCAAGCTGGGGCAGCCCGGCCAAGTCGCCCTCCGGCCCGAGCCGCCGGTGCCGGCGCCGGCGGAACTCCGGGTCGACATCGAGGCCTTGAGCCAGCGTCTGGCCACGGTGGAGCGCCGGATCCAGGAATCGCTGCAGCCCCTCGACCGGGCTCTGTCCCAGATCGGGCGTCGCCTGGAGGCGCTGGAGGCGCCGGCGCTACCGCCGCCGGGGTCGCGTGGGTCCGATTCTAGATCCAGATATTGAGCCATGGCTTCGGTAGTACGCTAAATATGACCGGCAAGAGCAGCGTTGCGCCCTGGAGTGTGAAGGGGGTCGAACGGTCGACCCGCGAGACCGCGCGCCAGGCGGCGCAGGCCGCCGGAATGACCGTCGGCGCCTGGATCGAACGGGCGATCCGCGAGCATCAGACCTTCCTGCCGCCGCCCGGCCAGCCCACGGATTTCAGCGGTTTGGGCGAGGTCGTCGCCGCAACCCAGCGGGCCGAAGTGCGCTCGCTCGAGGCCGGGGTCGACCGGGTGGATTCCCGGACCAATGAGATGGTCATACCGGTGGCGCTCAAGGTCCAGGAGCTGGCCCACCGGCTGGTCGAGATCGAGCACGCCCGGGTCGCCGGTAGGACCCGGCCGGCGCCGGAGCCGGAACCGCTGCCCCCGAAGCCGGAAGCCGTACCCCCCGATCCGCCTTTCGAGTCCTTCTTCGTCCCCGAGCCCGAACCGGAGGCTGACGCCGCGCCGGCGCCCGCCCGGCCCGACGATTTCCCGACCCCGGTGCCGCCGCCCGACGACCGGCACCCGGAGCCGGAACCGGAGTCTCCGGAGTTCGCTGCGGCGACGGCAATTCCAGAGGAGCGGCCTCGCCGCCGCGCCTGGGCCAAGGCGGGGGCCAAGGCGGGGGCGGCGCACGGCGGTCGGTTCCGTCGCGCCCTCGGCAGTCTGTTCGCGGCGCTGGTCGCGCTCACCCTCGGCGCCGGCTCGGCCGTTCTGGTCCTCGAACACGGCGAGGTCGTCGGCCTGCCGCCCGGGCTGCTCGATCGGGTGACCGAGGGTATCGAGGGGACCGTCGACGAAGGCCTGAGCCTGGCGGTCAGGGGCGAAGGGGCGGCGCGCCGCTGGATCCAGGACGTCTTGAGTCTGTTCGAGGACGCCCCGGCCGAGCTGCCTTCGCTGGCCGAGCCGCCGAAACCCGAGATGACACCTCCGGCCGCCTCCGCCGTTCCGACGCCGATGGCGCCCTCGGCCGGCACGAGCAGCGCGATGCCGCCGCAGACCGGCGCCCTGCCGACGCCGGCTCCAGCCCTGCCGACACCGGCCCTAGCTCCGCCGTCGCCAGCTCCCTCGGCGCGGTCGCCGGCGTCGCCCGCGACCGGCGCGGCGTCGGGGTTTCCGACGCTCACCCGGCAGACCGAGACCGCGCCGTCGCCCAGCGATGCCGACGATCTCGAAAAGGCGGCCCGCCAGGGCGACCTCAAGGCGCAATACGAACTCGCTGTGCTCGCCGCCCAGCCGGCCACCGGCGAGCCCGACTTTGGCAAGGCCGCCTATTGGTTCCGTGAGGCGGCGGTTCAAGGCAACGCGAGCGCCCAATACAATCTCGGCGTCCTCTATGAGCACGGCCTCGGGGTCGCCCAGGACGATGTCCGCGCGCTTCTCTGGTATCACTCCGCGGCCGAGCAAGGCCACGCACGCGCCCAGTACAATCTCGGCGTCTTCTACGCCCAGGGCCGCAGCATTCCGACCGACTATGGCGAGGCCCAGCGCTGGTTCAAGAAGGCGGCCGACCAGGGCGTCGCCAAGGCCTTCTACAATCTCGCCATCCTCGCCGAATCCGGCCTCGGCGGCCAGGCCAACGCCGCCCGCGCGCTGATGAGCCGGGCCGCCCTTCTCGGCGATCCCGAGGCCCGCGAGGCGCTGGCGAAGGCGCCGGCGCCGAAACCCGATCCGGCGAAGAGCGATCCGGCGAGGCCGAACGCCGAAGTGGTCGGCGCGATTCAGCACATGCTGACCGAGCTGGGCTACGACGCCGGCCGCGCCGATGGCGCCGTCGGCGACAAGACCCGACAGGCGATCCGCAAGTTCCAGAGCGACAACGGCCAGCCCCAGACGGGTGCCGCCAGCGAGGAGCTCCTGGAGTTCTTGACCGCGAAGCTCGGCCCGTCGGCCGCGGCGGCGGTGCGCCAGCAACGCTAGCCGAATGGCCTTCGAACCAGAAGCGCTGGTGTCCTTATGCGGTTTGTAAGACTCTGAACGTTCCCGGTGCTGGGATTGCAGACTGTAGTGTACGAGAGGTAACCAGATGACGACCAAGAACGTAGGTGCCGAGCCTCAATCGACGGGATCAAAAAAACTTGATCCCTCGGGACTGGATTCGAGCTGGATCGATACCTTCAATACCAGTTGGCGCGTTGAGGGCCATGAGGGAGCTATGGAGATCGTATTTTCAAAGCTCGACCTTGCAGCGATCGCGCTGGCTGGTCCTGGTACTCACGACACTCCATTTATCCCGCAAGTTGCGGTCCGTATGACACTTCAGCAAGCGCTGAAGTTATCTTTGGCGTTGCTCTCGAACTTTCGGAAGATGAATGCGGCTGACATTGAAAAACTCGGCATCAGGGTTTCCGAGCTGCCAGTGACAAAAGAAAACTAGGAGATCAGATGTGACGAGCCTCGCTCCAGTCAGTATCGGCCACGGCGGCCAGTGGACATTTGGCGGTGACGACTTACTGACCGCGCGAACCGGAGCTTCAGGCTTTGTCGGCCGTGGCGCCATGCCGCTCGCGGCAGCACCACTCGTCGCAAGGCGATCGCACAAACCACAGCCGATCGAGGTGCGTACTTTTGGTGGCTCAGATCGGGGCGAGAGTGGCAACCGCAGCGTGATGGGCGCATTTTCATTTGCTGCCCCAGCGCCACAGAACCTCGCCGAGTCGATTCGACGCCGATTCGAATCGCTGGGCGGCGTTGATCTCGAAATCCCGGCTCGTGAGTTTGGTCGCGACCCACCGCGTTTCGACGAGTGATCATCCTGGACACCAACGTTGTCTCGGAGCCCATGCGTCCGCGGCCAGCTCCGGAGGTGATGGCATGGTTGGCCTCTCGTCCCATTGCAGAGGTTTTCACCACGTCGATCACTCAGGCGGAGGTTCTCTTCGGAATCGAGTGCCTACCCGATGGCGACCGTCGGCAGGCGCTCAAATTGGCGGCATGGGAGGTGTTCACTCAGGACTTCCAGGGACGCGTTTTGGAATTTGGCAGCGCCGCCGCCGATCACTACGCGTCGATCCGCGCTGCGCGCAAGCGTTTGGGTAGGCCCGTTTCGCCGCAAGACGTCCAAATCGCCGCGATCGCCCGGCTCCATGGTGCCGCCGTGGCAACGCGTAACGTCACCGACTTCACCGATTGCGGCATCGATCTGATCAATCCTTGGACGGCGTAAGCAGCGGACCCTCAGGGGCCCCAATTGCTCCACTCCAGCTCCACCAAGCTGGGCGCACGCGCGCGATTGTCTCTCCGGCTTCCGCCGCCTCGGCTTTCGACGCGCAAATCCCGAACACGGTGGCGCCGCTGCCGGACATGCGCGCCAACAGGCAGCCTTTCGTCGCCGCGACCAGCCGGAGCGCGTCGGCGACTATCGGCGCGCACTCGATCGCGGCCTCCGTCAGATCATTCCGCCGCTCGCCGAGGAGAGCCGCGAGCGCCAGCGCATCGCCGGGCATGCGCTCGAAGCGGGCCGGGCTGGAGAACGCGCCCTGCCGGCGGCGGAAGATCTCGGCGGTCGGAACCTGCACGCCCGGATTGACCAGCACCAGGAAGATGCCCGGCGGCACCGGCGCGGGCGCCACCGTCTCGCCGATGCCGGAGAGGAACAGCGGCTGGCCGGCCAAGCACGCCGGCACGTCGGCGCCGAGGGAGATCGCGAGACCTTCGGGGATGGCGACCGACCACAGCTCCGACAAAGCGCGAAGCGCCGCCGCCGCGTCGGCCGAGCTGCCGCCAAGACCGGCGGCGACGGGAATCGCCTTGGTGAGCGTGAGGCGCGCCGTCGGCCGGATGCGGTGAGCCGCGGCGAGCGCGCGTGCGGCGCGCAGGACGAGATTGTCGGGCTCGTCGGCGAGCGCCGCCGCGAACGGTCCGGCGATCGCGAGCGTGAGGTCGTCGGCCGGGGCGGCGGCGACCTCGTCGTGGAGATCGGCGAAGACGACCAGGCTGTCGAGCAGGTGGTAGCCGTCGGCGCGACGGCCGACGACATGCAGATAGAGATTGATCTTGGCGGGCGCGGCGACGCGGATCACGAGCGCCTCTTCAGGGCGTCGGCAGCCCCTGCTCCAGTTTCTTCCGGATCTGGGGCACCGCCTCCGGCTCCGGCTCGAGCTTGAGCGCTCGCTCCCACTGATATCGCGCCTCGGCGCGCCGTCCGACGCGCCAATAGACGTCGCCGAGGTGGTCGTTGATGGTCGGGTCCTGCGGGCGAAGCTCGACCGCCTGCTCCATGTACTTCAAGGCCCGGTCGAGATTGCCGAGGCGGAAATTCACCCAGCCCAGGCTGTCGACGATGTAGCCGTCGCGCGGCCGGAGCTCGACCGCGCGTTCGATCATCGGCAGCGCCTTGTCGAGGTAGAGGCGCTGATCGGCCCAGGAGTATCCGAGGTAGTTGAGCACGCTCGGCTGCTCGGGCTCGAGCTCGAGCGCCTTCAGGAGATCGGACTCGGCCTTGGCCCAGCGCCCGGAGCGCTCGAACGCGACGGCGCGCGAGAAGAACAGCGACCAGTGCTGCGGCTGCGGGGTCGGGATGCGGCTGATGGCGCGGTCGTAGGCGGACAACGCCCGGTCGTATTCGGGAAGCGGTCCCGGCAGCTTCACCTTCGAGCGCCAGAGATCGCCCAAACGCACCAGCGCGTCGATGCGCTCGGGCTGCTCGCTGGCCATCGCCTCGAGGACGCGGACCGCCTCGTCGCTCTTGCCGAGCTGATCTAAGTTGCTGGCGATGTGCAGCTTGGCCGACCATCCATAGGTCGGATCGCTGCCGGCGGCGGCATAGGCTGCGTTCGCCTCGGCCCAGCGCTGCTCGGCTTCGAGCAGGCTGCCGAGCAGAACGCGGGCGCCCGGGAAATCCGGCTTCAGCCACAGCGCCGTCTGGGCGTAGATCTGGGCGAGGTCGCCCGAGCGGTCGGACTGCAGCGCCGAGCCCAGGTCGAACAGCGCCTCGGCCATGCCCTCGACCGCTTGCGAGATCGGCCGGGGCGGCGCCTGCCGGGCGCGGACGCGGGCGAGGTCGGTCGCGAGGTAGATCGGATTGGCGGCGCGCTCGGTGAATTTGCGATAGAGATCCTCGGCCTCGACGGCGCGGCCGTTGCGCTCGAAGAAGCGGCCGGCGGCGATGACCGAGCGGAGCGCCGGCGACTCGCCCTGCAGGGCGCCCCCGAAGCTCTTCTCGGCCGCCTCGGCACGCCCGCCGAACTCGTTGATCATGCCGGCATGGAGCTGGAACATGCCGGAGACGTCGACCTGCGGGTTGCCGCCGGTCGCCAGGGACTCGGTCGCCTGGTCGAAATTCCGCTGGCCGGCGCGGGCCCAGGCGATCAGGAGCGGCGCCAGGATCGCGTTCGGCCCGTTCCGCCGAAGGCGCTGGAGCCGCTGCTCGGACTCGGCATAGCGTCCGGCCCTGGCGTCGGCGATCGCCAGCGTCAGGTTGCCGAGGCCGTTGGCGGGGTCCTGGCCAACCAGGCGCTGGGCGAGCTCGGCCGCCGCGTCGCCGCGCCCGTCCTGGAGCGCCACGGCGAGGCCGCGCAGCAGGAGCTGGGGATCGTTGGGACCGACTTTGAGCGCGGCGCCGTAGTACTCGGCGGCGGCGGCGGGGTCGTTGCCGCGCTGGGCCACGAATCCGGAGAGGTAGTTGCCGGTCGCGGTCGTGGCGATCGCCGGCGTCTCGGGCGTGGCCCCGCCGGCGGCGCAAGCCGAGAGCGATGCGGCGAGGAGGAGGGTCAGCGCGGTGGTGCGGGAGGCCGTCATGCGTTCCATCGACAGAGGATCTTACATTCTTACATATTGGGATAGTTCGGCCCGCCGCCACCCTCGGGCACCACCCAGTTGATGTTCTGGGTCGGGTCCTTGATGTCGCAGGTCTTGCAGTGCACGCAGTTCTGGGCGTTGATCTGCAGTCTCGGCGCGCCTGACTCCTCGCGCACGATCTCATAGACCCCGGCGGGGCAGTAGCGCTGCTCGGGCGCATCGTAGATCGCCAGGTTGACGCGGATCGCCACGCCCGGGTCGCCGAGCTTCAGATGCGCCGGCTGGTTCTCCTCGTGGTTCGTATTGGAGACGAACACCGAGGACAGCCGGTCGAAGCTGACCTTGCCGTCGGGTTTCGGATACTCGATCGGCAGGCACTGGGCGGCCGGCATCAAGCTCTCGTGATCGGCGTGGTGATGCAGCGTCCACGGCGCCTTGCCGCGGAGAAGGTAGGTATCGACCGCGGCATGGGCGAGCCCGAGCCACATCCCGCCGGCGAAGCCCGGACGGATGTTGCGGACCTCCTTCAGCTCCTCCCACACCCAGCTCGTCTCCAGCGACTCCCGGTAGCCTTCGATCTCGGTTAGGGCGGCATCGGCGAGCGCGGCGAAGGTCGCCTCGGCCGCCAGCATGCCGGACTTCATCGCCGTGTGGCTGCCCTTGATCTTCGGCACGTTGAGGAATCCGGCGGCGCAGCCGATCAGGGCGCCGCCCGGGAAGGTGAGCTCGGGGATCGACTGGAAGCCGCCCTCGTTGATGGCGCGGGCGCCGTAGGAGATGCGCCGGCCGCCCTCGAAGATCGGGCGGATCGCCGGATGGGTCTTAAAGCGCTGCAGCTCCTCGAAGGGCGCGAGATAGGGGTTCTCGTAGTCGAGGCCGATGACGAACCCGACCGACACCTGGTTGTTCTCCAGGTGATAGAGGAAGGACCCGCCATAGGTGCGTTGGTCGAGCGGCCAGCCGATGGTATGCACGACCTGGCCCTGGCGATGCCGGGCGGGATCGACTTCCCACAGCTCCTTGAGGCCGATGCCATAGGTCTGCGGCTCGGAGGCGCCGCGAAGACCGTAGCGCATCGCCAGCGCCTTGGTCAGCGAGCCCCGGCAGCCTTCGGCGAAAAGGGTGAAGCGGGCGCGGAGCTCGACGCCCGGCGTGTAGCCTCGAGTCTTCTCGCCGTTCTTGCCGATGCCCTGGTCGCCGGTGGCGACGCCGACCACGCGGCCGTCCTGATAGAGGACCTCGGCGGCGGCGAAGCCCGGATAGATCTCGACGCCCGCCTCTTCCGCCTGGACCCCGAGCCAGCGGACGACGTTGCCGAGGCTGACGATGTAGTTGCCGTGATTGTTCATCTGCGGCGGCGTCGGCAGGCGGATGGCGCGACGCTTCGTCAGGAGGAGGAAACGGTCCTCGGCCGCCGGCGTGTTGAGCGGCGCGCCCTTGGCCTTCCAGTCCGGGATCAGCTCGTTCAGCGCGCGGGGCTCCAGCACCGCGCCGGAAAGGATGTGGGCGCCGACCTCCGAGCCCTTCTCGATGACGCACACCGAGACCTCGCGGCCGGCCCCGGCCGCGAGCTGCTTCAGCCGGATCGCGGCGGCGAGGCCGGACGGGCCGGCGCCGACCACGACCACGTCGTATTCCATGCGCTCGCGCGTCATCGCCGTCTTGTTCGTCGTTGGGGCTTGGAAGAGATTTATCGCAGGTGTCGGGAGGCTGTCCAAGCAATAGCCGTGGCGATAGGCTGGCGCCGATGCCTCGCCTCTCCGATCTCACCGACGCGGAATCCCTCGCCCTGCTGGCCTGGCAGGTCGCCGCCGGTGCCGACGAGGCGGCCCTCGATCAGCCGGTCGACCGCACGCGCCCGCCGCCAGCGGCAGCGGTGCCGGCACCGCCGGCGTCGCGTCCGGCGCTCGCCGCGGTCGCCCGATCGCCGGGCTCGGCGCCGCCGCGGCCCGTCCCGGCCGCCCCGCCGGCACTGATCGCCCAGGACGCCAAGGCGCTGGCGGCCGGCTGCCGGACGGTGGCCGAGCTCGAGCAGGCGGTCCGCCTTTACGACGGCTGCGGGCTCAAGAAGACGGCGACCAACACCGTCTTCGCCGATGGCGATCCCAAGGCGAAGCTGATGTTGGTCGGCGAGGCCCCGGGCGCCGACGAGGACCGGCAGGGGAAGCCCTTCGTCGGCCTCTCCGGCAAGCTCCTCGACCGCATGCTCCAGGCGATCGGGCGCGAGCGCGGCTCGGTCTACATCACCAACATCCTGTTCTGGCGCCCGCCGGGGAACCGGCAGCCGACGCCCCAGGAGATCCAGCAGTGCCTCCCGTTCGCGATCCGGCATATCGAGCTGGTAGGGCCGTCGGTTCTGGTTCTTCTCGGCGGCACCTCGGCCAAGACCATTCTCAATCAAACCGAAGGCATCATGCGTCTTCGCGGGCGCTGGTTCGAGTATAAGATTGGTGAGAACTTGCCAGTTATTCCAACAATAGCAACATATCATCCGGCGTATTTGTTGAGGTCGCCTGGACAAAAGCGGGAGGCCTGGCGAGATTTTCTCGCCTTGAAACTGCGCCTTAGCAACGCGCTATAACAAACTGAACTTCCAGGTTATTTCAAAAAACCGGAGATAACCTGGAAACTACACTCGAATTTCGGTTTAAATCCCGCGCTTGCCTTGGCCGCATCCTTCGACTAGGTGAGTCCTCATGAGGGAGGGGGGACTTATCCGCGTCCGGCGACGGGCCCGCGTGTCGGTGATCGCTGCCGGCCTTCTGGCGCTGGCGGGCAGCCCCGCCGACGCCGTCGATCCGCCTCGGTTCGATCCGGCCAAGGTCGAAAGCCTCGGCCCGACGACCGAGCAGGCGGCATTGCCGCGCGATCTCTTCGACCGCTTCAAGATCGACCCGGGCCAGACGCTGCCGCGGGTGCTCAGCGCCGATCAGGCCGCGCGCTACGTCGAGATCTTCCGTCTGCAGGGCGACGGGGCGTGGGCCCCGGCCGACCGGGAGATCCGTCTCCTCAACGACAAGCGCCTGCTCGGTGCCGTGCTCGCCCAGCGCTTCACCCATGCCAAGTACCGCTCGCGCTACGACGAGCTCGCGGCCTGGCTCAAGTCCTATGGCGATCACCCGGAAGCCGGCCGGCTCTACCGGCTCGCGATCGACCGCAGGCCCGGCGGCGCGGCCGCGCCCGAGCGCCCGCAGGTGGGTTTCCTCGGCGGCTATGGCGAGGAAGTGGTCGGCGCGGATTCCGGCTACGCCTCCCAGCGTCAGCGCGATTCCGACGAGGTCCGTGCGATCATCCACACCGCCTCCGAGCTCCGCCAGAACCTGAAGAGGAGCGATCCCGACGCGGCCGAGCAGGTGTTCCGCCAGCTCGAGGGCAGGAAGCTTCTGGATCCGATCGAAAGCGCCATCCTCAAGGCCGAGGTTGCCCACGGCCACTTCTACGCCGGCAACGACGTCCGCGCCTTCAAGCTCGCCGCCGAGGCGACGCGGGACGCCAAGGGCTGGCAGCCGCTCGCCCCCTGGATCGCCGGGCTCGCCGCCTTCCGGCTCAACCGGCCGGGCGATGCCGCCCGGCACTTCGAGGCGATGCTGGATCTCAAGGGCCTGTCGGCGAACCAGGTTTCGGCCGCCGCCTTTTGGGCCGCGCGCGCGCATCTGGTCGCGGGCGACCCCGGTCGCGTGTCGCAATATCTGGTGCGCGCGGCGTTGCAGCGAACCTCGTTCTACGGCCTGCTCGCGCGCCGGGCGCTGGGCGTCGACACGCCTTTCAATTGGGCGGAGCCCAGGCTCTCCGACGACGACGTCGACCAGATCAAGGCGATCCCCGGCGGCTGGCGGGCGTTGGCGCTGATCCAGGTCGGCGAGGTCGTCCGGGCCGAGGCCGAGCTCCGCCGGCTTGCCCCTCAGGCGAATCCGGATCTCGGCCCCTTGCTCCTGGCGCTGGCCTCCAAGGCCAACATGCCGGCGCTCTCGATGCGGCTCGCCGGCAAGCTCGCCCATGAGAGCCAGCGCTACGACGGCGCCCTCTACCCGATCCCCGGATGGAAACCGGAGGGCGGCTTCAGCGTCGATCCGGCGCTGCTCTTCGCCATCATGCGCCAGGAATCGGGCTTCCACTCCAAGGCGACCTCGAACGCCGGCGCCCGCGGCCTGATGCAGATCATGCCGAGGACCGCGGTCTTCGTCGGCGAGGGCGAGGTCAAGAAGAAGGACGCGCATGAGCAGCTGATGGCGCCCGAGCGCAATCTCACCTTGGGCCAGCGCTATATCCAGCATCTGCTCGAGCACGAACAGATCCAGGGCAACCTGCTGCTCGCCGTCGCCGCCTACAACGCCGGGCCGACGGTCGCGCTCAAATGGCGCCGCCGCGGCGCCAAGGACGACCCGCTCTTGTTCGTCGAGGCCATCCCCTACGGCGAGACCCGGGCCTATGTGCAGCGGGTGGTCGCCAATTACTGGATCTACCAGCTGCGCATGGGACAGCCGACGCCGACCCTGGAGGCCGTCGCGGCCGGCGACTGGGCGGTCTATAATCCCCAGCAAGGCGGCTAAGCCCGACGACACGGCGTTGAACCGGCCGCCCCGGAGCCCCCGTGCCATGCCCCTCGATCCGACCCGGCCCTTCCTCGCCGTCAACATCGCCGTCCTCACCGTCTCCGACACCAGGAGCCTCGCCGACGACAAGTCGGGCGCGACGCTGGTCGAGCGCCTCCAGGCGGCCGGCCACCGGCTGGCGAGGCGGGAAATCGTCCGCGACGAGCCCGACGCCATCGTCGCCCGCCTCGAGGCCTGGATCGCCGACCCTGAGGTCGACGTCGTCATCTCGACCGGGGGCACCGGGGTCACCGGGCGGGACGTCACGCCGGAGGCGTTCCGGGCGGTCTTCGAGAAGGAGATCCCGGGCTTCGGCGAGCTGTTCCGCTGGCTCAGCTTCCAGAAGATCGGCACCTCGACCATCCAGTCCCGGGCCATCGCCGGGGTCGCCGGCGGCACCTACCTGTTCGCGCTGCCGGGATCGCCCGGCGCCTGCCGCGACGCCTGGGACGAGATCCTCGTCCACCAGCTGGACTACCGCTTGAAGCCCTGCAACTTCGTCGAATTGATGCCGCGCCTGCAGGAGCACCTGGCTCCGAGCACCCGGACGGCCAAGGTCTCGGCGGCCGCGCGGGGGTAGTCCCACCCCCAAGATCTTGCGAATCGCCTACCTAGCCGCCGGTTGATTTTATTGACTAATGGCCGGCGATATATCGCACCACACTACCAGATCTTGATTCTCGGCGAGCAAGCCGCGTCGTTCGCCGCGCGGCCGACCCCCGAGTTCGGCCCGACCCGGGGCCGGCGACAACCGCCGAAGCCGGCGATGGGCCGTTCGCAGGTGCGAGATGCGGCAGGTTCATCTCACTATCGGATCGATACGCGACGTTTTGTGCAGTGCACCCAGCTGTTTCCCAGATGCGGGGCTGCAAGATCGCATTTTATTGATCCGCCTCCGGGACGATTGGTTTCGCCGGGCCCAGCCGCTGCTTTTTCAGCCCCTTGGCTGGCGAAGAACCAATGAATCCGGCCGGATAGGTGACCGGGCGGCTCCCTGGCGGCGGCATCGGCCAGCGGTAGTACCGCCGGGGAGAGATCGAAGCCCGGAGTGTCTTCAGCGTCGGCGCCTTCCGGTCTATATGCCGGATCGATATAAGAGGGCCGTCGAAAATCTCCCCAACTGGCTATTTGTTCTTGATATGTTCTGGGCGGAGCGTAAACTGGCGGCCATGTCCGATCCCGTCGTCCCCGATCGCCCGGTGAAGGGCCGCGGCGCCGTCTCCAATCCCACCGGGCGTTTCGAGCCGGCGGTCCGCCAGCGCATCGACGACGGCTGGGAGCACCGGGAGGAGGACGACCTGCCGCCGCCCCGGACCACCGTCCAGGTCGATGCGACCCGGACCATCCTTGCCCGCAACGACTCCCCGGACATCGGCTTCGACCGCTCGATCAACGCCTATCGGGGCTGCGAGCACGGCTGCGTCTACTGCTTCGCCCGGCCGACCCATGCCTACTTCGGACTTTCCTCCGGGTTGGACTTCGAGACCAGGATCTTCATCAAGCCCGACGCGCCGAGGCTGCTCGAGGCCGAACTCCGGAAGAAGGGCTACGACCCCGCCCCGATCGCCATGGGCACCAACACCGACCCCTACCAGCCGCTCGAACGCGAGCACCGGATCACCCGGGGCGTGCTGGAGGTCCTCCGTGCCTTCCGCCACCCCTTCACCATCGTCACCAAGGGCCACCTGGTCACCCGCGACCTCGACATCCTGGGGCCGATGGGGAAGGAGAATCTCTGCCGGGTCGGCCTCTCGGTCACCACGCTCGATCGCGATCTCGCCCGCAAGATGGAGCCCAGGGCATCCACGCCCGCAAAGCGCATCGAGGCGATCCGGCTTCTCGCCGAGGCCGGCGTCCCCGCCGGCGTCATGGCGGCGCCGATGATCCCGGCCTTGAACGACATGGAGCTCGAGCGGATCCTGGAGGCGGCGGCGGACGCCGGCGCCGTCTGGGCCGCGCATACCGTCCTCCGCCTGCCCCATGAGATCAAGGATCTGATGCGTGAATGGCTCGAGGCGCACGCGCCCCTGAAGGCCAAGCACGTGCTCTCGCTGGTCCGCGAGATGCGCGGCGGCAAGCTCAACGATCCGAACTTCGGCTCGCGGATGCGGGGCGAGGGCGCCTATGCCGAGGCGCTGTCGCTGCGCGCCAGGCTGGCGAAAAAGCGGCTGGGACTCGACCGCAAGCTGCCGCCGCTGGACTGCTCGAAATTTGCCAGGCCCGCGCGCGCCGGAGATCAGCTCGCCTTGCTTTGACCGGGGGCTCGTCGGCATCTTCATGCCATGGCTGATTTTTCTCTGGAACAGACGTTGGGCGGGCGCGTGGTCGGGGTCGACGAGGTCGGGCGCGGGCCGCTCGCGGGGCCGGTGCTCGCCTGCGCCTGCCACTTCCCGGACGGGCTGCCGGCGGAGGTTTCCGGTCTCATCGACGATTCGAAGAAACTCTCGGCCGAGCGTCGCCAGCGCGCCTTCTCAGCCTTTCGTCCGCATGCGCGGATCGCCATCGGCGCCGCCTCGGTCGCCGAGATCGACCGCCTCAACATCCTCGGCGCCACGCATCTGGCGATGGCGCGCGCCGTCCGCCGCCTCGGCCTCGGCCCCTGCGCGCTCCTGATCGACGGCAACCGTGCGCCGCCGGCCCGGCTGCTTCCGGGATACCGGATGATGACCGTCGTCGGCGGCGACGGGCGCTCGCTCTCGATCGCGGCGGCCTCGATCGCCGCCAAGATCGTCCGCGACCGGCTGATGCGGCTCCTCGCGATTCGCCATCCGGCCTACGGCTGGGAGCGGAATGCCGGCTACGGCACGGAAGAACACCGCCTGGCCATCGACCGGGTCGGGGTAACTCGTCACCATCGCAGCAGTTTCAGGCCCTTAAGACTCGCTTTGTCGGGGTCATAGATCACGTATAACCACGGTATGTCCCTGGGGATAACAGGTCGAGCTTCTTTTTTATTGACTGGAATCAATGGGTTGCGCCATTGTCCCGGCCATGCCCATGGACGGTGGCTCCCAGCTCTCGAATATTCTCGTCGGCGACTGCGCGGCCCTGATGGACCGGCTTCCGGCGAAGTCGGTCGACATGGTCTTCGCCGACCCTCCCTACAACATGCAGCTCGGAACCGGGCTCACCCGGCCCGATCACAGCGTGGTCGACGGGGTCGACGATGCCTGGGACCGCTTCGACGATTTCGGCGCCTACGACACGTTCACCCGCTCCTGGCTGACCTCGGCCCGGCGCGTCTTGAAGGACGACGGCACGCTCTGGGTCATCGGCAGCTACCACAACATCTTCCGGGTCGGATCGGCGCTCCAGGACCTGGGATTCTGGATGCTGAACGACATCGTCTGGCGGAAGTCGAATCCGATGCCGAATTTCCGCGGGCGCCGCTTCACCAACGCCCACGAGACGCTGATCTGGTGCCTCAAGGACAAGAAGCAGAAGCGATACACGTTCAACTACGACGCGATGAAATCGCTGAACGAAGGCCTGCAGATGCGGAGCGACTGGACGCTGCCGATCTGCAACGGGGCCGAGCGCGTGAAGCAGGACGACGGCAAGAAGGCGCACCCGACGCAGAAGCCGGAGAGCCTGCTCCACCGTGTCCTCCTGGCGGCGACCAAACCCGGCGACACCGTCCTCGATCCCTTCTTCGGCACCGGCACCACTGGCGCGGTGGCCAAGCGCCTCGGGCGGCGCTACATCGGCATCGAGCGGGATCCGACCTACGCCGCGGTCGCCAAGATCCGGCTCGCCAAGATCCGGCCGCCGAGCGACATGGAGGCGATCGAGACCACCACGGCCAGGCGCGAGGAGCCGCGCGTGCCGTTCGGCACCGTGGTCGAGCGCGGCCTGGTGCCGGCCGGCACGATCCTGACCGATCCGCGCCGGCGCTGGACCGCCAAGGTCCGCGCCGACGGCTCGCTGATCGCCGCCGACACCAAGGGCTCGATCCACTCGGTCGGGGCGGCGGTGCAGGGGGCGCCGGCGTGCAACGGCTGGACCTTCTGGCATCTCGAGCGGAAGGGCCAGCTCGTCCCCATCGACCTCTTCCGCCAACAGGTCCGCACCGAGCTCGCCCAGGCGGGCTAGCAGCTTCTTAGGGCAAGCTCGGTGCCGGCGCTTGTCCGGCCATGACGCAGCCTCGAAGCGTCATGGCCGGCAAGCGGGACTTCTCTCCGGTTAACCACGCTGGCCGCTGGCGCTTTCGGAATTGCTGCGCAATAATTCCGTATGGCCGCGAAGCGAGCCTCCCCCCGGGAACATCTCGTCGACGCCGCGCTCGCGCTCGCGGCGGAGCGGCCGTGGGCCGGCGTCACCCTGGCCGATGTCGCGGCCAAGGCCGGTCTCAGCCTCGCCGCGCTCTACGAGCACGCCCCGACCAAGGCCCATTTGCTGCGCCTCTGGGCCAGGAGAATCGATGCCGCCGTGCTGGCCGGGCCGCAGCCCGACCCGGCCGAACCCGCCCGCGACCGCCTGTTCGAGGTGCTGATGCGCCGCATCGACGCGCTTCGCCCCAACCGGAAGGCGGTCGCCTCGATCGTCGAGGGGTTGACCGCCGACCCCGTCCAGGCGCTGTGCGGCTGGCCGGGATTGCTGCGCTCGATGGCCTGGATGCTGGAGGCCGCCGGACTCGACGCCGCCGGCCTCAAGGGCGCGTTTCGGGCCCGGGGACTGGCGCTGGTCTGGCTCGCGACCCTCAGGACCTTCGTTTCCGACGAGAGCGAGGATCTCGGCCCCACCATGGCCACTCTCGACAAGTCGTTGAAACGGGCCGAGCCTTTCGGCCGGGCCCTCGACGGACAGGCCTATGCTGCACCGCAAGGTGCGGGTTGACGTGAGGGGTGGTGCCGCTTACATCTGAATTGCTGCCCTGCAGCACAACCGAAGGATTCCGCAAATGGCAAAGAACCCCTTCCTCGACTTCGACATGCAGGCCATGCAGAAGATGATGACCGACATGAAGATGCCGGCCTTCGACTGGGAGTCGATCCTGGCCGCCAACCGCCGCAACATGGAGGCCTTCTCCCAGGCGAACCAGCTCGCCGCCGAGAGCGCCCAGGCGATCATGCGCCGCCAGGGCGAGATCCTGAAGGGCGCCATGGACGACGCCAACCGCTCGCTCACGACCATGCTCGCCGACGGCTCGCCCGAGGACCGGATCGCGCGCCAGACCGACGCGATGAAGACCGCCTTCGAGGCGGCGATCTCCAACTACCGCGAGATGATGGAGATGGCGTCGAAGGCGAACGCCGAGGCGCTGGGCGTGATGAGCAAGCGGGTCTCCGAGAGCCTCGACGAGCTCAAGGTCGTGCTGAAGCCGCCGGGCAAGAAGTAGAATCCCGAAGAGGAAGGCCACGGACCCTCGCTTGGTGGTCCGACGCTCCCGTTACGATCGCTACACGCGATCGAACTGCCGCGTCGTCCCGCTCGGGGGCGCGAAGCGCCATAAACAGCGCAATGCGCAGCTAATGCGCCAGCATTAGCGTGAAGCATTGCGTCCGCTTGAGAGGCACGTCATGGCCGCCGCTTCCGACCTCCGCCCGCCGATCGCCTTCCCCGATTTCGACAAGGTCGACATCCGCGTCGGCACCATCGTCGAGGCCGAGCCGTTTCCCGAGGCACGGCGTCCGGCCTACAAGCTCACGCTCGATTTCGGCTCGGCGATCGGCGTGAAGCGCTCGTCGGCGCAGGTCACCAGATACTACCGCCCCGACGAGCTGATCGGCCGCCAGGTCGCCGCCGTCGTCAACTTTCCGCCCAGGCAGATCGGCCCGGTCAGGAGCGAGGCGCTGGTCCTGGGATTCCCCGACGAGGCCGGCGAGGTGGTGCTGGTCGCCGTCACGCACAAGGTGCCGAACGGCGGCAGGTTGTTCTAGAGCGTTTTCCGATCATTCTGGCTCGTAGCCTGAGTTT
>SHVZ01000072.1 GCA_009694025.1 Alphaproteobacteria bacterium | reverse complement strand
CAGAAGGCTATCGTCCTGCATGGCGGGTGTGGCACTCCGGCGAGGCGTGGAAGACTTTGTCTAGACACCAAAATCTTACACGAAATCAACGGATTACGCTACATCCGCCAGCCCAATATCAGCGCCCCGATGAATAATTCGGGCTAGCTGTCTTGGCCGCCCCTCTCGCTCAGGCGGGAGGGGCCGGGCGACGCTGCTGTGATCCTGCTTCGTCCGGGATCGTGTCGAGGTCGACCGCTCGCCGCATCCATCGACACTTCGCGCCGCGTTGTCGGCCGGCATCGCAGCCGGGCCTTGCCATCTTGTCGATTTCGGCCCGGCCGACTATTGGACGGGCGGGGTGCGAAGGAGGGGATGCATGAAATACACGCCCGGTCCCTGGAAAATGCGTCCGAACGGCGACATGAGCGCGGCGCCGCGCGGCGGCAAGGCGACCCAGGTCTGCTCGATCTCCTGGGGCATGTCGGCGTCCGACGATAAGTCCGGCAACGCGCGCCTGATCCAGGCCGCCCCGCAGATGAGCGAGGCGCTGGACGAGCTGATGCTGTTGATCACCACGCCGACGGTGTCGCAGGCGATCCTCGGCAGCGCCAAGCTCCTGCCCAAAGCCAAGCAGATCATCGAGAACGCCAAGATCGTGCTCGAGCAGGCGACCGGCGAGCCGCAGGCGGCGTGGCCGCGCGTCGATCACACCAAGCCGAAGCTCGAATAGATGCGGCTCGATCAGTACCTCGCGCTGATCGGCGACTCGAAGCCGGAGGATTGGCGGATCATTACGCGGCCGACCTTCAAGCATCATTTCGCCAGGAGCGTCGACGACAAGGGGGAGGAGGTCTCGCTCGAGGTCGACGAGCACCGCGTCATCTTGTCGTTCGCGGCCAATCTCCGGATCACGCTTGCCTATGGCCTGGTGTCGGAACCGAGCTACCGCATCGACGCGCAGCACAAGCTCGGGGCCCTGAACGCCCGGTCGGAGTTCGTCGACTGCTTCTACGACAACAAACTGGTGCACCGGGAGACGGTGGTGCGCGTCGCCCGCCAGCGCTGCGTGTTGCCGGAACCGGCCGATTGGACCGAGACGCCGATCAAGGTGCCGAAGCGGAAGGCCCGTTTCGCCAGGCTCATCCACGTCCTCGCCGGCCCGCCGACCGAGTTCGACGACTACTTCAACGAAGCCGGGATGGTTGAGGTCGAGGCGCCCTGGCCTTAGAGGCCGTGACCCTAGAGCTTCTTGAGAAAGTAGGCGAGCTGCGAGAGCCCGAACAGCACCGTCAGGCCGCCGAGCAGGACCAATCCCAGAAGAACGATGTACTTGACCAGAGAGCTGGTGGATTTCGGCTTCGCCTTGACATGGCCGCCCTTGAAGTCGACGTCGGCCTTCTTCGCGGATGAAGCCGACTTCGGAGTTTCCTTGGGCGGCGGCGCCTTCCTCTCGGCCTGGGGCTTGGAGGAGTCATAGATGACCGCCTCCCGACCTTTGTTGGCCTTGACGTCGAAGTCGTCCTTGATGACCTTGATCGCCTCGAAGCGCTTCTCGCCGTAAAGTTGCTTCGCCGTCTCGATCGCCGCTTCGCGCTGGGGGTAGGTCGAGTCGATCTGCTAAACCCCGCCTTTCAGCGTGTGGACTTCATAGTTCGTCGGCATATCGGCACATCCCCTACGCGAAACCCGCTCACCCTGTGAATACTTTCAGAAACCTCGTGAAAATTCAAGCCGCGGCGGGTGGGCCTTCGCGTTTCTCATGAGCTGGCTCCGCGCTTTGCGCACGGCCGTTCAGGCCCCCGGGTGCCAGGCAATGCAGCTCTGTTTTTGTTCGCCCAGGCCCGCGATCCCGAGCCGCATGACGTCGCCGGCCTTCAGGTAGATCTGCTGCGGCTTCTGGCCCATGCCGACGCCGGGCGGGGTTCCGGTCGAGATGACGTCGCCGGGGCGCAGCGTCATGAAGCGGCTGACATAGCTGACGAGCGTACGGACGCCGAAGACCATCGTCTTGGTGCTGCCGTTCTGGAAGCGCTTGCCGTTGACCTCGAGCCACATGTCGAGCGCCTGCGGGTCAGCCACCTCGTCGGCCGTGACCAGCCAGGGGCCGAGCGGGCCGAAGGTGTCGCAGCCCTTGCCTTTGTCCCAGGTGCCGGCGCGCTCGATCTGGAACTCGCGCTCGGACACGTCGTTGCAGACGGCGTAGCCGGCGACGTGGTCGAGCGCGCGCTCTTCCGAGACGTGCTGGGCGGTGGTGCCGATGATCACCGCGAGCTCGACCTCCCAGTCGGTCTTCTTCGAATCCTTGGGGATCACCACCGGGTCGTCGGGGCCGGACAGCGCGGTGTCGGCCTTGATGAAGATGATCGGCTCCTTCGGGATCGCCGCACCCGTCTCGGCCGCATGGTCGGAGTAGTTGAGGCCGATGCAGATGAACTTGCCGACGCGGCCGACCGGAGGCCCCAGGCGCGGCTTGCCGTCTACCGCCGGCAGCGACTCCGGATCGAGCGCGCGCAGCCGGTCGAGGCCTCGCGGCCCGAGCGCGCTGCCCTTGAGGTCGGCGATCTGGCCGCAGAGGTCACGGATGCGGCCCGAGCGGTCCAGCAGACCAGGCTTCTCTTGGCCCGGGGGGCCGTATCGCAACAGCTTCATCGGCGGTTCCTTAGGGGGGAGGGGACGGGAGAGGTTTCGGACCTTACCGGCCCGCCGGCTTCGGGCGCAAGCCGGTCACGCCGTCGGCGGATCGGCTGCGATTCAGCTCTCCGACGGCGGGCGGCGTAGCGCGACGTCCGGCGTCGAGGTCCGGAGATTGGCGACGAAGAGCCGGACCAGCGCCCTGAGGAACGGATCGGCCGTCTTCAGCTTGTGGCGGAACACGCGGTCGCTGATGACCACGAGGGTGGTGTCCTCGACGGCGGTCGCCGTCGCCGTACGCGGGCCGCCGTCGATCACCGCCATCTCGCCGAAGATGCCTCCGGGGCCGATCTGCGCGAAGGGCGAGCGGCGGCCATCGACCATCCGGTCGAGCTGGACACGGCCCTCCTCGACCAGGAACGCCCGCCGTCCGGTCTGTCCTTCTTGGAAGATCTCGGTCCCGAGGGCGACGTAGCGGGTCGCGTAGTCGAGGGCATCCATGGCGGCATTTCAACCGGACCTGCCCGGTCCCGCAAGCGGCCTCTAAGGCAGGGCGACCGCCAGCCGGGCGCCGACGACGAGGCCGAGGTCGCGGTCGGCGCGGCCGCGGTTGACCGAAACCTCGACCAGGCCATTGGCGTTCTCGTACCAGAAGGCCTCTCCTTCGGCGGCGTCGGAGAAGGTGCGGCGGCGGGCGAGGCGGCGGCCGGCGACCTCCAGGGTTGCTCCCGGCGGGACCGCTTCGGCGCGCAGCCCGGTCATCGCGTTGCCGTAGCGGTCGACATAGACGATCTCCGGCAGGTCGTCGGGCCAGTCCCGCGCCGCCGCGGACAGCGCGCCGACCGGCGCCAGCGGCACGGTCGCCCCCGACGCCAGCCGCGCGGCGACCGGGGCGAAGAGGTCGCGGCCGTGGAACGAGGCCGACAGGCGTTCGGGCCGCCAGTCGATGGCGCCGACCCGCCGCTCGGTCGCCCGCCGCCAGACGAGATCGAGCAGCCCGTTGTCGGGTCCGACGAAGTGTCTTCCGTCGGCCTCGACCACCAGCGGCAGCCGATCGCCGCCGACCCCCGGATCGACGACGGCGAGGACGACCGCCGGCGGCGGGAACTCGACCGTGTAGGCGGCGAGGAGGTAGGCCGAGCGTCGGACATCGAATGCCGGCGCATCGGCGAAGAGGTCGATCACCGGAACGCCCGGCGCGTCCCGGTGCAGCACGGCCTTCATCTGCCCGACATAGGGCCCATCGAGGCCGAAGTCGGTGAAGAGCAGGATCATCCGGCGAGGGTGGCCTTGAGTCCGTCGAGGAGCAAGGTCTCGGCCCGGAGCCCGAGGGCCGCCGTCGCCCGGCCGGGATCGCCGAGCGAGGCCCGGATGTCGCCGGCACGGGGCGGACGGTGCCGGATCTCGACGGTGCGTCCGGATGCCGCCATCAGCGCCCGGGCGAGATCGAGCACGGAGGTCGCCTTGCCCGTGCAGACGTTGAAGACACGCGCCTTGGGCCCCGACGTCGCCATCGCCGCCAGCAGGTGGCGGACAACGTCGGCGACGAAGATGAAATCGCGCGTCTGGCCGCCGTCACCGTGGATGGCGATCTCCCGGCCGCGGCCGACGCGGTCGGCGAACACGGAGATGACGCCGGAATAGGGCGATTTCGGATCCTGGCGCGGGCCATAGACGTTGAAGAAGCGCATACCGGTGGTCGGCACGCCGTGGACGATGCCGGCGACGCGGGCGTGCAGCTCGCTGCCGAGCTTGTCGGCGCCATAGGCGGTCATCGGTCGCGGCGCGACGGTCTCGGTGAGCGGCAGGTCCTGGGCATCGCCGTAGACGGCGGCGGATGAGGCATAGACCACCGGCACCGGCTCGCCGTTCCGCGCCTGCCGCGCACTATCGAGCACGGCGATGGTACCGGTCAGGTTGGCACGGTGGGTCCCGAGCCAGTCCTCGTTCGAGCGCTGCACCGAGGCGATGGCGGCCAGGTGAAAGCAGCCGTCGGTGCCCGCCATGGCGCCCCTGACCGCCGCCGGGTCGGCGACGTCGGCCTCGATCAGGCGGACGTCGGCCGGCAGGTTCGAGCGGTGTCCGGTCGACAGGTCGTCGAGCACGACGACGTCGTCGCCCCGCGCCCTCAGCGCGTCGACCAGATGCGAGCCGATGAAGCCGGCGCCGCCGGTGACCAGATAGCGCGCCATGTCGGTCCTTCCGCCCTTCGCAATCGCCGCAAACTACCGGCATCGCCGGGCCGCGCAAAGGGCCTCGGGGTTGACGGCCTCAGGGGCGGCCTCTAGGTTTATGTTCGTCATGTCCGCCGTCCGGCAGGTTCTGGAGCTGCGACTTACGAACCCGGCACTCTGAAAAGAGGCCGGGGCATCGTCGTCCGTCGTCTTCAATCCTGTCGAAAGCCCGTACCATGACTCCGTTTCCCAAGCTGCCCGTCCACAAATACCGTCCGTTTCAGCCGATCGACCTGCCCGATCGGCGCTGGCCCGGCCGCGTCATCGACAAGGCGCCGATCTGGTGCTCGGTCGACCTCCGCGACGGCAACCAGGCGTTGGTCGAACCGATGGGCCCCGAGCGCAAGCGCCGGATGTTCGAGCTCCTGGTCCGCATGGGCTTCAAGGAGATCGAGGTCGGATTCCCGTCGGCCTCCCAGGCCGACTTCGACTTCGTCCGCCAGATCATCGAGGAGAGGATGATCCCGGACGACGTCACCATCCAGGTGCTGACCCAGGCGCGCGAGGAGCTGATCCGCCGCACCTTCGAGTCGATCAAGGGCGCCCGGCGGGCGATCATGCACCTCTACAACTCGACCTCGACGCTGCAGCGGCGCGTCGTCTTCGGCCTCGACCGGCAGGGCATCGTCGACATCGCCGTCAACGGCGTCCGGCTGGTCCGCACCCTCGCCGACGAGGCGGAAAAGGCCGGCACGAAGATCATCATGCAGTATTCGCCCGAGAGCTTCACCGGCACCGAGCTCGATTTCGCCGTCGAGGTCTGCGAGCAGGTGGCCCGGGTCTGGGGTCCGACCCGGGAGGAGAAGATCATCTTCAACCTGCCGGCGACGGTCGAGATGGCGACTCCCAACGTCTACGCCGACCAGATCGAGTGGTTCTCGCGCAACGTCCGCGACCGCGATCGGATCATCCTGTCGCTGCATCCGCACAACGACCGCGGCACCGGCGTGGCCGCCGCCGAGCTCGGGGTGATGGCCGGCGCCGACCGCATCGAGGGCACGCTGTTCGGCAACGGCGAGCGTACCGGCAATGTCGACGTGGTTACGCTGGCGCTCAACATGTACAGCCAGGGCGTCGACCCCGGCCTCGGCATCGGCGACATCGACGAGATGAAGCGCGCGGTCGAGTACTGCAACCAGTTGCCGGTGCATCCACGCCACCCTTACGCCGGCGAGCTGGTGTTCACCGCCTTCTCGGGCTCGCATCAGGATGCGATCAAGAAGGGGTTCGCCGCGCTCGAGAAGAGCAACAGCGGGATCTGGGAGGTGCCGTACCTGCCGATCGATCCCAAGGACCTTGGCCGCGACTACCAGGCGGTCATCCGCATCAACAGCCAGTCCGGCAAGGGCGGCGTCGCCTATGTGATGCAGCAGGACTACGGCTTCGACCTGCCGCGGAAGCTGCAGATCGAGTTCAGCCAGGTGATCCAGGACATCGCCGAGCTGACCGGCAAGGAGATCCAGCCGTCGACGATCAAGGCGGCTTTCGACAAGGAGTATCTCGCGGAGGACGGACTCGCCTTCGTCGAGCATCGCACCGTGCCGTCGGGCAGGGGCGGCAGCCGGGCGCTGTCGGCCGTCGTCAGCGTCGGCGGCAAGGAGCGTGAGGTCAATGGCAGCGGCAACGGGCCGATCGACGCCTTCGTCGACGCGCTCTCGAAGGATCTCGGCGTCTCGATCAAGGTGCTGGACTATCGCGAGCACGCCCAGGGCACCGGGGCGGACGCCACCGCCGTCGCCTATGTCGAGGCCAGGATCGGCGACGGCGCTCCCCTGTTCGGCGTCGGCGTCGATCCCAATATCGTCACCGCCTCGCTCCGTGCCGTGGTCAGCGCGGTCAACCGGGCGCGGCGCTCAGGCTAGCGCGCGGGCGACGCCGGCGACCGAAAGGGCGAGCAGCAGGATCAGCACCGCCCTCCGGAAGGTCGCCGGCTCGGTTTTGATGTAGCCACGGCTGCCGATCGCGACGCCGATGAGCAGGATCGGCAGCAGCGCCAGCGCGGCGAGGAAGGTCGTGGCGGACACCAGCCCTTCGGTCGCGCCGACGGCGATCGCATAGGCGTCGGTCACCAAGAAGTAGGCGACCAGCGAGGCGCGGGCGGCGGCGGTGCCCGCCGGCGAGGACAGGTAGAAGAGGATGACCGGGGGGCCGCCGATGCCGAGGCTGCCGTTCAAGAGGCCGGCGGCCGCGCCCGTCGCCACCGTCGTCCCGGTCCCGGGCATCCGTTTCAGGGCGAAGCCGCGCCAGAGGAGAAGCGTCGCGGTCGTCACCAAGGCGGCGATCGCCAGGCGGATCGAGGTTTCCGGCAGCGTCGCCAGCAGGTGGACCCCGACCGGCGTGGCGACGACGGTGCCGGCGACCAGGGGCCGGAGCGATCGCCAGTCCACCTGCCGCCAGACACCGGGCAGCATGTGGAGGCTGGCGGCGACCTCGAGCGTCAGCACGACCGGAATCGCCGCCGCCGGCGGCAGCGCCAGCGAGAGGCCGGAGACTGCCAGCATCGAGAAGCCGAATCCGGAATAGCCACGCACGATCGCCGCCACGAGCAACGCCGCTGTCACGGCGGCGGCCGTGGCCGGCGAGCGCGTCGCTAGATCGAGGACGTCGGCAATCCGGTCGGGCATCTGAGGCGTCGGAGGACGCTACCGCGGCAAAGGATCGCTTGCCCAGAGGCGGCGGACCGCTGTACGTCGTCGCCATGTCCGAGATCGCTCCCGCCGCAGACGCCGACGGACGCTCGCCCTGGGCCGGGCTCCAGGGGGTCCGCTTCGCCGAGGTCGGTCCGGTCGGCAGGCCGGTCTCCGGCACCGTCGTCGTGCCCGGCAGCAAGAGCTTCACCAACCGCGCGCTGATCCTTGCCGGGGTGGCGGAGGGATCTTCGACGCTTTCCGGACTGCTGCGAAGCGACGACTCCTTTTGGTGCATCGATGCCCTCAAGCGTCTCGGCGTCGACGTGGAAGTCGACGGCACGACCGTCCGGATCGATGGCTGCGGCGCGCGCTGGCCCGCCGCTGAAGCCGATCTCTTCATCGGCTCGGCCGGCACCGTCGGCCGCTTCCTGCCGGGCGTGCTGTCGGCCGCTCCGGCTGGCCGTTACCGTATACGCGCGAGCCGGCAGCTCGAAAAGCGGCCGGTCGCGCCGCTGTTGGAGGCCTTGGCGGCGCTCGGCGCGCGGACGACTCATCAGGGCCAACCCGGCGCCTACCCGATGACGATTGCAGCCAGCGGCCTTCACGGCGGGCGTGTCGCGATGTCAGGCAGGGTTTCGAGTCAATTCATCTCCGGCATGCTGATTGCCGCCCCCTTGGCCGCGTCGTCGGTCCGGCTGGATGTCGTCGACCGCATCGTTCAGTCGGACTATGTCCGGATGACATTGGACACGATGGCGGCGTTCGGTGCCGGGGCGATCCATGATGACGCCCTCTCGCGCTTCGACATCGAGCCGCAGCGCTACCGCGGCCGCAGCTACGCAATCGAGGCCGACGCCTCGACGACGACCTATTTCGTCGCCTTGGCGGCGGTGACCGGCGGGCGCGTCGCGGTCGACAATATCGGCACGGCGACGCGCCAGCCCGACCTCCGTTTCATTGATGTGCTCGAGCGCATGGGCTGCGCGATCGAGCGCCGACCGGACCGTATCGTCGTTGCAGGTCCGGCCCGCCTCCGCGGTGGCCTCACCGTCGACATGAATCCGATGTCGGACGCGACGCTGACCCTGGCGGCGCTGGCGCCCTTCGCCGATGCGCCGATCGTCATGACCGGCGTCGCCCATATCCGCAAGCACGAGAGCGACCGCATCGCCGTCATGGCGCAGGCTTTGGCGGCACTCGGGATCGGGGTGGAGGAGCGGCCGGACGGCCTCGTCGTCAGTCCGGGCCGCCCGCGCTTCGCCGAGCTCGAAACCCATGACGACCATCGCGTCGCCATGTCGCTCGCGGTTCTCGGCGCGGCGGCGTCCGGCGTCCGCCTTTCCGACCCCGGCTGCGTCTCGAAGACCTGTCCGGTCTTCTTCGAGGCGCTCGGCGCGCTCGGCGTGCCCGTGAGTCTTTCCTAGCGGGTATAGACGCGCATCGCGCGCTCGACCCGGAGGGTCAGGTCGGCGGCGCCGACCGGCTTCACCAGGAAGCCGTCGACCCCGAGTTCCTTCGCCTTCATCACCACCTCGCGTTCGGTGTGCGAGGTCAGGAACAGGACCGGCGTGCGCAGGCCGCCGCTGTTGCGCTGCCGCACCCACTTGACGAAGGCGAAGCCATTTGTCGGCGTCATGTTGATGTCGCAGATGATGAGATCCGGGATGCGGGCGTTGAACTCGTCTTTCGCCGCCTCGCCGCTGGCCGCCTGAAGAACGGTGCCGAACCCGAGCGAGCGCAGCATCATCCGCACGGTGTCTCTCCATTTCCTGATCGTCCACGACCAGGACGGCGAAGTTCTTGTAGCGCTCGCGGGATTCTGTCGGGCGGTCGGACACGACGGCGGAGTCTATGGGGCGCCGGACGCCGCTTCAAGCCGGGCGCGCCTATTCCGTCGGTTTCGGCAGCGCGTGGATCGCTTGGGCCAGCGCCCGCGCCTCGCCGGGCAAATCGATGGCCGCCGCGGCCTCCCAATCCGCCGCCGCCGCCGCCGCTTCGAACGACCGGGCGGCCTGGCCGAGCCGCATCGCACCGGCGCTGAAGGCGGCGCCCTTCAGCGTATGGGCAAGGCCCTTGGCGACACCGGCGTCGGTTGCGACCGCCGCAGCCATGGCGGCGCCCGCCGCCTCCTGGGCCCGGTCGGCGAAGCGGCGAAGCATGCCGGTGAGCTCGGCGGTCAGCCCGCCGGCGATCGACTCGAGCTCGACCAGGTCGAGGACCGGGGCCTCCGTCGTCGGCTGGGCGACCGGGCTCGTCGGTCCGACGATCGCCGCGGTCAGGCTCTCGGGGGTCGCCGGCCAGGCGCAGGCGACGTCGATCCCCCAGGGCGGTGTGCCGGCGGCGAGGATCACCAGGCGAAGGTCGAACAGGAGCGGCGTCGTACGGATGGCGCGCGCCAGGGCCGCGCCGTCGCCATCGGCGAGGCGTTCGCCGATGATCGCGCCGTCGAAGGCCGGTTCGGCCGCCTCCAGGAGATCGAGGGCCTGATGCAGGGCGGTTGCGGCTTCGGCCGCCGCGCCGGCGGCGGTCAGCATGCGGATGACCGCTTCGGCCCGCGGAGAGTCGGCGTCGATGACGAGAACGCGCCTTCCGGCAAGAGCTCGGAAACTCGTGTTCATGGAGCGCCCATGGCGCTGTTATACAATACGTACGCGCCGACCATGAGGTTCGAGATGATCGATCGCCGCCACGCGCTCCGCCTGTCCGCCGGTGTCTTCGCCTTTGCGGCTTTCGGCCTCGGCGAGGCGAACGCCGCGCCGGTCCGGAAGGCATCGAGGGATTCCCGGCTTATACGTTCGGTGGATACCGGCGCCCCGTCCCATCGCCTAGCCTCGGGCAATTCCTGAAGCGGTTCGGGCATTCGCTCCGGGTCGGGAGTCATCCCAGACTTCTCGGGTAGAATGAGGAAGGACGTGTCGTCGCCGTGACCGCCCCGCTGATGAGCGCGCCGCGCCTGACACCGCCCGCCTCGACACCGGACCGCGAGGCGCGAAGTGGAACCCGGCCGCGGCAACAAAAGCCGTCGCCCAAGTTCCGCGACCTGGGCGTCGGCCGGAAAATCGGCCTGACCTTCGGCGCTCTGATCGCCGTCTATGTCGTCCTGTTTGCCGCGGTTTGGATCCTCGCTTCGGGCATCGATCATCGTGTTCGCGAGATCGTCGATGAGGTGCTGCCGGCGAGCAACGCGGCCTACGAGATGGAAATCAACGTCAATGGCCAAGCCTGGGCCGTGGCCGATTACCTGCAGAAGCCGAACCTGGCCGCGGCGAATCGCTTCGCCAAGGACCAGGGGGACTTCCTGAGATTTCACCGTCGGTTCGTTGCGGCGGACTCATCTCCCGACCACGCCGCCATGGCCGCCACCATTCTGGCGAGGTATGACCGCTATCATGACGCTGGCGACGAGTTGATCGCGCTGAAGGATCGGGAGCCGGCGATTTTCGACTCTGCGGTGCTTTCGCTGCGGCAACTCGATATTCTGATCGACGCCGACGATCGACGCGAGCTTTCCACCACACAGGTTGGCGCCCTCGAGATCCAGAAGTCGATCTCGCAGATTCGCTCGGCGCTCGCCAAGTCGTTCCTGTCGTTGGTCGGGTCCGTCGGCGCGATCGAGGCCGGCGCGCGCAACGACGTCCAGGACGAGATCGAGCACCTGCGATCACGGATCGGCCTGCTCGGCACCTATAGCCTGCCACCGGCCCAACGCGCGTGGCTCGGCGAGGTCGCTGTGCTTCTGGAGGAGATTTCCGCGCAGATTCTCAGCATCGTTTCGACGATGGATGAGATCGAGACGCGCTTTGCAGAGTTCATCGGCTTGCGCGACCGCATGGACGACCTGTTGGACGAATCGGTCCAGATCGACACCGCCCGCCGCTTCGATGACGCAATCCGCTCGGTGAACGGTGCCGTGTTCCAGACGAAGGTTGCGCTCGCCTTCGCCGGCGGCTTGATCGTCCTGCTGTCGATCGGCGCCATGCTTTACTTCATGCGCGCCCTGGTCCGGCGGATCCGGACGCTGACGGCGGATGTCCGGCAGTTCAGCGACGGCAACCTCGCCCACCCGGTCAGCGTCACAGGCGACGACGAGATCGGCACGCTCGCCCGCCAGTTCAAGGGTATGGCGACCGAGCTCGGCATCTTCCTCGACCGGCTGGCCGGGAGCAACGACTCGCTGCGCGACGAGGTTGAGCGGCGTACCGCCGATCTGGCCGACGCCAATCGTTCCCTTGCGGGCGAGCTGGAACGCCGCAAGCAGATCGAACAGGAACTCATCGCGTCGAACATTCAGGCGCGCGCCTCCGAGCAGAAGTTCCGCGAGTCGCAGAAGATGGAGGCGATCGGCCAGTTGACGGGCGACATCGCGCACGACTTCAACAACCATCTGTCCGTGATCATGGGCAATCTCGAGATGCTCAAGGACCGCGTGGCCGCCGACCCGGACGCGCGACGGCACATCGAGTCGGCAATACTCGGGGCGAGCCGCGGCGCCGAGCTGACCCAGAGCCTGCTGGCCTTCGCGCGCCGCCAGCCGCTCAGCCCGAGGATCTGCGACGTCGGCACGTGCATCGCCGAAAGCGTGCAACTGGTCGGCCGCAGCATCGGCGAGGACATCGAGGTCAGGCTCAATCGGGAGCCGGAGAGCTGGACGGCCCTGGTGGACGAGGCGCAGCTCGGCGCCTGCATCGTCAACCTCGCGAACAACGCGCGCGATGCGATGCCGAAGGGCGGCACGCTGACGATCTCCGTGCGCAACGTCGCGTTGGGCGAGGACGACGCGGCGCGCCACCCGGAGGTCAAAGCCGGAAGCTATGTCGTGATCGAGGTCTCCGACACCGGGACCGGGATGACCCCCGAGGCGCTGGCCAGGGCCTTCGAGCCGTTCTTCACCACCAAGGAGGTCGGGAAAGGGACCGGCCTCGGCCTCAGCATGGTGCATGGGTTCGTCAAGCAATCGGGCGGACATGTCGAGATCGACAGCGCCGTCGGCCGGAGCACGAGCGTGCGGATCTACCTGCCGCGCGTGGCGGAGCGGCGCGCGGCGCCGGCTGCCGTGCCCGCCGAGACCGCCCGGTCGCTGGGAGGCAGCGAGACCGTTCTGGTGGTCGAGGACAACGAGGGCGTGCGGAAGACCGTGGCGGCGCAGCTCACCGGCCTCGGTTATCGGGTGCTGGAGGCCGCCGACGGCGAAGCGGCGCTGGCGATCCTGGACCGGCCCGGCCAGGCGATCGACCTGTTGTTCACCGACATCGTCATGCCCGGCAAGGTGGACGGATACGCCCTCGCCGAGGCCGCGGCGGACCGATGGCCGGGGCTCAAGGTGCTGCTGACCTCGGGCTTCCCCGGCCGGCGGCTCGACGCTGGCGGCGAGGGTCCGTCCGATCTTCACCTGCTCTCGAAGCCCTATCGCCAGGACGACCTCGCCCGCGCGATCCGGACGGCGTTGCATCCGGACTGAGACGAACGGCGGATCGGTGTCGAGGGGGCTGAGGGCCTTCCAACGTCTCGATCGTCGCCTGCGGCCGGTAGAGCCGGTTCTCCCCGTCGGGGACCGCATCCCGGGCCTTGGCCAGGTCGAAGGAGGAGGCGGATCACGGCTCGGCCAGGGCGTCGGTGACACCGTCGACGAGATTGTGGGCAAGCAGGCGGGCGCTGTCCAGGGATGCCATGGCGCGGGCCGGTGCCAGCGATCCGGCGAGCCGGCGGAGCTGGCCCGCGAGCGCCTGTCTCAGGCCGGCGGCGCCGGCGAGATCGGTGCGCTCGAAGCGGACGGTGCTGCCCGGGCGGCAGCGGGCGAGGAATCCCAGATCGGCCGAGGCCACCGTCGCGATCTTCGGATAGCCGCCGGTGGTCTGGCGGTCGGCGAACAGGACGATCGGCAGGCCGGCGCCCGGCACCTGGATCGATCCCGGCGCGATTCCGTCGGAGATGATGTTGTAGCCGCGCGCGTGCGCGATCGTCGGTCCGGAAAGCCGGCAGCCCATGCGGTCGGTCTCCGAGGTGACGGTGTAGGTGGCGGACAACAGCGTCTCGATCCCCTCGTCGGTGAAGGCGTCGTCCTGGGGGCCGGGCACGACGCGGATCCGCGCCGGCGGCGCCGGCAGCAGCGAGGGGTCGAGGGCGAGATCCTGGCCCTCCGGCGCCTCCGCGAGCCGGAGCGGCAGCGCCTGGCCGGCGCGAAGCGGGCCGCCGTCGATGCCGCCGAGCCGCGAGCGGAGATGGGTCGAGAGGCTGCCGAGCACCGGCGCAAGATCGAAGCCGCCGGCGACGGCGAGGTAGCCCCGCGCCGAGTCGGCAGTTGGGCCGAGGGCGAGCCGCTGACCATGCCTCAGCGTATGCGCCCGATGGGGCTCGACCGGGCGGCCGTCGACGGTCGGGGCGAAGCCGGCTCCGGCCGCGGCGATGCGGACGGCGTCGGCATCGGCCTCCCAGACGCCTCCCTGCAGCGTCACCTCGATCGCCGCGGCGTCCCACGGATTGCCGACGAGGAGATTGGCGACGGCGAGCCCGACCGGGTCCATGGCGCCGGCGACCGAGACGCCGAAGCGTTGCCAGCCGAAACGGCCGCGGTCCTGGATCGTGGCGAGCGGGCCCGGGTCGATGCAGCGGAGCGCCGGCGGGGTCACGGGTCCTCGAACCTGGGTCGCCAGCCCTCGTCGGCGACGCGCCGCGCGAGCTGCGTGTAGCCGTCGGCGGTGACGCGCTCGAAGCGTACCCGGTCACCGACGCGAAAAAGGAAGGGCTCGCTCCGCGCCGGATCGAAGGCGCGGACCGGCGTCCGACCGAGCAGGTGCCAGCCGCTCGGCGCCTCGATCGAGGCGACCGCCGCCTGGATGCCGCCGATCGAGACGGTGCCGGCCGGGGTCTTGAGGCGCGGCGTCTCCCGGCGCGGCAGGTGCAGCCGGGCGTCGAGGCCGCCGAGATAGGCGAAGCCCGGCTGGAATCCGATCATGTAGACGCGGTAGTCGCCGGCGAGGTGGCGGGCGATCACCCCCTCGGCCGCGAGCCCGGTCCGCTCGGCCACCTGCTCGAGGTCGATGCCGTGCTCGCCGCCATAGGAGACCGGCACCGTCCAGGTCCGCCCGGGCGGCGGCTCGTCGTCGAGCGTCGCTGCGAGCCGTACGACCGCGGGGCCGAGCGCGGCCGCGTCGAGCCGGTCGGGATCGAAATGGATCTGGAGCGAGCGGTAGGTCGGCACGGTCTCGATGACGCCGGGAATCGCCGCCGCTTCCAGGGCGCGGTCGAGCGACAGCACGCGCGCGTTGATCCGGGGATCGACGGCGTCGCCGAACTCGACGGTGAGCGCGGTGTCGCCGGCCGGAAGGAGACGGAGGCCGGCGCCGGTCATGGCTCCGTGCTATCCTCGATGGGCCATCGGAAACGAGGACGGGTCATGGGCGTCGTGGTCGATCTCAACAGCGACATGGGCGAGAGCTTCGGAGTCTACAAGCTCGGCGACGACGCGGCCATGCTGCGTATCGTCTCCTCGGCCAACGTCGCGTGCGGCTTCCATGCCGGCGATCCCCTGGTGATGCATGCGACGGTCGGCACCGCCAAGGCGAACGGCGTCGCGGTCGGCGCGCATCCGAGCTTCCGCGACCTCTGGGGCTTCGGCCGGCGGCAGATCGTGGGCGAGAATCCCGAGGACGTCGGCAAGGAGGTCGTCTACCAGATCGGTGCGCTGCAGGCGATCGCCCGCGCGGTCGGCCATCGGATGAGCCATGTGAAGACCCACGGATCGCTCGGCAATCTGATCGCGGTCGACGAGGCGCTGGCCGACGGCGTCGCCGGTGCGATCCGCGGCGCGGCGCCGGATGCGATCTTCGTGGTCATGCCGGGCACCGCCATGGAGCGCGCCGGCCAGCGCCACAATCTCAGGATGGCGCGCGAGATCTATGCGGACCGCACCTACCAGGATGACGGCACGCTGACGTCGCGCAAGCAGCCGGGATCGGTGCTGCACGATCCGGAGGCGGCGGCGGCGCGCGTGCTCCAGATGGTGCGCGAGCGCGCCATCGTCAGCGTCAGCGGCAAGCGCGTGCCGGTGGCGATCGACACGATCTGCGTCCATGGCGACAGCCCGGATGCGGTCGCCATGGCACGGCGCGTGCGTGAAGTGCTGGAGGCGGACGGCGTCCGCATCCGGCCGATGGCCGAGGTGATCGGCTAGCCCGCCTGGGCGAGGCGGAGCGGGACTGGCGGTGAGGCCATCGGCGTCTTTGCCGCGAGCCCGAGGCGCACCCGGAGATCAGACGAAATCGAGAGCGACGCCGTTCGCATGGATGGAGGCGACCCGGAGGCCGCCCTGAGCGGATTCCAGGTAGGGGAGGCCGGCGGCGCCCAGGACGGCTTTGGTCGCCCTGCGGTCGGAGACCGCGAAGCCGAGACCGATCGGCACCGGCCGGCGGTAGGCGAGGACGGGGTCGCCGGCGAATTCGAGGGCCGCCTGCCCGGACGAGAGCAGCCGGATCGACGCCCGCCCGGCCGGCACCTCGAGGCCGCCGGCGCGCGGAACCGGCGCGGTGCCGAAGATGCGGCCATAGGCGGTCGCCGCTGTCGCCGGATCGTCGACCGCGAGGGTCACATGGGCGAGTGCCGCCGCGGCATTCGGCTGCCCGAGATAGTCCGGGCGCCAGACCACGTCGCGGGTGTAGTGCTGGCAGAGGAAGAGCCTGAGGCCGGGAGCGGCGGACACCTCGAAATAGAAGACGGTGAAGCGCGCCTCGGTGATCCGCCCGGGCAGCTCGACCGGGCGGGCGAAGTCGACAGGGTCGGTCGGGGCGAAGCCGGCCGCCTTCAGCCGGCCGTGGGCGGCGCGGGCGTCGTCGGTCTGGAGCGCCAGTCCCCACAGGCCCTCGCGCTCCTTCAGCGTCGCCTGCTGCTCGGCATTGTAGGGGCCGGGCCGCTCGACCCCCAGCACCTCGAAATAGTCACCGTCCAGCATGATGCAGTGGTTGTAGGTGTCGAGCTTGGTGTGGTGGCCTCGCGACGTCGGTCGAAACCCGAGCCGTTTGTAGGTGTGCTCGGCGCTATCGAGGTCGCGGACGAGGATGACGGCATGATCGATGCCGGTGATTCCGGTGGACGAGGTCACGGGCGTCTTTCCAGATCGTGGAAGCGATTGCGGTCGGAACCGACGGCCGGCTACGGTACCGGCTCCCGCCCCAACCGTCGAATCCTGCAATGACCGCCCCCGCCCGTACCCAAGATGCTCCCTTCGTGCACCCCGAGATGGCCAAGATCATCGCCTGGTATGCGAGCCTCGGCCTTCCCGACACCACCAAGATCCCGCTTTCCGAAGGGCGCCCGATCACCAACCGGGTGTCGACCCACTGGAACTGGCCGAAGCCGGACATGGAGACGGTCGACCTCTACGTCCCGGGTCCGACCCGAGGCTTGCCGGCGCGGTTGTACCGCCCGAAGCCCGGCAAGCTGCCGGTGCTGCTCTACCTCCACGGCGGCGGCTGGGTCTTCTGCGACCTCGATACCCACGACCGCCTGATGCGGCTGCTCGCGGTCGAAAGCGGCTCGGCGGTCCTCGGCCTCGACTATCGGCTCGCGCCCGAGCATCCGTTCCCGGCGGCGCACGACGACGCGCTCGCCGCGGTCTCGTGGATCCGCTCGGACGGCGCGGCCCGCGGCCTCGATCCCGCGCGCATCGCCGTCGCCGGCGATTCCGCCGGCGCCAACCTCGCGCTTGGGCTCCTAGTCGGATTGCGCGAGCGCAAACTGCCGCAGCTCCAGGGAGGCGCGCTTTTCTACGGCTGCCTCGCCCCCGACCACGACACCGACAGCCACAAGCGCTTCGGCGGCGGCGCCTACAACCTGACCACCGAGCGCATGCGCTGGTTCTGGAACGCCTGGCTCGGCGGCAAGACGACGGCGCCGGATATCCGGGCGGCCCCGCTGCTGGCGGACCTCGCCGGCTTGCCGCGCCTCTATCTCAATGCGGCGTCGCTCGATCCGCTGCTCGACGACACGCTTCGGCTCGCCGAGAAGCTGAAGGCGGGGAAGGTGCCGCACAAGGTCGACATCTATGACGGCGTCATCCACGGCTTCATGGGCATGAGCCGCGAGCTCGAGCCCGGACGGAAGGCGATCGCCGACGCTGGGCGCGCGATCAAGGAGATGCTGTCGGCGTGAGGCTCTTCGACCTCAAGGGCAAGGTCGCGGTCGTCACCGGCGGCAGCCGAGGCATCGGCCGCGCCATCTGCCTCGCCATGGCCGAGCACGGCGCCGCCGTCGTCGTCTCCAGCCGCAAGCTCGAGCCCTGCGAGGCGGTGGTCAGGGAGATCGAGGCGGCCGGCGGCAAGGCGAAAGCGATCACCTGCAACATCGGCTACCGCGACCAAGTCGAGAATCTCGTCCGGGGATCGCGCGCCGCCTTCGGCAAGATCGACATCATGGTCTGCAACGCGGCGATCAACCCGCATGCCGGACCGTTGTCGGAGATCACCGACGAGCTGTTCGACAAGATCATGGCGAGCAACGTCAAATCCAACCTCTGGCTCGCCAACCTGACGATTCCGGAGATGGCGGAGCGGCGGGACGGCGCCGTCATCATCGTCTCCTCGATCGCCGGCCTGCGGGGATCCGGCGGGCTCGGCGCCTATAGCGTCTCCAAGGCCGCCGATTTCCAGCTCGCCCGCCAGCTCGCCTGCGAATGGGGACCGAAGAACGTCCGCGTCAACGCCATCGCCCCCGGCCTCGTCCGCACCGATTTTTCCCGCCATCTCTGGGAGAACCCCGAACTCTACGAGAAGGCGGTGTCCGGATACCCGCTCCGTCGCATCGGCGAGCCCGACGACATCGCCGGCGCCGCGGTGTTCCTCGCCAGCCCCGCCGCCGCCTTCGTCACTGGCCAGGTGCTGGTGGCCGACGGCGGCGCCACCATCACCGCCTGGCGTTGACCGCGCCCTTTCCTTCACCTCCACCTCGCCGGGGACCTTCGATGCTGGAACGCCATCCGCTCTTTCCCGAGGTCGAGCCGCGCGAGAGCGGCAAGCTCCCGGTCGACAACCGGCACACGCTCTATTGGGAACGGGTGGGCAATCCCAAGGGCGTGCCGGCGCTGTTCCTGCACGGCGGACCCGGCGGCGGCATCCGGCCGGCCAACCGACGCAACTACGACCCCCAGTTCTTCGACGTGACGCTGTTCGATCAGCGCGGATGCGGCCGTTCGACGCCGCTCTCCGAGCTCGAGGGCAACAACACCCAGAACCTGATCGAGGACATCGAGAAGCTGAGGACGCACCTCGGCATCGACAAATGGCTGGTGACCGGCGGCTCGTGGGGCAGTTTCCTGTCGCTGGCCTATGCCCAGGCCCATCCGGAGCGCTGCCTCGGCCTGGTGGTGCGCGGTATCTTCACCGGCGGCGACGACGAGATCCACTGGTGGTTCTACGGCATCCGCAACCTGTTCCCGGAAGCCTGGGAGACTTTCGCCAACTTCCTGGCGGCCGACGAGCGCGGCGACCTGCTGGGCGCCTATTACCGGCGCGTCACCTCCGACGATCCCAAGGTCAACTTCCCGGCGGCGCATGCGCTCCGCACGTATTCCGGCTGGACCCAGTCCTTCCGTGCGACGCCGGAGTCGGTGAACGCGCTGCTGGCGCCGGAGATGTGCGTGCCGCTCGCCCGCTTCTTCACCCATTTCTGCGTCAACAGGTTCTTCGCGACGCCGGGCCAGATCATGGCGGGCATGGCGAGGATCCGCCACCTGCCGGGGATCATCGTCCAAGGCCGCTACGACGTGGTGACGCGCGCCGAGGTCGCCTACAAGCTGGCCAAAGCCTGGCCCGAGGCCGAGCTGCAGATCGTCGTCGAGGCCGGCCACAACTCGACCGAGCCGGTGCTGGCGGAATCGCTGACCGCCGCCTGCGAGCGGATGAAGGCGAGGCTCGCGGCATCGGGCCACCGGCCGCGCGCCTGAGGGATCGGCAATGACGACGGCTTCCTGAAGGGCTTAGAACGGTCGGTAGGGGACCTGCGAACACTTCACCTCATCCGCCAGATTTCTTAAAATATATCGCTAACTCAATGGGTTAGGCATTGATCCACAATGCCGCCCATCTCTGTACCCATCTTCATCGCGACGGCGCTCTGCTGTTGCCGGGGGGCTCGCGCCGCCGCAGAGTTGCGCCTCGTTCCGGGTAACCCGCTGAGCGACACCAACATGGTAGCGCGTTCCAAGGTAAAGGTGCCCATCGGGTGATCGACTGACCGGAATTGCTGGAGGTGTAGACATGGGTGCCCTGCTCGGTTTTCTACTGTTCGTTGGGCTGATCGGTTCCGGTGCGCTCTTGATGACGGACCGGAGGGTTCTCGTTTGGGAAACTAAGGTGATGCCCGGTCAGCGCCATGAGGTAGAGGGCTGGGGCGACCTGGGGCGGCATTCCAGATTACAACACCATCTGTCCCAAATGTTCCGACGACGCACAGCTAATTCTAACAAAAACAATAGCTTAACATAAAGATGGATACACAAAGTGCGGCTTAAATTTTGGGATAAATTTTCCCATTGTAAAACGGATGATTTTTCTTAAGCGCTTCCATAATCTGATCGATGTCTCCAACTTTAACATTACTAAATGTTCTGTTAAAAGCAGATTCTGAATTCAACTCTTTGGCTAACACATCATCACAAAATTCGACCTCTGCACCTTTTACACCAACACTAAACTTAGAACCATAAACGAAATCGAACACTTTCGTTGTTCTATCTACGTGATAATTACTTGTAACTACGCAAACTTTAGAAAAACCCATCGGTTCAGCAACATTAACTCTAGTGAAAACCGCATCTCCGACCGTATCTCTCGAATTTAACTCTGTAATTATTCGATCAGATTTCAATCCAAGATTCACAAGGTAAGCCTTAAAAGCGTCCGCAATCTTAATTCTGGTGTCGTTTCTATAAGCCCATCCACAAGTAACAACGTACGGTATTTTTAGCTCTTCTACCAATTTGGCAGCCAAGTTCGCCCTTAAGGTGGACTCCTTGTTAAGGATTCCGTTAGGATCCATTTCGTTCGCTAGAACGATTACGGCATCGTAGTTCACCGGTTCCTCGACGTTTCAAGTGGAATTGAGCGGCGGTTGAAAGCCGCATTCAAGCCTTCCATGCTGCCCTGGATGGGGCATGGGAGGCGGGGCGATGGAAGCGCGGGACGTGTTTGCGCTCGGGCTTGGCTTGAGTGAGCCTTGGAAGCTTTCCGGCCAGCGGCTGGACATCGAGAAGCGGCCGCATGAGCTGCACTTGGAGGTGGTCGCGGCCCGGGGCGCGATGTTCCCCTGTCCGGAGTGCGGCGG
>SHVZ01000071.1 GCA_009694025.1 Alphaproteobacteria bacterium | reverse complement strand
CACTTCCTTGTTCGCGCCGCCGAGGGCGATCATGCGGCGGGCGACATCGTGGGGATCGACGCCCATCGCGGTTGCGCTGGCGATCGTCCGGTGGGCGAGGCTGTCGGCGCGGGCCGCCTGCGCCTCGGCATCGAGGGGCGGCGGGCGCTCGGCAACGAAGGTGCCGCGGGCGCGCGCGATGGTGATGGCGCCGGCGCGTTCGAGCGCGTCGTAGGCGCGCCGTACGGTGTTGAGATCGACGCGCAAGGCCACGGCGACCTGGCGCATGGTCGGCATCTGCTCGCCGGGTCGAAGCCGCCCGGCGCCGATGACCTTCAGCATCTGCTCGCGGATCTGGACATAGATCGGGACACCATTGTGCTCGATCCGAAGCGCCTCCAGGATTCCGTGCTGGCCTGTATGCATCTATGCATACAGTAGGGCTAAGACAATCATGCCGTCAAGGCCGGGCGCCGCGGGTTGACCGGCCCTCCCCCGCCTCTACACTCGCCCGCGGATGAGCCCCCGGATCTTCGCCGACGGTTTCAAGGAAACTCCCTATTGGTGGGAGGCCGCCGATCCGGCCGCGGCGTCACCGGCCGAGCTTCCGGCAGTCCCCGAGAAGGTGGATGTCGCCATCGTCGGCGGCGGCTATGCCGGGCTTTCCTGCGCGCTCGAGCTCGCGCGCCGTAACATCGCCTGCGCGGTCTTCGATGCCGAACCGATCGGCTTCGGCGCCTCCTCGCGCAATGCCGGCATGGTCTCGGGCGGCATCAACGTCGGCAAGGGCGTCGATCTGACCGCCACCTATGGGCCCGATCGGGCGAAGGCGATGATCGACGAGGCGGGACAGGCCTACGGCCATGTCGAGCAGATCATCGAACGCGAGGGCATCGACGCCCGCTACCAGCGCTTCGGCCGCTTCGTCGGCGCCCACAGTCGCCAGCAGTTCGGCGTGCTCGAACGCCGCGCCGCCTGGCTCGCCGAGACCTCCGGCCAGTCGGTCGAGGTGATCCCGGAGCCACGCCAGCGCGAAGAGGTCGGCACCGACTTCTACCGCGGCGGCATCGTCGTCAACCGCGCCGGCGGGCTCCATCCGGCGCTTCTGGTGCGCGGCCTCGCCGAGGCGGCCGAGCGCGCCGGCGCGACGCTGATCGGGCGCACCCGGATCGAGGCGGTCTCCGGCGGGCCCGGCCGCTTCTCGCTGGCGACGCCGCGCGGCAACGTCGAGGCGCGCGAGGTGATGATCGCCACCAACGGCTACACCGGCCAGGTCACGCCCTGGATCCGCCGCCGGCTGATTCCGGTCGCGAGCTTCATCGTCGCGACCGAGGAGCTGCCGGAGAAAGTGATCGCCGAGATCATCCCGAAGCGCCGGGTGGTCGCGGACACCAAGCGCATCCTCTTCTACTTCCGCCTGTCGCCCGATGGGCGCCGCCTGCTTTTCGGCGGCCGCGCCCGCTTTACCCAGGTCGGCGCCAGGACCAGCGCGCCGATCCTCCATCGCTTCATGACCACGGTGTTCCCGCAGCTCGCCCAGACCCGGCTGACCCATGCCTGGACCGGCAATGTCGCCTTCTCCTTCGATTTCATGCCGCATCTCGGCACGCACGAAGGCATGCACTACGCCGTTGCCTGCAACGGCTCGGGCGTGATCATGCAGACTTGGCTCGGCCATCAGGTGGCGCTCAAGATCGCCGGCGGCACCAACCGCACCTCGGCCTTCGACGGCCTCGGCTTCCCGACGAGACCGCTCTATGGCGGCCGTCCGTGGTTCCTGCCGATGGTCGGGGCCTGGTACCGCTGGCGCGATCGCCTCGACCGCTGGCTCGACTGAGCGGTTGACCTCGACCCATCGGCTGGTATGTTGTGCGCGAGTTCGGACTACCCCTAGGGAGTCGGCATGGCGCGCGCGGTTCTCGCGCTGTCGATAGCAGCAGCCCTCGCTGCCTGCGCGCCGCGCGCCTTAGCTCCGCCACCCGCCGTCACCGGTGTTCCGTCATCAACGGGCTACCTTGCCTGCCAACAGGGCCTCAGCGGCTCGGGTGCGATGTTCGAGGCGCTGGTGCCGCTCGCCACCCGCGAGGGTTGCGGCTTCGCCGAGGGCGTGAAGATCACGGCAACGCCGTCGCCGCTCAACCAGCCGGCGGTGCTGTCCTGCCCGACGGCGCTGGCGCTGACCCGCTTCGACCTCGAGGTGGTGCAGCCGGCGGCGCTCCAGCACTTCGGCAAGCGCGTGGTGAAGATCCACCACGTCGGCGGCTATACCTGCCGCGGCATCAACGGCGGCCGCAAATGGAGCCAGCACGCCTTCGGCAACGCCATCGACGTCATCGGCTTCGACCTCGCCGACGGCACCCGGATCACCGTCGGCCGGGACTGGCGGGCCGGGGGCGCCCCCGCCCGCTTCCTCCACGACATCGCCCGCGGCGCCTGCCAAGTGTTCCGCGTCGTTCTGACCCCGGCCTACGACAAGGCCCACCAGGACCACTTCCACCTCGATCTCGGGCCGGAACGGCTCTGCGGAATCTAGGCGTCCACCACCTCGATCTCCCTGGTGACCGGGGCGCCGCTCCGGGCGAACATCACCGAGGCGGAGCAGTATTTCTCATGCGACAGCGCGACGGCGCGCTCGACCTTTTCGCGCGACAGACCCTTGCCGGTCACCCGGTACTTGACGCGGACGGCGGTGAACACCTTCGGCTCGGTCTCGGCCCGCTCGGCCTCTGCCTCGACCTCGCAGCCGGTGACCGGCTCGCGGCCTTTCTCCAGGATGTGGACGACGTCGAAGGCGGTGCAGCCCGCCATGCCGACCAGCAGCATTTCCATCGGCCGGATGCCGAGGTTGCGCCCGCCGGCCTCCGGCGCACCGTCCATGACCACGCCGTGACCGCTACCGGATTCGCCTAAGAACGCCCGGCCCTCGATCCACCTCGCCCGCGCCTTCATCCAAGACCTCCTCGAAAATCGGGACGTCTCCATAGCACAGGTCAGGCAGCTTTCGCCGGTCGCGGTCCGACAATCAGCCGGATCTACAGCGGCCCGAGCTCGGCCGACAGCCGCGCCAGCATTTCCAGGCCGAACGGCGTCGGCGCCTGGCTCGGCTGGCGGGCATGGACCTCGGCGATGCCGAGACGGCGCGCGGTCAGCCGCTTGCCGTAGCAGAGGAAGTTCTCGATCGAGGCCATCAGGAAGGTGATCAGCGGGAGGATCGAGCGGTAGAGACGCTCGGCCTCGGCCTCGTCGCCGCGCTGCATCGCCTCGTAGACCTTCACCTGAACGTCGAAGCACTCGGGCGCCGGGATCATGCCGACGCAGCCGGCGCGGAGATTGTCGGTGAGCTCGAGGCCGCCGCGGCCGTTGAAGACCCGGAAGACGCCGTCGGTTTCCTCGATCAGGCTGCGGATGGCGTTGGCGGGAGCCTCGCCCTTCAGCAACGACACGTTCGGGTGGTTGCGGTTGAGGGTCTTGAGGCCGCTGTTGGAGAGTCCGATGCCGATGTACTGGGCGGCGTTCTGGATGGCGACCGGCAGCTCGGAGCGGTCGGCGACGGCACCGAAGAACCGAAGATACTCGATCTCGGCGAGGCCGCCGACCGGCGGCGGCTGCAGGATCACCCAGGACGCGCCGGCCGCCTTGGCCGCCCGCACCATCTCGACCTGGCCCTCGACGCTCGGCTCGGCGATGGTGACCGCGAGCGGCACGCGACCGCCGACGTCCGCGCCCACCCAATCGAGGAGCTGACGCCGCTCCTGCGTCTGCAACTTGCCGACCTCGGTCGCGAGGCCCAGCATTGCAAGGCCCTGCGGGGCGTGACGAAGACAGCCCTCGACCTGCCGGCGCATGAGAGCGCGATCGACTCGCCCGGTCGAATCGAAGAATGCGTAAAGGATCGGATAAATGCCGTGAAACATTGGTGGTTTTCCTCTCCCGGGAATCATGGCACTGCTGTCGCCGCCGATCCTGGCGATGCTGTTGGCTTTATTTATCGTGGGAGCACGGCCGCAGGCGAGGACCTTCGCCAAATCGCGGTCGACATGAGGGGATGGAGTTCAGACGCAGCCATCGCCGGTGGCTACGTGTCGCCGGCTTCGCCATCGTCACCTGCGTGCTCGGGCTCTACGCCTGGGGAATCGCCGCGGGTTACCAGCAGCGCTTAGCCGTGGCCGCCGAGCTCGCGGCGGTCGGCGCGCGCGCCATAGAAGAGCGCGTCGAACGGGTCCTCGATGCAGGTGGCGCCCTCGATCTGGCGCGGATAGAGCCCCTTCTTGCGGAACTCGCCGGAACGTCCGGTAGGGCCGTGCTCCTGAACGAGTCCGGTGGGATCATAGCGGCCCAACCCGCGAGATCCGCTTCCGACTGGATCGCGCGTCCGGTCGCCGGGACGCCGCTGCTGATGCCGCTGAGCGCGCTCGGCGTGGAGCGGGACGACGGCGCCTCCTATATCGTCCACTATCGGCCTGTCGCCGGCTGGCCGCTGGTCGCCGCCGTCGCCATTTCGCGGGACGAGCTCCTCAAGCTGTGGCGGCCGATGTTCGTGGCCAGCGGCGGCCTTACGCTCCTGGTGGTCGCCTGCATCCTCGGCCTCAACGAACTCCTGATCCGCGAGGCAAAGCGCCGCCAGTCGAGCGAGGGACGGTATCGCGACTTCACCGAGTCGACCTCGGACTGGCGCTGGGAACAGGGTCCGGATCTCCGCTTCACCTATGTCTCACGGCATGCCGGAAGCCTTGGCAGGGTCCCGCCCATCGACGTGCTCGGCAAGACCCGGCGGGAAACGCAACCCCTGGTCGCCGAGGCGCTGCTCGCAGCCCACGAGGACGACCTGGCGCACCGCCGGCCGTTCCGCAACTTCACCTATGCCCGCATCGACCCCTCCGGCAAGCGCCGGCACATCTCGATCAGCGGCCGCCCCTTCTTCGACGAGGGCGGCGCCTTCCAGGGCTATCGCGGCACCGGCCGCGACATCACGGACGAGATCGAAGCCTGGGACATCGCCGCCAGTGCCCAGTCGAAGCTCGACCAGCAGCGCCTTCTCCTTCAGGCGATCATCGACACGATGCCGGCCGCGATCAGCGTCAAGGACAAGGATCTCCGCTACGTCCTGGTCAACGAGGCGCTGAAGGCCCGCGTGCTGCTGTCGACCAGAGGGGCCGGCGGCCAGATCATCGGCTACCGCGCCACCGAGGTGTTCGGCGAGGTCGTCGGCGGCCAGGACGAGTCGATCGACCGTCGCGTACTGGGGAGCGGTCAGGCGGTGCCGTTCCACGCAATCCATTTCGCCGACCACGACGGCGTCGTCCGCGCCTCCCTGGCGACGAAGCTGCCGCTCAAGCTCCACGGTGGCACCGTCTCGATCCTGTCGGTCGCCATCGACGTCACCGAACAGCGCCAGGCTGAAAGCCGGCTCAGGGACGCGATCGAGTCGATCAACGCCGGCTTCGCCATGTTCGACCCGGACGATCGGCTGGTCATCTGGAACCAGCGCTACGCCGATCTCTGGTCGGCCTCCGCCGATGCCGCCATTCCCGACGGGCGCGAGCGCATCGAGGGCCTGCTCCGCCGCGGCATCCGCTTCGAAGATCTGAAGCGCGGCCTTGCCGAGGCCGGCGCCCACCGATCCGCCGGCATGACCGACAAAGAGGCTTGGGTCGAGGGCCGAATCGCCGCCCACGAAGAGCCGGGAGATCCGATGGAGCTTCGCATCGAGAACTCCTGGATCCGGGTCAGCAACCATCGGACCGAGGATGGCAGCTACGTGACGCTGATGACGGACATCACCCAGCTGAAGCAGCACAGCGCCGAGCTTGCCGCACAGTCGAGCCTGCTGCGGGCCACGCTCGAGAGCCTGGGCGAGGGCGTCGCGGTCGTCGACTTCGCCGGCCGCTACCTCGCCTGGAACCGGCCCTACGTGAAGCTCATCGGGCTACCGGCCGACTTCAGCGGCGGGACACTCGCTGACGCGATCGCCGAGCTGGCGCGCGCCGGCGAGATCGAGCCGACGGGCGTCGGCGCCACGCTGGAGAGCTGGCGTCGCGCGATCGCGACCCGCGAACCGGTCCATGTCGAGCGCCGGCGCGCTGACGGAACTCACTTCGAGCTGCTCGGCTTGCCGGTCGCCGGCATCGGCCACGTGATCGTGGTCCACGACGTAACCAAGGGCCGCCAGGTCGTAGTGCAGCTCCAGGAGGCCCGGCGACCGGGCGGAATCCTCGAACCGAGCCAAGTCCGCGTTCCTCGCCAACATGAGCCACGAGCTCCGGACGCCGCTGAACGCCATCCTCGGATTCGCCGAGGTGATGGAGCAGCAGCTGTTCGGACCGCTCGGCAACGACCGCTACGTCAACTACGCCGCCGACATCCACTGGTCGGGGAACCATTTGCTCCAGCTCATCAACGACGTGCTCGACCTCTCCAAGATCGAATCGGGGCGTGTCGAGCTGATCGAGGAGGTTCTGGACATGACGAGCCTCGTGCGCGACTGCGTTCGGCTGCTGGACGATCGTGCCCGCGAAGCCGGCGTGACCTGGCGCGAGGTCATCGCCCCCGACCTTCCGTCGCTCAAGGCCGATGCTCGCGGCGTCCGCCAGATCCTGCTCAATCTGCTCACCAATGCCCTCAAATTCACCGGCGCAGGCGGTACAGTCACCCTCGAGGCGGCGGCGACCGACGGCGGTTTCGCCGTCGCCGATACCGGCTCGGGAATCCCGGAGACCGAGCTCGCCCACATCTTCGAGCCGTTCCGCAACCGCTCGAGCGCGCTGGTAAGCTTGACCAAGGAGGGCACCGGCCTCGGGCTCTCGATCTGCAAGCGCCTGGTCGAGATGCACGGCGGAACGATCGAGCTCGAGAGCCGGATCGGCCGCGGCACCACCGCCACCGTCCGCTTCCCGGCGAGCCGGGTGGTCCGGCCGGTCAGCCGGTGATCCGGCGCCAGGCGGCGGCGAAGGCATCGGCCCTGGCCGCGACCTCGGCGGCCGTCGCGCCCGGCTTGTAGAGCGCCGATCCCAGGCCGAAGCCGCCGGCCCCGGCACCGACATAGGCCGCCATGCTCTCCGGCACGATGCCGCCGACCGGCAGCACGGCGACCTGTTTCGGCAGCACCGCCTTCATCGCTTTCAGCACCGCGGGTGGGTTGGCCTCGGCCGGGAACAGCTTCAACGCATCGGCGCCGGCGCTTAAGGCCGCGAAGGCCTCGCTCGGCGTGGCGAACCCGGGCATCGCGATCAGGCCGAGCGCCTTGGCCCGCTGGATCACCCGGACGTCCGTGTGCGGCATGACGACGAGCGTTCCGCCGGCATCGGCAACCTTATCGACGTCGGTCGGTGTCAGCACCGTACCGGCCCCTACCACCGCCCGCCCCGCCAGGCGCTCCGCCAGGCTGCGGATCGACTGCAACGGGTCCGGCGAGTTGAGCGGCACCTCGATCAGGCGAAAACCCTTGCCGACCAGCGCCTCACCGATGGCGACCGCCTCGTCGGGCTTGACGCCGCGGAGGATGGCGACCAGCGGCAGCGTGGCCATGGCCGAGGCGAAGGTGATCGGTGACGGCATCGCCTCGACCTCGCTACTGGAACGCCTGCCCCTCGGCGACGTCGTCGAGCGGCCAGATCGGGCGGCGGATCTTGGTGAAGGTGACCTTGCGCGGATCGCCGGGATAAGGGCCGCCGCAGTCGACATAGAGGATCTCGGCGGCGAATTTGGCGAAGGCGTCGTAGAAGTGGTTGCTCGACTTGACGATCACGATCTTCTTCTTCGTCGGATCGATGCCGACGGCGGTGAACAGCGATGGATCGAAGGTCTGCGACCGGCTGGTCTTGAGGACCACCTCGATGCCGCGGACGCGGATCGCCACCGCGTCGCCGAGCGGCACCACCGATCCGCGGAAGGTCTGGGTGGCGTTCGGCACGCATGTCAACACCTCGACCTCGGCGTCGATCGGCTCGCCGCCGTCGGGCGTGCATTTGCCGCCGAAGCGGAGCGCCAGCGTCGCGCCGGCGCCCGCCGCCATGCAGAAACGGACGGCGATCGGATCCCAAAGCGCGCCGACGCAGGCGTCCCGGAAGCGGCGCTCGATCAGGCCGCGGAGCAGGAAGGTTCCGTCGCCGGCGACACCGCCGCCGGGATTGTCCCAGCGATCGGCCAGCACGACCGGCCCCTTCGGTGCGGCGATCGCATGGTCCAGCGCCGCGTCCGTTTTGTGGTGCGGCGTGGCGCCCGTGACGCGGATCGAGTTGATCTCCTTGCCCAGCGCCTCCGCCAGCTTCGCTCCGGATTCCGGACGCCCGTCGGTGACGACGATGACCTTGGTGCCGTTCTCGGCGACATCGGCGGCCGTGAAACCGTGAGCGATGGTGATGGACAGGATGCCGTCCCGCCCTTCCATCGCCTTGATCCTGTCGACGAGGCTCCGCCCCGGCTCGCGGCTGGTCATGAACCCGGACATCGACCGACAGTCATAGACGCTCATCACCGGCTTGACCTCGCCACGTGCCGCTCTCAGGCAGATCGACAGCAGCTCCTCGGCCCGTTCGGCGAAGTCGATATGCGGGAACTCCTTGAAGGCGATGAGGACGTTGGCGCCGGTGGTCATCTCCCTGGTGATGTGGCAATGCATGTCGAGCTCGGCGCCGATGATCGCCTTCGGCCCGATGATGGCGCGGCAGCGCCGGATCAGGTCGCCCTCGCAGTCGTCGTAGCCGTGGGCGACCATGGCGCCGTGCAGTCCGAGAAGCACGATGTCGACCGGCATCGCGGCCTTGAGCTGGCCCAAGATCTCGTCGCGGAGCCCCTCGTAGACGCCGCGGTTGACCAGGCCGGCCGGGTCAGCCCAGGCCGAGGTGCCTTCGATCAGGGTGAAGTTGTCCTGGCGCGCGCGCTTGCGAGCGACGGCGAGAGGCGCGGTGCAGAGCGTCGGCTCCGGCGGATGCTCGCCGGGCTTCGCGTACATCCCTTCCCTGAACATGTCGAGGTCGGTCGGGATCGGCGCGAAGGTGTTGGTTTCGGTCGCCAGCGCCGCGGCGAAGACACGCATGAGGGTTCTCCGGATCGGAAGCGCCTAGGCTCCCTTCATAGTCCCACCGTGTCCAGGATCTCCTTCACCACCGCGGAACACTCGAAGTGGTCCTCGGCGATCCTACGGGCCGCCTTGCGGTGGGGCTCGTAGTCGGCGTCGACGGCGTCGAGCGCGGCGATCGCCTCGTCGTGATCCTTGTAGGAGAGCAGCCCCGCCCCGGTCGGAACGAATTTCTCGAACCCGGTCGACTGCATGAGCACGGGACGGCCGCTGGCGAGGTAGCAGACGCTGCGGTCGGAGAACCAGCCGGAGTTGGTGCGGACGTAGATGTCCTTGGCGACGGTGAACTCGCCGCGTGAGCGGCGGACGAAGTCGCCATAGGAGTCCATGGTCTCCGACTGGGAGGCACCGTCCAAGACCCGCCAACCCGCCTCCTCGACCTGCCGGTTGACCGAGGCGTCGGGGGTGATCAGGGCGAGCTCGAAGGCGCGGCCGCTCCGCTTCGGCAGGTCCAGAAATTCGAGGAAGTTGGTGTGCTTCGACCACTGGTAGGACTGCCCTTGCCAGCGGACGTTCTTCCCCTTGTTCTGCCAGGTCGCGACCGACGTGTAGGCGGCAGGGGCCGGACGCCCGTCATAGGGCCAGAGATCGAGGTCGACCGGCGGGCGCGTCGGCTTCCACGGCCGCGTTCCCGCCGGGATCAGGCAGTCCGCTGCACCGATGTTCTGGCCATAGGTGAAGAGGTGCGTGTGGGCGTCGACGAACTCGGTCGAGTAGGCATCGGCCTGGGCGATCTTGATCTGCTCGTAGCCCGGGTCGGTGTCGATCAGGATGCGGATCGGGCAGGCCATGTGCTCGTCGCGGAGCTTGGTCGAGCCGCAGAGGTTGATCAGCGCATCGGCCTCGCCATAGAGCCGCATCATCCGCTCGCGGCCGATGCCGACCCAGGCGCCCTCCTTGACCGGATCCCAATAGCCCCAGCGGTCGCCCAAACCCAGGCGCTCCATCATGCTCCGGACATAGGCGATGTTGTAGGTGGAGTCCCAGACCAGCTGGTTCTCTTTCGGCGAATACGGATTCACCCCGTTGTCCTCGACATACCAGACGTCGTGTCCAAGCCGGCGGAGCGCCGAGAGGTACTGGGTCGCCTGCCAGGCGATGCCGGCCAGCGGCATCTGGCCGACGAAGTGGTGGACGAGAATGGTCTTGCTGGCGCTCACGGGGGTGCTTCCGTCGGGAGGCGGCGACCATGGCCAGCCCGCCCGCGGCGGTCAAGGCTCGCCTGCGCCGTCACCTTCCGATCGCTGCCTCGACGACGACCCGTTGCCGTTTACAAGCGGCGCCGCATTGCCCATAAGGCGCCACAATCCTCTTCTCCAATGTGTCCATGAGTCGAACCACCGCCTTCCTTGCCACGCTCGCCCTCGCCGGTTGCACAGCCAACGGCATCGCCAACGACCCGCTTACCCGCAACTTTCAATGGGGCGACGTCATGGCCGGCAGCGACATCCGCCGGGCCTGCGCTCCCGGCGCGCCGGAGCGGTGGCGCTTCGTCTACAACGGCGTCTATGGCGAGCAGGTGCGGGTCTACGAGATCGAGGCCGGCACCGTCGAAGCCCGGGTCTTCGACCGGCTCAACCTGGCGAGCCTCGATCTCTACCGCACCGACCACTTCCTGCGTGGCGCCAACGCCCGGACCCCGATCGGACCCGACGATCTCGGGCGCCTCGTTCGCGCCTGGGAGAGCGACCGGCCGAAGGTGGCCCAACCCGGCGTTCTGCTTCGCTCGGACCGGTTCTTCTGGACGACGACCGCATGCCGCGACGGCCGCTTCGTCGTTGCCGCCTTCCCTTATCCCTCGGACGGCGCCTCGACGCTGACTTTCCCGGAGGAGCTGGCGCGCTTCGACCGCACCGGAAAGCCGGTCAACCCGCCCCGCGCCTTCGATCGCGACATACTCGTCCTCAGCGACTACCAGCCCAACCGGCGGACCGGCGACACCGAGCAGAAGTTCCTGCTCAGGATCATGCCGGACGGCAGCATCGCACGCGGCTACTGATCGCCATGACCTCCGTCGACGTCGACTGGGGCGAGCAGGGCCTCGCCCGTCTTCTCGGTCGCGTCGACGCCGTCGCCATCGTCGACGTGCTGTCGTTCTCCACCTGCGTCTCGGTCGCCGCAGACCGCGACATCGTCCTCCATCCGGCCGCCACCAGCCGCGACGGGGCCGACATCGCCCGCCGCCTCGGGGCCCGGCTCGCCAAGCGGCGGGCGGAGGCCGGACCCGACGACATCAGCCTGTCGCCGGCAAGCCTCCGGCGCGCCGCCACCGGCGGAACCGTCGTCCTCCCCTCCCCCAACGGCTCGACCCTGTCGGCGATCGCGTCGGGCCGACGCGGCATCGCCGTCTTCGCCGGGTGCCTCAGGAACCGCCGCGCCGTGGCCGCCGCCCTCGCCGGCTTCGCCAAAGTCGGCGTCCTCGCCGCCGGCGAGCGCTGGCCCGACCACAGCCTTAGGCCGGCGATCGAGGACTGGCTCGGCGCCGGCGCCATCATCGACGCCCTGACTGCCGCGTCGCCGACGGCCGAGGCCGAGCTCGCCCGGGCGGCATTCCGGGCGGCGCGATCGGATCTCTCGCGCCTGATGCTGGAGAGCCTCTCCGGGCAGGAGCTGGCGGCCGAGAACCATGCCGGGGACGTGGCCGTCGCCGCTGAACTCGAGGCCTCGGATCGGATCCCGCGGCTGATCGGCGGGGCCTACCGGACTCAGACCGGCTCCTAGGCGGCGTCCTCCTCAGCGCCCTTGCGGCGAAGGTGTTTCGCCTCCTCAGCGACCGTGCGCGCGTCGGCGTCGTAGACCACGCGGTGGTGACCGGAAAGCACCAGGAAGTGCTTGCCCTTGGCCCGTCCGACCAGGGTCAAGCCAGCCCGTTCGGCAAGGTCGACGCCCCAGGCGGTGCAGCCGGAGCGGGAGACCAGGATGGGGATCCCCATCTGCACGGTCTTGATCACCATCTCCGAGGTGAGGCGCCCGGTCGTGTAGAAGATCTTGTCGCCGCCGGCGACGCGGTTCGTCGCCATCCATCCAGCAACCTTGTCGACGGCGTTGTGGCGGCCGACATCCTCCATGTAGACGAGCGGCCGGTCCTGCTCGCATAGGACGCAGCCATGAATGGCGCCGGCCTCCAGGTAGAGGCTGGGCACCGAATTGATCTTCCGGGAGAGGGTGTAGAGCCACGACGTCTTGAGCACGGCGTCGGCCGGCAGCCGCGAGGCATCGAAGGTCTCCATCACGTCGCCGAAAGCGGTCCCCTGGGCACAGCCCGAGGTCAGGGTCCTCTTCCTCAGCTTGGCCTCGAAGTCGGTGGTCGTGGGCGTGCGCACCACCACCGTGTCGATCTCCGGGTCGTAGTCGATGCCGTCGACCGGATCGCCGGCCTTCAGCATGTTCTGGTTCAGGAGATATCCCAGCGCCAGGTATTCGGGGTAGTCGCCGATCGTCATCATGGTGACGATCTCTCGCTTGTTGAGGTAGAGCGTCAGCGGCCGCTCGGTCGGCACCGCAAGATCGACTTTCCGCCCCTCCTCGTCGGTGCCGGCGACCCGCCGGGTGAGCCTCGGGTCCGCGGGGTCCGGCCGGATGGTGAACTCCTTCATGCCCGGACATTGAGACCCGCGGGGAGGCGAGGCAAGACCACGACGAGAACGGGGCTGATTTTCCTCGGCGCAGGCCCTACATTAGTCCCCATGATCGATCCATTCGGTCGCCATATCAGCTACTTGCGCGTCTCGGTCACGGACCGCTGCGATTTCCGCTGCGTCTACTGCATGTCCGAGGACATGACCTTCCTGCCGAAGGCGGAGATCCTGTCGCTCGAAGAGCTGGACCGGCTCTGCTCGGCCTTCGTCGGCCTCGGGGTCAGGAAGCTCAGGCTGACCGGCGGCGAACCGCTGGTCCGACGCGGCATCATGCAGCTCTTCAGGTCGCTCTCGCGCCACCTGAAGACCGGCGCGCTGGCGGAGCTGACCGTCACCACCAACGGCAGCCAGCTCGCCAAGCACGCCGAGGAGCTGGCGGCCTGCGGCGTCAAGCGCGTCAACGTCTCGATCGACACCCTCGACCCGGCGAAATTCACCGAGATAACCCGCTGGGGCCAGCTGCCGAAGGTGCTGGGGGGCGTCGCGGCGGCGAAGGCGGCCGGCCTCAAGGTCAAGATCAATGCGGTCGCGCTCCGCGGCGTCAACGACGACGAGCTGTCGGAGATGGTCGGCTGGTGCGGCCGGAACGGCCACGACATGACGATCATCGAGGTCATGCCGATGGGCGACATCGGCGGCGAGCGCCGCCTCGACCAGTACCTGCCGCTCAGCATGGTCCGCAGCCGCCTCAAGCGCGACTGGACGCTCGATGACGTCGACTACCGGACCGGCGGCCCCGCCCGCTACGTCCGGGTCAAGGAGACCGGGCAGATGCTCGGATTCATCACCCCGCTCACCCATAACTTCTGCGAGAGCTGCAACCGCGTCCGCCTGACCTGCACCGGCACGCTCTACATGTGCTTAGGCCAGGACGACGCCGCCGACCTCCGCGCGCCGCTTCGGGCGAGCGAGTCCGACGAGACGTTGCTGGTCGCCATCGGCGAGGCGATCTCGCGCAAGCCCAAGGGCCATGACTTCGTCATCGACCGCCGCCACACCGGGCCGGCGGTCGCCAGGCACATGAGCGTGACCGGCGGGTGAAGCGCCCGAAGCTCCATTTCGCCGCCGGCAAGACGCCCGAGGCCCGCGCCGCCAAGTCGGCGCTCAACCGGCGCTACGGCTCGGTCGGGGCCTCCCAGGCGGACGTCATCGTCGCCCTTGGCGGCGACGGGCTGATGCTGGAAACCCTCCACGCCCATCTCGACCAGAAGAAACCGATCTTCGGCATGAACCGAGGCTCCATCGGTTTTCTGATGAACGAGTACCGGGATGAGGATCTGATGGAACGCCTGGCGCGCGCCGAGACCGTCAAGGTCCGCCCGCTCGTCATGCGGGCGAAGACGCGACGGGGCCGGGTCAGGACGGCTCTCGCCATCAACGAGGTCTCGCTCCTGCGCCAGACCCGGCAAACCGCCCATATCCGCGTCCATGTCGACGGCATCGAGCGGTTGAACGACCTCGCCTGCGACGGCATCCTGGTCTCGACCCCGGCCGGGTCGACTGCCTACAACCTCTCGGCCCACGGACCGATCGTCCCCCTCGGCGCGGGGGTCCTGGCCCTGACCCCGATCTGCGCCTTCCGGCCTCGGCGCTGGCGCGGCGCACTGGTGCGGCATGGAGCCCAGATCGAGCTCGCGGTCCTCGACCCGGACAAGCGGCCGGTCAGCGCTACCGCCGATTTCACCGAGGTCCGCGACGTCGTCTCGGTCTCCATCGCCGAGGACCGGACCCGGGCCTGCCACATGTTGTTCGACCCGGAGCACAACCTCGAGGCCCGGATCCTCAAGGAGCAATTCACCCCGTAGGCAATTGCCCTCGATCCGCGCCATACTTCCCCCGCGAACGAGGGAGGTGGGCCATGCTCTTTTCCTTGCTCTTGCACCGCAGCGTCCGTCGCGGCGACCTCACGGTGATCGACGCCGGCGGACGATCCCATCACTTCGGCAAAGGCCATCAACCGAGATCGGTGATCCGCCTTCACGATCCGAAGCTACATCACCAGCTCTTCTTCAATCCCTGGCTCAAGATCGGCGAGGCCTACATGGATGGCACGCTGACCTGCGAGGATGGGACCACGGTCTACGACCTGGTCGACCTCGGAATGGCCAACCAGTCGGGGCTCGACAGCTATCCCTGGCTCGCTGCCCTCAACCGGCTCTACCGCGCGGGCCGGCGGGCGAACCAGTACAACCCGATCGGACGCTCACGCCGGAACGTCGCCCGCCACTACGACCTCAGCCGGCGGCTGTTCGAGCTCTTTCTCGATCCCAGCCTCCAGTACTCCTGCGCCTATTTCGAGCATCCGGGCCAGCCGCTGGCCGAGGCCCAGCGCGCCAAGATGCGGCACATCGCCGCCAAGCTGCGGCTGGCCTCGGGCCAGCGCGTCCTCGATATCGGCTCCGGCTGGGGCGGGCTCGCGCTCCACCTCGCCGAGGCGGCCGATGTCGAGGTGCTGGGGGTCACGCTCTCGACCGAGCAGCTCGCCGCCGCCCGGGAGCGGGCCAAGCGGGCCGGCCTCGCCGACCGCGTCCGCTTCGAGCTCATGGACTATCGCCAGCTCGACTGCCGCTTCGACCGCATCGTTTCCGTCGGCATGTTCGAGCATGTCGGCATCCGCCACTATCCGGAGTTCTTCAACAAGGTCGGAGCGCTGCTCGAGCCGGACGGCGTGGCGCTGCTCCACTCGATCGGCCGCCGCGACGGCCCGGGATTCACCAATCCGTGGGTCAACAAGTACATCTTTCCCGGCGGCTACAGCCCGGCGCTGTCCGAGGTTCTGCCGCCAGTCGAGCGCTCGGGCCTCGCCGTCACCGACATCGAGATCCTCCGTCTCCACTACGCCGAGACCTTGAAGGCCTGGCGCCAGAACGTGCAGACCAATCGCGAGGAGATCCGCCGGCTCTATGACGACCGGTTCTTGCGCATGTGGGAGTTCTATCTCGTCGCCAGCGAGCTGACCTTTCGGCACGGCTTCAACATGGTCTTCCAGATGCAGCTCACCCATGACATCGCCGCCGTCCCCTTGACCCGCGACTACATGGGCCAGTCGAAAAAGGGGCAGGCCGCCAACGACACGCAGAAGCTCAGGGCCGCGTCATGAAGACGTGCCGGCCGTCGGCCGAGGCAGCCGCCCGGCTCGCCGCCGCGGGCCAGCCCGCGTAAGCTTGGCCTCGTGGGCTTCCTCAAGTCGATCTTCGCCGGTCTGGTGATCCTCGCCGTCGCGATGCTGGCGAAGCCGATCCTCGTCCGCGCGCTCCAGTTGAATGCCGGCGGCCGGAGCGAGCCGCCCCCGCGCCGGCCAGGGGCGCGGCTGTCGGCGTCGGCCGGTCCGATGGCGATGCCGCGATTCGATCCGCGGGCGTCCACCGCGGGCAAGCTTCCTCCCGCCCGAGACGAGCCCGACGACCTTCTGGATGCGGTGATCGACGTCCGGCGCATCGAAGGGCGGATCAACGCCGCCACGACCAAGCGCGTGGCCGAGCTGCTCCAGCGCCATCCGGACCTCGCCGCGCAGGCGATGCGACGTTGGCTGGCCCAAGGAAGCGACTCTCGTTAGAGTGCGCGCCCGATGCTGGGCTTTAAGCGCAAAAAGAAGACGCCGGAGGATCAGGCGAAGGAGATCGTCGATCGCCTCCGCGAGGCGATCGAGAATCCGGAGGAGAGCGCCGACGGCAAGACCGGAATGTATCTCAGCGACTGGCAGAAGATGGCCCGCGACGAGATCGCCTCGGCCATCCGCCGGACACAGATGACGACGGCGATCAAAGAGTCGATGAAGGCCTCTCGCATCGCCAAGCAGATGGTGCGGGCAGGCTTCATGATCCTGTCTTCGACCTTCGCCTTCCTGTCGTTCTGGGGCGGCATCGTCTTCGTCGGCCAGTCCCATGGCTGGATCTGGGGCGGGCTTGCCGGCCTTTCCGCCGCCGGCCTCGCCGTCACCTTCATGATTCTGGGGATGACGCTGAAAGACCAGGACGTATGACCGGCCTCAAGCCGGGCCGACGCAACCTGATCACCGACGTCGACGGGATCAAGGTCGGCAACGCCGTCGACCGGCGCGCCTGGAGCGGCACCACCGTCGTCGTCCCGGACGAGCGCGCGGTCGCGGCCGCCGAAGTCCGCGGCGGCGCCCCCGGCACCCGCGACATCAACGCCCTCGATCCGTCGTGTCGGATCGACGCCATCGACGCCATCGTGCTCTCCGGCGGTTCGATGTTCGGCATCGACGCCGCGGCCGGCGTCACCAACGTGCTGGCCGCCTTGGGCCGCGGCTACAAGATCAACACCGCGGTCGTGCCGATCGTGCCGGCCGCCATCTTCTTCGACCTCATCAACGGCGGCGACAAGTCCTGGGGCGAGGACCCACCCTATCGCCGGCTTGGCGCCGAGGCGGCACGCGCGCTCGGCCACGACTTCCCGCTCGGCAATGTCGGCGCCGGCCTCGGCGCCAAGGCCGGCCGGCTCAAGGGCGGTCTCGGATCGGCCTCGCTGGTCTCCCCCGACGGCATCCAGGTCGGAGCGCTGGTCGCGGTCAACGCCTGGGGCGAGACGGTGATGCCGGGCACGCGCCATTTCTGGGCCTGGCCCTACGAACAAGCGGGGGAATTCGGCGGCCTCGGCGCACCGAAACTGACGGGCGAGCTTGATCTGGAGATGCCGCGACCGCCGCTGCCGCCCTCGCCGGCCGCCAACACCACCATCGCCATCGTCGCGACCAACGTCACCCTCGACAAAGGGGAGGCGCGACGTATGGCCTTGATGGCCGACGACGGGCTCGCGCGCTCGATCCGCCCGGTGCATACGCCCTTCGACGGCGACACCGTCTTCGCGCTCTCGACCGGCCGGATGCCGCTCGACGACCTCGTCATGCTGACCCTGGTCGGCCACATGGCGGCCGACTGCCTCGCCCGCGCGGTCGCCCGCGGCGTCTACCATGCCGAGACGCTCGGGCGCTTTCCGGGCTGGAAAAGTCTGGGCTAGAGACCGTCTGCCCCTTGCCAAGAGCGGCGGCAATGGGCGAGCATTGCCGATTATCGTCGGCGCTCCTCGGGAGGGACAGAAATCACCATGCGCAAGCCCATGCTGTTCGCCGCCGTACTGGCGGCCGGCGCGTTCGCCGCCACCGGCGCCAACGCCCAGAAGGACTCGATCACGCTCAGCATGGCGCTCGAGCCGCCGCATCTCGACCCGGTCCTGAGCCCGGCGGCCGCGATCAAGGAGATCCTCTACACCAACGTCTACGAGGGCCTGACCCGCCTCGACCGCAGGAGCCTGGTGCAGCCGGGCCTGGCGACCGAGTGGACGCTCTCGGCCGACGGCCTCGTCTACACCTTCAAGCTCCGGCGCGGGGTCAAGTTCCATGACGGCACCGAGCTGACCTCGGCCGCCGTCGCCCAGTCGCTGGCGCGCACGACCTCGACCGACAGCGCCAACCCGAAGAAGACCATGCTGACCGACAACGGCATGGAGGTGGAAACGCCGGACCCGGGCACCGTCGTCATCCGCCTGAAGAAGCCGGTCGGCCTCGTCCCCTACCTCGTCGGCATGGGCGAGGCCGTGGTGGTGGCGCCCGGCGCCATCGCCGACGCCAAGGCCAAGCCGGTCGGCACCGGCCCCTTCAAGTTCGTCCGCTGGAACAAGGGCGACCGGCTCGAGATCGAGAAGAACCCCGAGCACTGGAACGCCGCCAACATCAAGCTCAACAAGGCGACCTTCCGCTTCATCCCCGACCCGGCGGCGACGGTCGCGGCCCTTCTCGCCGGCGACATCGATGCGTCCCCCAACACCGGTGCCGGCGACGCGCTCGACCGGCTCAGAGCCGATCCCAAGCTCAAGATCGTGGTCGGCAACACCGAGGGCGAGACCATCCTCGCCATGAACAACAAGAAGGCGCCGCTCGACGACATCCGGGTGCGGCGCGCCATCAGCCACGCCATCGACCGGAAGTCGATCATCATCGGTGCCGCCGGCGGCACCGCGACGCCGATCGGCGCGCATTTCTCACCCAACCATCCCGCCTATGTCGACCTGACCGGCGTCTATCCCTACGATCCGGCCAAGGCGAAGGCGCTCCTCGCGGAGGCCGGCAAGAGCAACCTCACCCTTTCGCTGCGGCTCCCGCCGCCGGCCTACGCGCAACGTTCAGGCGAGCTGATCGCCGCCATGCTCGAGCAGGTCGGCGTCAAGGCCCAGATCGAGCAGCTCCAGTTCCCGCAGTGGCTGGAGCAGGTGTTCAAGGCCAAGCAGTTCGACCTGACCATCATCAGCCACACCGAGCCGCTCGACATCAACATCTACGCCGATCCGAACTACTACTTCCAGTACGGCAAGCCGGAGTTCAAGGCGCTGATCGACCTCACGGTCTCGGCCGGCAGGGACGAGGTCCGCAACAAGGCCTTCGGCGACGCGCAGCGCATGCTGGCCGCCGACGCGGTCAACGGCTTCCTCTTCATGCTGCCGAAGACCGGCGTGTGGAACGCCAAGATCGAGGGCCTGTGGGAGAACAGCCCGGTCCAGGCCAACGACCTGACGGAAGTCCGCTGGGTCAACTGACCGGTTCGATGTCACGGCGGCGCAACCTGCCTCTGGCAAGGTGCGCCGCCATTCCTTTGGAGGAGACCCGATGAACCGTCTCTTTGCCGCCCCGGTGGCCCTCGCCCTCATCCTGGCCGCGACCGCGGCGCTCGCCGCCAAGGACACCATCGTCATCGGCATGCAGGACGAGCCGCCGGTGCTCGACCCGACCCAGAACGCCGCGGCGGCGATCGACGTGATCTTCAGCGTCAACGTCTATGAGAGCCTGACGCGGATCGGCGAGGACGGTACGGTGAAGCCGGGGCTCGCTTCCTCCTGGGCCGTCGGCGAGGACGGCAAGGTCTATACCTTCAAGCTGCCGAAGGGCGTCACCTTCGACAATGGCGAGAAGCTGACCTCGGCCAACGTCAAATGGTCGTTCGAACGCGCCGGTGCGGCCGACTCGACCAACCCGACCAAGCGCCACTTCGGTAATATCGCCGGGATCGAGACGCCTGACCCGGAGACGGTAGTGCTGCGCCTGAAGCAGCCGTCCAGCCTCTTCCTCTCCTACATGGCATCCGGCGGTGCCGCGATCTTCGATCCGAAGTCGGCCGAGGGGAACAAGAACAGCCCGGTCGGCACCGGCCCCTACAAGTTCAAGCAATGGGTCAAGGGCGACCGGGTCGTTCTGGAGAAATCGCAGACCTACCGCGATGCCGGCAAGGTGCAGATCCGTCAGGCGACCTTCAAGTTCGTGCCGGATGCCGCAGCCCAGGTGCCGGCGCTGCTGACCGGCGACATCGACGCCTTCCCGGTGATCGGCGCGACCGAGACGCTCGACCGCTTCAAGGGCGACAGCCGGTTCCAGGTGGTGGTCGGCTCGACCGAGGGCGAGGTGCCGCTGATCCTCAACAACGGCAAGAAGCCCTTCGACGACATCCGGGTGCGCCGCGCCGTCAACCACGCGATCGAGCGGAAGTCGATCATCGACGGCGCCACCTCCGGCTACGGCGTCCCGATCGGCAGCCACTTCCCGCCGCATCACCCCTGGTACGTCGATCTGACCAATCGCTACCCGCACGACATCGCCAAGGCCAAGGAGCTGCTGAAGGAGGCGGGCTACGCCAACGGCCTCGACATCAACATCAAGCCGCCGCCCTTCGCCTATGCGCGCCGCTCGGCCGAGATCGTGGCATCCCAGCTCGCCGACGCCGGCATCCGCGTCAAGATCGAGCCGGTCGAATGGGCGCAATGGCTCGATATCGTCTACAAGCAGAAGAACTACGACATGACCGTGGTCGCCCATGTGTCGCCCTGGGACCAGGACAACTACAGCCGCGGCAAGGACTACTACTACGGCTACCAGAACGAGGCCTTCGACAAGCTGATGAAGGCGGTGCTGGCCGAGAGCGACGAGGCCAAGCAGAAGGACCTCTACGGCCAGATCCAGCGGATGATCGCCGAGGAGGCGGTCCACGCCTTCATGTTCCAGCTGCCGCGGACCGGCGTCTACGCCGCCAAGCTCCGGGGATTCTGGAAGAGCTCGCCGGTCTCGGTGACCGACCTGGCCGGCCTCCGCTGGGTCGACTAGTACCCGGAATCACTGATCCGCGAAATGGGCTTTGAGGCGCTTTTGATGGACCTTGGATTTGGTCCATGCAAAGGGTTTTGCGGTGTCGTTGTATGCGGTGATGAAGGCGTTGATGTGAGCCTTGAGTTCGACGAGCGAGTTGA
>SHVZ01000007.1 GCA_009694025.1 Alphaproteobacteria bacterium | reverse complement strand
TCGAACGGGCGCGCATCAAACGGAAAACCATCGAACAGCGCCGCTTGCTTCACCGCAAACTCGCTGCCTAAGATCAACCAACCAGATGAGGCCAACCCTCCTCTAAATTACAACACCATCTGTCCCAAATGTTCTGACGACGCACAGTCCATGAGCTGGCGGTAGAGCGGCACGCCGGATCGCGCCAGCAGGCCGACGGGCAATTTCCGCCACGGCTCCGGCGAGGTCTTGATGGCGCGCGCTGTCACTCTGTCCACGATCCGGGTTGCGGGCCGTCCTTCGGGCCTAGGCCGGCTCTCATAAGACTACGGCCGGCCGGACGCAACAGTCGCGGCCTTCGAACAGGTTCGCGGCGCTATTGGCGACCCACTAGGAGAAGCACGATGACGATGAGGAGAGCCGTGCTCAAGCCGCCCGTCGGGAAGTAGCCCCACCCCGAACTGTTGGCCAGGTCGGCAGCGAGCCGATCGAGAGAATGACAAGGATGATCAGGAGGATGGTGCCGACGCTCATCGGAGTCACCGTGCTTTCAATGCTTGTCCAGGAGACCCCGCCGCCGGGAGGCGGTTCCGTAGCGCACCGCGGCGTGAGCGGTTATCCTGCCGGCCGGCCTTAGTCGGCCCTTCAATGAATCCGGGTGAGGGAACCAGTCATGGACGTGCGTGCAGCCGTGGCGCTCAAGGCGGGAGCACCGCTTTCGATCGAGACCGTCAAGCTGGAGGGGCCCAAGGACTTCGAGGTGCTGGTCGAGATCAAGGCGACCGGCATATGCCATACGGACGAGTTCACGCTCTCCGGCGCCGATCCCGAGGGTCTGTTTCCAGCCATCCTCGGCCATGAGGGCGCCGGCGTCGTCGTCGACATCGGTCGCGGCGTGACCAGCCTCAAGAAGGGCGACCACGTCATCCCCCTCTACACGCCGGAATGCCGGCAGTGCAAATCCTGCCTGAGCCAGAAGACCAACCTCTGCACCTCGATCCGCGCCACCCAGGGCAAGGGCCTGATGCCGGACGGGACCAGCCGCTTCTCGATGGGCGGCAAGCCGGTTCACCACTATATGGGCTGCTCGACCTTCGCGAACTTCACGGTGCTGCCGGAGATCGCGCTGGCGAAGATCCGTGAGGACGCGCCGTTCGACAAGGTCTGCTACATCGGTTGCGGCGTTACCACCGGCATCGGCGCGGTGATCAAGACGGCGAAGGTGGAGCCCGGCGCAAATGTCGTCGTCTTCGGCCTGGGCGGCATCGGGCTCAACGTGGTCCAGGGTGCCCGCATGGCCGGGGCCGACATGATCATCGGCGTCGACATCAACCCGGCGCGCGAGGCGCTGGCCCGCAAGTTCGGCATGACCCATTTCGTCAACCCGAAGGAGGTCAAGGGCGACCTCGTCCCCTATCTCGTCGAGCTGACCAAGGGCGGGGCCGACTACAGCTTCGAATGCGTCGGCAATACCGACCTGATGCGCCAGGCGCTCGAGTGCTGCCACCGCGGCTGGGGCGTCTCCGTCGTCATCGGCGTCGCTGGCGCCGGCAAGGAGATCTCGACCCGTCCGTTCCAGCTCGTCACCGGGCGCGTCTGGAAGGGGACCGCCTTCGGCGGCGTCCGCGGCCGCACCGAGGTGCCGAAGATCGTTGACTGGTACATGGAGGGGAAGATCAACATCGACGACCTGATCACCCACAAGCTGCCGCTCGAGCGGATCAACGAGGGTTTCGACCTCATGCATGCCGGCAAGTCGATCCGGACGGTGGTCCAGTACTGATATGGAGACGATCTCGGAGCAGGCCTGCTTCGGCGGCGTGCAGGGCTTCTATCGGCACGAGTCGAAGACCTGCGGCGGCCCCATGCGCTTCGCCGTCTATAAGCCGCCGCAGGCGGCGACCGGCAAGGTGCCGGCGGTCACCTACCTTGCCGGGCTCACCTGCACGGAAGAGACATTCACCATCAAGGCGGGCGCGCAGCGGGTGGCCGCCGCGCTCGGCTTGATGCTGGTGATGCCCGACACCAGCCCGCGGTCCCAGCGCTTTCCCGGCGACGATGCGAGCTGGGACTTCGGCGTCGGCGCCGGCTTCTATGTCGACGCCACGGCCGAGCCGTGGCGGGCGGCCTACCGCATGTACAGCTACGTCACCTCCGAGCTGCGCGAGCTTATCGATGCCTCGTTTCCGGCTAAGGCCGATCGCCACGGCATCTTCGGCCACTCCATGGGCGGCCATGGTGCGCTGGTGCTGGCGCTCCGCAACCCCGGCAAGTACCGGACGGTCTCGGCCTTCGCGCCGATCGTGGCGCCGATGCGCGTTCCCTGGGGCCAGAAGGCGTTCTCGAGCTATCTCGGTCCTGACCAGGCGGCGTGGCGGGAATACGATGCGAGCGAACTGGTGCGACGGCACAAATTCCCGGGAACGATCCTGATCGACCAGGGGATGGCCGACAAGTTCCTCGCCGACCAGCTCAAGCCCGAGCTGTTCGAGCTGGCGTGCAAGCACGCCGGCCAGCCGCTGACGCTCCGCCGGCAGCCCGGCTACGATCACAGCTACTATTTCATCCAGACCTTCGTCGAAGATCACCTGAAGCACCACGCCGCCGGCCTCGCCTGACGCCGGCCACAGGAGGAAGCCATGCAGAAGCTGCTCGTCTATCAGTCGATGTGGGCGATGGAACGTCGGCAGCCGGATGGCCACGAGTGGTCCCTCGAAGAGAAGCTCAAGATGATCCGCGACGCCGGATTCGACGGCGCCGGCGTCCGCTTCTTCGACTTCGCCCAGGCCAAGGCGCATACCGACATCCTGCGCGAGTACGGCCTCACCTGGCAGGCGCAGTGCTATCCCCAGACGGTCGACGACCTGAAGCCGATTCTCGACAACGTCGCCAAGCTCGGGGCCGAGCACCTGAACCTGCAGCCGGACGTCCGGCCGTACCGGATCGAGGAGTGCATTCCGTATATCGAGGGCTGGCGGCGGCTCGCCGAGCAGGCCGAGGTGCGCATGCACATCGAGACGCATCGGGACCGGATGACGACCGATCTCTTCTTCACGCTCCATCTCCTCGACTGCTTCCCCGACTTGAGGCTCACCGGCGACATCTCGCACTACCTGGTGGGGCGCGAGTTTGCCGGTCCTCCGATCAGCGATGAGAACCACCGGCTGATGCACCGCATCCTCGACAACTGCTGGGGCTTCCACGGCCGTGTCGCCAGCCGCGAGCAGGTGCAGATCCCGATCGGCTTCGCCCACCACAAGCCGTGGGTCGACCTGTTCATGGGCTGGTGGGAGTACGGCTTCCGCTCCTGGCGGCGACGGGCGCCCAAGGACGCGACGCTGACCTTCCTCTGCGAGCTCGGCCCCAAGCCCTATGCGATCACCGATGCCAAGGACGCCGACCTGTCGGACCGCTGGCAGGAGGCCCAGGCGATGAAGGACATGATCCGGGCCCTTTGGAGCCGGATCGAGGCCGAAGAGCGCACCCGGAAGGCTGCCGAATGACGATGCGCTCTCTCAGCGCCGCTTCTTGGGCTTCACCGTCGTTTTGACCGGGACCGGCTTACTCGCTGCGCCAAAGCGGTGGATCTGGGTCCGGCGGCGGTCGATGAAATCCCAGTCATAGGTGACGCCGAGACCCGGCCCGTCAGGAACCGGCATGCAACCGTCCTTGCCGATCGCCTCGAGCTGGTCGGAATAGCCGCAGGCATAGACCGGCGCCAACGCGTTCGGGCAGTTCGGGCCGACCAGCGCCACCTCGTAGAAGTTGGTGTTGCGGATCGCGGCCATGCAGTGCCGATGGGCCGGGCCCGAGGCATGGACCTCGACGTCGATGCCGAAGGCCTCGGCGAGGTGCGCGATCTTCATGCAGCCGGTGATGCCCATGTCGTATTCGGGATCGGCGCGGAGGAAGTCGGTGCCGCCGGCGATCAGGAAGTCGGCCTTGGGCTCGAGGCCGCGCACGTGCTCGGTCTGGAGAAGCGGGGTCCGGATCATCTCGCGCAGCTTCTTGTGGGCGAAGGCCGAGACGCCGGAGTCGCGGAACGGGTCCTCGTACCAGAAGAACCCGGCGTCGTCGCAGGCGCGGCCGACATGGAGCGCGTCGGCGAAGGTGCGGAGCTCGCAGGCCGGGTCCAGCATGAGGGTCATACGTCCGCCCATCTTCTTGCCCATGTAACGGACGTTCTCCGCCTCCTCGCGGGCGTCGCCGTCGTGCCATCCGTGGATCTTGAAGGCGCGGTAGCCGAGATCGTGGCAGTGCTCGGCGAAGGTAACGAAGGCCTCCTTGGAATCGAGGCCGCCGTTGCGGTCGGCATGGTAGGTGGAGGCATAGGCCTTGAGCCGCTTCCTGTAGCCGCCGAGGAGCTGGGTGACGGAAGCGCCGAACTTGCGCCCAGCCAGGTCCCAAAGGGCGATGTCGAGCGGCCCGTGGCCCATGTGGTCGTACTGCCGGATCTCGCGCTTGAAGTCGTCGTAGATGCTCTCGCGTTGGTCGGCATTCCGTCCGATCAGCATCGGCGCCAGCATCAGGGTCTGCGCCAACGCCGCTTTGGTCCCGACCCATTGGGTCACGTATTCGCCCCGCGCACCGTCCTTGGTGCCGATGACCACGGCGTATTTCGACATGGTGAGCTTGCCGCCCGGCTTGTAGCCGATGTTGTAGATGGCGGCCGGACCGTCGGCCTCGATGCCGAGGTTCGCGGCATCGAAGGTGAATTCATGAACCTCGACCAGGTCGATGATGCTCATAGCTGGCTCCGAACAAGGAAAAGCCGCCCGCGACGGGGTCGCAGGCGGCTGACGGCAGGGCGCCGAAATGAGAGGCGGCCTACTGGGCGGGCTCCAGCTTTTTCTGGATCTCGTCCGGCATCTTGAAGAACTTGGTCTCGAGGTCGCGCTGGTTCTCGTAGATCGAGCCCTGGTTCGGCGCCGGCGGGTAGGGCAGACGCACCGGGAGCGCGACCATGCGCGGCTCCAGCGTCTCCTCGCCGGAAACCAGCAGCGACTCCCACTTCTCCCAGGATGTCGGCGGATGGATCAGCGGCCAGGCGTCGGCGGCGCGGTACTGGTGCAGGAGGAAGCGCCGGGGCGCGCCGGAGATGTTGGCCGATGACGCATGCAGGAGGCGGGCGTGATGGACCGTGATGGAGCCCGCCTTGCCGGTGCACATCGCCGCTTTGGAAAAGTCGATATTGGACTTGGACGGATCGACGCCGCCGACGAAGTGGCCCTTGGCGTGATGATTGTAGATCGGGCCCTTGTGGCTGCCCGGAATGACCTGCATCGAGCCGTTTTCCGGCGTAAAGTCGTCGATCATGATGCCGACGGCGGCCAGATCGTCGTTCGTGTGCGGATAGAAGGCCCAGTCCTGATGCCATTCGACCGGCGAGCCGAAGCCGGCCGATTTCAGGTTGAGCTTGGAGAGGTCGAAGCGGATGTTCGGCCCCCACAGCTTGGTGAGAACCGCAAGGATCTTCGGATGCTTCACCATCCGCTGGTAGACCGGATGGTGGGCATGCGGGGTCTTGATGCGCCGGACCTTGGGCTGCTCGGCGGTGTGGCCGGGCTCGAGGTCGTAGACGTCGGTATGGTAGGTGACGGCGCGGGAGCCCTCGACGAACTCCTCGGTCACCCGCCGGAGGTCGGCGACCTCGTCCTCCGACAGCACATTCGGCAAGACGATGTAGCCGCGCTTGCGGTAGGTTTCCACATCCTTGTCGCTGATCATCGAGGTTCCTCCGCCGGGCACCTGGAACGGGTGATAGACACTAGACGCGGCAGCGGCTCCGTTTCCGAAACGACAAGCCACTCAGCCAGCCCTTCAATATAGCGCCGGAGTAGCTTGCCAGCAATGACCCGTCGTCGTTAAACTCCGACCCCGACGGATGGCCCAATTCGACGCCCGAGAGCGGGCGACGCGATCTGGGCGGGACCAAAGAAACGTCGGCATTCAGCCGCGAACGGGAGGAAGCAGTGACCATTTCCAGGCGGAAACTCTTAGGCTACGGCGCCGGCGCCGCGGGCGTTCTGGCGATGCCATATGTCGCCAAGGCGCAGGCGCAGCCGATCCGGCTCGTCTTCTCGCACCACGTCCCGACGGCGCATCTGATCCACGGCGTCGCCGAGAAGTTCGCCGATCAGGTGAAGCAGGCGACCAACGGGCAGGTGACGATCGACATCCGGCCGGCCTCGCAGCTCTTCAACCTGCGTACGTCCTCGGAAGCCCTTCAGCTCGGGACCCTCGACCTGTGCTGGAGCGACCTCGGCACGATGGCCAACTGGCAGCCGCAGTTCGGCTTCACCTCCATCCCCTTCCTGTTCAACGACTACGATCATGTGAAGAAGGTCCTCTACGGGCCGATCGGCGAGCAGGTGACCAAGGAGGCCAAGGACACGCTCGGCATCGACATCCTGTCGCTCGGCGCGTCGGGCTTCCGCATCTTCGTGACCAAGAAGGAGATCAAGTCGGCCGACGACCTCCGCGGCATCAAGCTCCGCGTGCCGGAGATCCCGGTCTATGTGGACATGGCACGCGCGCTCGGCACCAACCCGACGCCGATCCCGGCGGGCGAGATCTACACCGCGCTCCAGACCGGTGTGATAGACGGATTCGAGGCGCCTGCCGACTTCGTGACATCAGGCAAGCAGTACGAGGTCGCGAAGTTCGTGACCCGCACCTACCACATCTTCACCGAGGTCTCGATGATGGCCAGCGCCAAGAAGATGGCGTCCCTCCCGCCCAACGTGCAGAAGGCGCTTCGCGACGCGGCGGTCGACACCACGGCGAAGCAGATGTGGGAAGCCAACCTGAAGATCCAGGGGGAGGCCTGGACCGAGCTCGCCTCCAAGGTCAGCGCCAACGCCTCGCCGAACATTCCGTCCTTCCGCTCGAAGATGGGCCCGGTCATCGACAACTTCGTCACCAAGGCCGGGCCGAAGGCGAAGGCCTACATCGAGGCCGTCCAGGCCGCCGGCAAGGCCTGAGCAACTCATGATCTGCAACGAACGCCCCCGGACCGTTTCCGGGGGCGTTTCGTCTGAGCCCTGATGACTCCCTTCCTCGCCTGGGCGACCGGTCCGCTGGTCGATCGTCTCCGGACGGTGCTGACCGCCGTGTCGGTGGCGCTGCTGGCTGGATACTTCTTCCTCGTCCTGCTCCAGGTCTTCTTCCGCTACGTGCTGAACGAGTCGCTGTTCTGGGCGGAGGAGCTGGTTCGCGGCGCCATGCTGTGGGGGGTCATGATCAGCGTGGCGCTGGTCGCGGCGTCCCGCGCCCATATCCGCATCGAGATTTTGGAGTTGATGCTGCCGCCGGCGGGCCGCCGGTTCGTGGTCGGGCTGACGGACGGGCTCACCCTTGCCTTCTGCCTGACGCTGATGTGGGCCGGGATCCAGTTCGTCGACCGCACCTGGTTCCAGAACTCGCCCTTGCTCGACGTGCCGAAGTACACGGTCTATCTGGCGATCCCGGTCGGCGCGGCGCTCGAATCGCTGATGACGATCCTGACCTGGCAGCAGCACGAACCATCCGACGAGCCGACGGACAGAACCCTATGACCGTCGGCCTGATGCTCGTGCTGTTCTTCGTCTTCATGTGCCTCGGCATGCCCATCGCCTACTGCATGGGCTTCGCCGCCATCCTCGCGATCCTCATCGACGGGCAGCTCCCGGTGCTGCTGCTGGCGCAGCAGTTCTATGATTCCCTCGACAATTTCTCGCTGCTGGCGGTGCCGCTGTTCATCCTGGCCGGTGAGCTGATGAGCGTCGCCGGCATCACCGAGCGGCTGGTCGGCATGTCGAAGGCGCTGATCGGGCATCTCCGGGGCGGCCTCGCCCAGGCGAACATCCTCACCAACATGTTCATGGCGGCGATCTCCGGCTCGGCGCTCGCCGACCTTGCCGCCATCGGCTCGATGATGATCCCGGCGATGAAGAAGGAGGGCTACAAGCCGGCCTTCGCCGTCGCCGTCACCGCCTGCGCGGCGATGATGGCGCCGATCATCCCGCCCAGCATCATCGCGGTGATCTACGGCTCGGTCACCGGCGTCTCGATCGGTGCCTTGTTCCTCGGCGGCGCCATCCCCGGGATCATCGCCGGGATCGCCATGATGATCATCACCTGGTTTCTCGCGCCGGGTGCCGGTGCCCGGCCGTTGCCGCGGGCGAAGCTTCCGGAGGTCTTCACCGCGTCCTGGCGCGCGATCCCCGCCATGGTCATGCCGGCGATCATCATCGGCGGCATCCTGTCCGGCGCCTTCACGCCGACCGAGGCGGGGTCGGTCGCCGCGCTGTACGCGCTTCTCTACGGGGCCATCGGCGGCCGACACAGCTTCGCCTCGCTCTACCGCAACTTCGCCTCGGCCGCCGAGGTGACGGCGAGCGCGCTGGTGACGCTGGGCGGTGCCGCCCTCTTCAGCTGGGTCCTGAGCCGTGCCGGCGTCGGCCAGACCACGCTGGAATTCATGCTGGCCATCACCAGCGATCCCAAGCTGGCGATGGCGGTGCTGATCGTCTTCTTCTTCCTGCTCGGCACCTTCCTCGAGCCGGTGCCGGCCCTGATCATCGTCGTCCCGATCATGGGGCCGCTGATCAGCCACCTCGGCTACGACCCCGTCCATTTCGGCATCGTCACCATCATGCTGCTGGTGGTGGGGTCGGTCACGCCGCCGGTCGGCGTGCTGGCGATGGTCGCCTGCCGCATCGCAGGGATCAGCTACAACGCGGCCCTCGGCATGCTGTTTCCCTACACCATGACCTGGATGGCCGTGATCTTCCTGGTTGCCTATGTGCCGGAGCTGGTGCTCTGGCTGCCGCGGATGATGCAGTAGCGGGGCCGGTCATCCACCGAGCCGCGCGAGCACCCGTTCGAACAGGGCGCGAACCTCGGCCGAGGCGAAGGCAGAGGTGCCGGTCCCGGCGGTCAGTTCCGCCAGCGCGAGACCCTGGATTGGGCTCGCCATGATCCGGTCGACCAGCCAGATGCCGGTTTCCTCGGCGAGGTCGAGCACCGCGGACTCGGCCTGTTCCTGGGAGCCGGGGAGCGCGATCAGCATCGAGGTCGCCTCCGGCGGATCCGGCGTCACGCGGAGGCCGGGCAGGCCGCGAAGCGCCTCCGCCACGCGGCGGATCTCCGCATGGAAGACGCCCATCAGCGGCAGGCGCTCGGCAAGTCCCTTCCGCGCCGAGAGGACATAGGGATAGAGCTGGGCGACGCGCCCGCCCTGGCGGTGCTGCCACAGGCAGGCCTCGTCGATCAGATCCTTAGGCCCCGCCAGCGCGGCGCCGGCAATGGCGCCGAGGCCCTTGTAGAAGGAGACGTAGACGCTGTCGAAGAGGCGGGCGATCTCCTGCAGGCTCTTGGCGTAGTAGGGCTGGCTCTCCCAGATCCGGGCCCCGTCCAGGTGCAGCGGGATGCCGCGCTCGCGCGCCAGAAGCGAGAGCCCCGCGAGCTCCTCCCAGGGCAGCAGCACGCACCCGAGCGGCCGGAGCGGCATCTCCAGGACCGCGGCGCCCAGCTTTTCGGCGACCGACTCCAAGTCCTTCCGGCGGAACTGGCGGCTATCGTCGCCGAGATAGTGGGAGGACAGCCCATGCAGCGCCCGGTAGGCCTGGGATTCGTTGCGCTCCAGATGGCTCAAAGGATGCAGGCCGACCGTGCCGCTGCCGCGGCGGCCGCACCAGATGCGAAGAGCGATCGTCTGCACCATGGTGCCCGAGGGCATGAAGACGGCGGCGGGCTTGCCGAGGAGGGCGGCGATCTCCCGCTCGAAATCCTCGATCAGCTTACCCTTGCCATACATGTCGGCGCGCTCGTCGGCGCCGACGTGATCGGCCAGCGCCTGCAGCGTCTCTTTGGGCGAAAGCGCCCGCTGGCGGGTGAGGAACCGCGTGCAGCGGGCCCGGATCTGATCCTTGTCGCGCGGCGGCCTGGTCGGAGACGGTTCGGTCACCGGACGTGCCAGTCCTGGGTCAGCGGCTTGGCGCCGTTCAGCTCGCCGTAGCCGACGCCGGTGGTCCCCGGCGGATTCTCCCCGAAGTAGCGCTCGTCGAGCGGCAGCGAGGCCGGCTGCCAGCGGAGATCGCAGGAGAGCCTGACGCGGCCGATCGGCGAGTGGTTGTCGAGCGAGCCGTGCGCCGTGTACATGCCGAAGAGCGCGATGTCGCCGGCCTCAAAGTTATGGGTGAGGAGCCGGGTGCCGCGCGCCTTGGCGAAGGAGACGGCGTCGGCGCCGAAATCGGCCTTCCGCGAATTGTCCTTGGAGATGTCGAAGCCGATCATCGGGTCGATCAGGTCGCGATAGCGGTTCGATCCCTCGACGATGACGACCGGGCCGTCCTCCACCGGCACATCGCCGATCGGCAGCCACACCGTGCACACCTTGTCATGGGCGCGGGTGAAGAACGGATAGTCGAAATGCAGCCCGGTCGCGCGGCCCTGGGCGCCGGCGCGAAGGAAGATGTAGTCCTGGGGGCGGGCCGGCTCGGCGAAGATCAGCGACATGATCCGGGTCATGTCGCGCCCGTTGCTGGCGGCCCGGAGATTCCGGCCCTCGCTGATCGATTTCCAGAAGGCGCCGAGGTCCGGCTTCAGCTCCTTCCGGCGGCTGTCGCCGGTGGCGATCCCGTCGATGGCCGGAGGCTTGATCTCGCCGACCTCGACCAGGCGCTTGAACACCTCGCGGCGGGCCTCCATGACCGTGTCGCGGTCGACCACGCCCCTAAGGAAGAGGTAGCCGTCGTCGGCCAGGCGCGCCCGGAGCGCCTTGGGGTCGTCGAGGAGGGAGGCGCTGTCGGTCAGCTCCCCGACCAGGGAGCTCGGCACCGGCTGCCCTTTGACGCGGCAATTATCCATTTTACTTGCTCTCTCGACTCCAGGCGGGCCCATACATTAGACAGTTTTGCCGATCCGAAACAGGCACGGAAAGAAACGACGGTGCGCGACAATCCGCTTAAGGCCCGGCTCGCCCGCGGCGAGACCGTCTTCGGCACGATGGTCTTCGAGTTCGACAGCCCGGGCCTGGCCCGCATCGTCAAGGCGGCCGGCGCCGACTACATCATCCTGGATATGGAGCATTCGGGCTGGAGCTTCGAGACGGTCAAGGACCAGATCCAGTTCGCCCGCGGCGCCGGCCTGGTGCCGCTGGTCAATCCACCCGGCGACGATTTCAACCTCATCACCCGCTCGCTCGACCTCGGCGCCAAGGGGCTGCTGGTGCCGGTGGTCGAGACCAAGGCCCAGGCCGAAGCGATCGTGCGCGCGACCCGCTATCCGCCCCACGGCAACCGCGGCTCGGCCTTCGGCGTCGCCCATGACGACTACGTCATCGGCGATGCGAAGAAGACCATGAAGGCGGCCAACGCCGGCGTGCTGGTGATGGTCAAGATCGAGACCAGGAAGGGAGTCGCCAACGTCGATGAGATCATGGCGGTGCCGGGCGTCGACGTCGCCTTCGTCGGCCACACCGACCTCTCCGTGTCGCTCGGCATGCCGCTCGAATTCGAGCGGCCGGAGTTCGTCCGTGCCCGCGACGCCGTTCTCGCCGCCTGCAAGCGCCACGGCAAGATCGCCGGCAACCTCGTCGGCAACCCCAAATGGGGCAAGGCCTGGATCAGGAAGGGCTTCCGGATGATCGCCTACATGGGCGACATCTGGCTGCTGGAGAGCGCGCTCCGGTCCGGCATCGACGCCATGCGGTCGGCGGCGCCGAAGCCGAAGCGCCGTCGCTAGCCTTGGCCAGAGTCTTTCTCGTGACCGGATGGAATGATGCATCGCTCACCTCTAGAGTGGCATCAAACGGGTGCGATCCACATTCCACGGACAGGTTTCGATGAATATCTGCATGGTCGGCTACGGCATGATGGGTATCTGGCACTCGGAGGTGCTGAAGACGACCGATGCCGTCCTGCACACCGTCGTCGGCCGCCGGCCGGAGGCCAGCAAGGAGTTCGCTGGGCGCTTCGGCTACCGGAAATGGACGGTCTCGCTCGACGAGGCGTTGGCCGACCCCGCGATCGATGCGGTGATCGTCGGCAGTCCGAGCGAGGTCCACGAGGAGCAGGCGATCAAGTGCCTGGAAGCGGGCAAGCATATTCTGCTCGAGATCCCGATCGCCATGAGCCTCAAGGGCGCCGAACGGGTGGTCGCCGCCGGCGAGAGGAGCGGCAAGATCTACGGCCTTTGCCACCCGATGCGGTTCCGGCGCGAGCGCGACGCGCTCCGGGCACGAATCCGCGCAGGGGAAGAGAAGATCCGCCACATCGCCGGGCGCTTCTTCATCAAGCGCCTGGTGAACGTCGGCGCCACCGGATACCGGCGGAGCTGGATCGACAACATCCTGTGGCACCACTTCTGCCACTTCGTCGATCTCGGCATGTACCTCTTCGACGGCACGCCGATCCGGCGCGTGCAGAGCTCCCTCGGCCGCTTGCATCCGACAACAGGCATTCCGATGGAATGCGTGCTCGTAGTCGAGACCGAAGCCGACCAGACGCTGCTGGTCCACGGCTCCTATCACGCGACGTACCGGCTCTATGACAAGGTGATCGTCACCGATCGCGACACTTACCTCTACGACATCCTCGCGGGCACGCTTCGCACGGAGGCCGGGACGGTGCCGATCGAAAGCGAACAAGACAACTGCGCGCGGGTGATCTTCGACTTCCTTGAGGCGATCGAGAAGGGCCGAGCGCCGATCGCCTCCGGCCCGTCGGTGCTTCCGGCCATGCGCGTGCTGCAGGCGGCACAGGATGACTGGGACCACCAGTACGGCGCGCAGTCGATCCCGGGGCGCCCGCTCGATCGAACCTAGGTGCCGCCGCCGCCGGCGACCGCGCCATGCATCGGCGCGCCGATGCTGCGCCGGTCGAAGGCGACACTCTTGATGACCGCATAGACCGGCAATCCCGGCCGCAGCCGTAGCGTCTCGATCGAGTGGCGGGTGAGGCGGGCGACCAGGATCTCGCCCGCGCAGTCGATGCGGATATCGGCCGCCGCACCGTCGGCGGCGCCGATCTCCGCCACCACGCCCGGCAGAACGTTGATCGCGCTTAGGCCCTGCGGCGCCGTCGTCGCGACGATGACGTCGCGGGAACGGACGCGGATGCGGACGCGATGGCCGGCGGCGAGGTCGATGCGGGGAACTCGGAACGCGCCGGCCGGCGAGCGCAGCGTGGTGAGCCCGAAGGCTTCGTCATGGGACTCGACGGTCGTCTCCAGCACCGAGCCCGCCTCGGATCGTGCCGCCTCGGGCAGCAGGTCGAGGCGCTGCATCACCTGGTCGGTCGGTCCGACGGCGGCGATCCGGCCCTCGGCGAGAACGGCCATGGTCGTCGCCAGCCGGGCGACCTCGGTGACGGAGTGGCTGACATAGACGATCGGCACGCGGGTCTCGTCGCGGAGCCGCTCGATATAAGGCAGGATCTCGGCCTTCCTCGCCTCGTCGAGGGAGGCCAGCGGCTCGTCCATGAGGATGATGCGGGGGCTCGAGAGCAGCGCGCGGCCGATGGCGACGCGCTGCTTCTCGCCGCCGGAGAGGCGGCCGGGGCGTCGGTCGAGGAGCGCTCCGAGACCCAGGAGGCCGACCACGTGGCCGAGATCGTCCCGACGCCCGGCCGCGGGCGCGAACCATCGTCCGTAGACGAGGTTCTGGCGCACGGTCAGGTGCGGAAAGAGGCGCCCCTCCTGGAAGACGTAGCCGATCCGTCGGCGATGGGTCGGCACGAAGATGCCGAGCTCGGCGTCGACCAGAACCTCGCCGTCGACCGCAACCCGGCCATGGTCGGGGCGAACGAGGCCGGCGATGATGTTGATGACCGACGTCTTGCCGGCCCCGGAAGGTCCGAACAAGGCCGTCAGGCCCGCGGGCGCCGAAAACCGCACGTCCAGATCGAAGCGGCCGAGCCGGTTGCGGATGTCGATGTCGACGCTCATTCGACCTCGATCCGGCGCGAAGCGCGCTGGGCCAGCCATTCGGAGGCGATCAGCGCCGCCATCGATACAGCGACCGAGACCAGGGTCAGCCGATAGGCGCCGGCATCGCCGCCCGGCACCTGCGTAAAGGTATAGATCAACGCCGGCAGGGTCTGGGTCTCGCCCGGGATGTTGGAGACGAAGGTGATGGTGGCGCCGAACTCGCCCATCGCCTTGGCGAAGGCGAGGATCATGCCGGAGATGATCCCCGGCAGGATCAGCGGCAGCGTCACCGTGACGAAGACCCACACCGGGCTGGCGCCGAGCGTACCGGCCGCTGCCTCGAGCCGGCGGTCGACCGCCTCGATCGACAGGCGGATCGCACGGACCATCAGGGGAAAGCCCATGACGGCCGATGCCAGCGCGGCCCCCGTCCAGCGGAAGGCGAAGACGATACCGAGGTGTTCGGCGAGGAAGCTCCCGATCGGGCCGTTGCGGCCGAACAGGACGAGCAGAAGGAAGCCGGTGACCACCGGCGGCAGGACCAGGGGGAGGTGGACGACCCCGTTCAGGATCGTCTTGCCCCAGAAGCGACCGCGCGCCAGCGCCAGGGCGACGAGGATGCCGAACGGCAGGCTCGCCGCCGTGGCCAGGCTTGCGACCTTCAGGCTCAGGCGGACGGCGGTCCACTCCTCGGGGGTGAGCGCGACCCAGTCCACGTCAGTCGAGGACCGTGAAGCCCTGCGCGACGAACAACGGTCGCGCCGCCGGCGACTTGAGGTAGGCGAGGAAGGCCGATGCACCCGGGTTGGCGGTGCCGGCGGTCAGGGCGACGGGATAGATGATCGGCGGATGTGTGGCCTCGGGGAAGACGCCGAGGATTTTCACGCCTTGATCGACCGCGGCATCCGTCCGGTAGACGATCCCGAGGGGGGCCTCGCCGCGCGAGACCAGGAGTAGCGCCGCACGCACATTTTCAGTCTGGGCGAGTTTGTTGGAGACCGATGCCCAGACACCCAGCTTCTCGAGCGCGGCCCTGGCGTACTTTCCTGCGGGCGCCGCAGCGACATCGGTGATGGCGAGGCGTCCAGTGCCGAGAAGTGCGGCCAAGGGAAAGTCCGGCTCGATCTTTGTCGTCGCCGCTGAAGTTTTCGGGGCGACGAGGACAATACGATTGCTCAGCAGATTGAATCGCGACTCGGGTTTGATCAGGCTCTTGCCGCTCAGGTAGTCCATCCAATCGAGGTCGGCAGATATGAAGATCTGGGCCGGCGCACCTTGCTCGATTTGGCGGGCAAGGGATGGGCTGGTTGCATAGGAAACCACCACCCTCTTGCCGGTTTCCGTTCGCCACTGGGCGGTGACGCTGTCCAGCGCGTCCTTGAGGCTGGTCGCGGCGAACATCAGGGTGTCGCCGGACGGGGTCTGGGCAGTGGCGGGGGAGCCGAGCGCGAGCCACACGGCCGCCAGAACACCCACGGTACTTTTCATCGGATACATCATGGAATGATAACAGCTCGTTATATTCTTGAGAACATATCGATGGCAGAGCGCCCTAGCCGAGCCGGCGCGCCTGCCAGGAGGCGCTGCCGAACTCCCGCATGTTGAGCGGTCCCGGGGCGGAGTCGCCGGAGGTGCCGAGCAGCACCGTGCCGGTCATCCGATCATCGGCGATCATGCCGGTGAAGGCATAGGAGAGGCTGCTGCCTTCGTAGGGGTGTAGGCTCGAGAAGGCGACATGGCTGCCGGCGATCGTCCCGCTCAGCGGCCCCACCAGATCCAGCGTCACATGCGTTCCTTCAAGCCTGCTGGCCGACTGACGGAGGCGCACCCGGTGCGGCGTCCGCTCGGCAGCGAAGGCGATCTCGATCATCCAGAGGCCGGTGAGGTCGGCGGCCGGCGGCTCGCCGGCGGCGGCTGCCGTGGGCGGCGTCGCGGCCAGCGCCCTGGCGATGGCGGCACCGACGATTTCGGCCTCGCCCGAGCCGAGGTTGAACGGCAGGATGAAGACCGAATGGTCGGTGGCGCCGCGATCGTCCAGCATGATCCGCGGGTTGCCGGCCAGTAGGAGATCGCGAAGCTCGAGTCCGCCGAGCCCGATGCGGGTGCGCTCCCATGCGATGTGGAGTCGCGGCACCTGCTCGTGCGACTTGGACGGCGTCTCGATCTCGGCGGTCACGGTGCCGACCGTGCCGGCGAGAGCGGCGATGGTCTTGAGATCCCGCGTCCATCGCTCGTGCTCGGCCTTGTGGTCACGCCCTTCGGCCCAGAACTCGACGGCGGCGAGCAGGCCCATGACCTCTTCCTTGCTCACCTTCATCGGCCGGCCGATGGCGTGATGCGGGGCGGCGTTGAGGCGGGCCGCCTCGATCCACTGCCGCTTTCCGAGGAGGAGGCCGGTCGATTGCGGGCCCCGCAGATACTTGCCGCCGCTGTAGGCGACGAAGCTGGCGCCGCGGGCGAGATAGGGGTCGGGGCGCTGCAGATGCTCGGAAGCGGCGTCGACCAGGACGGGGATGCCCAAGGGCTCGGCGGCGTCGACGCACTCCTCCAGCCGGATCGGCAAGTCGGCCTCCTTGGTGCCGATGGTCGCGATCAGGGCGGTGCCGGAGCGAAGGGCCTCGGCCAGGGCCGCGCGGTCGCCGACCTCGACCACCCGGGCGCCGGTGGTGCGGATGGCGTGGTCGTAGGTGAAGCGGGCGCCCTTCGGCATGACCACGCGGGCCGCCAAGCCGTCGGTATCGGGCAGGCGCAGCATGCGCTCGGGATCGCCTTTGGTCATGGCGCCGGCGGTGGCGGCGACCAGCGAGGCGGCGCCGCCGGAGGTGACGAGCGCGGCCTCGGCGCCGGTCAGCTCGGCGATGCGGCGGCCGGCCGCCTGGATCAGCTCATTCAGGTTGACGAAGCGACCGGCCGCCTGATCCATCGCTTCGGTCACCTCTGGCAGCATCAGGCTGCCGCCGTGGACCGTGCGGGTGCCGCAGCAGTTGATGAACGGACGAATGCCGAGCCGGGCATAGGTGTCGTCGGACATGCTCATCCTCCACGGATCCGGCCGAGCAGGAGCGCGGCCCCGAGCGGCGCCGCGGCGACCATCAGGAAGGCTGTCCGGTAGCTGCCGGTCGACGCGATCACGACGGAGCAGAGGGATGGACTGACGGCATAGGCGAGGAAGGCGAAGAAAGAGGAGCCGGCGGTCGCCTCGCCGACGCGCGCGCTCGGTGCGATGCGCGCGACCTCCGCCAGGTAGACGCCGTTCCAGCTCGACACGGCGACGCCGGAGACGGCGGCGGCAGCGAGCACCGCCGGCCACGGCCAGTCGGCGCCGTGGAAGGCGATGACCGTTGCCATGGTGGCCGAACCGAGCGCCAGCAGGGTCAGGGTCCGGCGGGCGGAGCCGATGCGGTCGGCGACCCAGCCGACGACGACGCGAGAGCCGACGCCGACGCCCTGCATCAGGGCGAAGGCGGCGCCGGCGGCGACGAGACCGAAGCCGAGGTCGGCGGTGAGAAAGGTCACGTAAAAGCTGAACACCGCGCCCTGCACCATGGCGAAGGCGAAGCCTGCGGCGGTGAGGGCTGGCATTCCCGGGGCCAGCCGAAGCGCGCGGAAGGGAGCGACCAGGCGTTCGAAGGCGAACACGGTTCCTGGCGCCGCCGGCTCGTCGCGGCGCCGACCGGCGTCCAGTCCCGCACGAAGAGGCTGCACGGCGAGCACGCTTGCACCGACAACCGCGGCGGCGGTGAGCAGGCCGGTCTGCCAGCCCCAGAGGCCGGCCGCCGCCGGCGCCAGCAGCCCGGCCATGGCGCCGCCCAGCGGCACGCCGCTCTGCTTGATCGAGAAGACGAGGCTGCGGTGACCTGACGGCGCATGCCGGTTGAGGATGTCGCTGCCGGCCGGCGGCGACGGGCCGTAGGCGACTCCGATCAGGAACGCGGCCATCAGCAGGAGGGGCCAGAAACCGGTCGTCGCCAGGACGAGCGCCAGCGTGCCGAGGACGCCGCCGGCCTGGAGGAGGCGGATCGGGCCGAACCGGGCCAACAGGGGGCTGCCGCTCATGAGGAACCACATGGTACCGAGCGCGCCGGCGGCGGCGACGTGACCGATGCTTTCCGCCGGCACGCCGGCGGCAGCGGTCACGGCGGGGCCGAGCACCGGCAGCACCCGGGTGGCGAGCGCGGCCGTCGTCTGCATGGTGAGGGTTGCGGCGAGCGCCTTGGCCCAGTCCGGCAGACCTGTAGCAGGACTCAGATCACCCACTGGAAGCCGTCGATCTTGAAGTCCTGTCCAGTGATGAAATTGGGCTCGGCGGTGGCGAGGAAAACGACGAGCTGGGCCACGTCGTCCGGCGACCCCAGACGGCCCAAGGCGATGCCCTTGATCAGCTCTGGCTCGCGTGCCCGCGTCAGCGCGTTGCCGAGCTCGGTCTTGATCACGCCCGGGCAGATCGCGTTGATGGCGATGGTCGGCCCCAGCTCCTTCGCCAGGGCCCGGGTCATGCCGAGGATGCCGGCCTTGGCCGCGGCGTAGGCGAACTTGCTGACCGCGCTGGTGACGCCGCCGGTATAGGCGTTGAGCGAGGACATGCTGGCGATGCGTCCGCCGCCCTGGCGCAGCATCACCGGGGCAGTGGCATGGATATAGTTGAAGCAGCTCTTGAGGTTGATGGCGATGGTGCGGTCGAACTCTTCCTCGGTGATCTCGACCATCGGCTTCGGCATCGACTTGCCGGCGTTGTTCAAGAGGAAGTCGACACGGCCCCATTCTTTGACCACGCCGTCGACGATCGCGCGCGCGTGCGCGTGATCGGCGACGTCGGCCGCGAAACGGAGCGCCTTCTGTCCTACGGCGGCGATCTCGCCGGAGGTGCGCTCCATCTCCGGTTCCAGGAGATCGACCAGCGCGATGTCGAAGCCCTTGCGGGCCAGCGCCAGCGCACAGCCGCGGCCGATGCCGCGGGCCCCGCCGGTGACGATCGCGACCTTGCTCATGCCCGGAACGCCTTCTTGTCGGTGCCCTGGTAGAGAGCGCCGATCTGGCGTTCGACCGATGTCTTGTGGGCGGCCAGCGCCGCCTCGTCGACGTCGGCCTTGGGTCGCGGTTCCGGCTCGAAATGGCCGTACCTGTCGACGCCGCGGACCAGCATGGCAGAGTCCCTAACCTTGGTCTGGCGCACATGCGGAGGGATGTAGCGGATCGCCATGCCGATCCGCCGGTCGCCGCTGGTGTTGGGCTCGGAGCCGTGAACCAGCTTGATGTGGTGGAGCGAGATCTCGCCGGGCTCGAGGATCAGGTCGACCGCCTTGGCCGGATCGACCTCGACCGCCACCTCCTGGCCGCGCGAGAGCAGGTTGTCCTTGTGGTAGGTGTCGACATGCGGGATCTGGTCGCCGACATGGGTCCCGGGCATCACCTTCATGCAGCCGCTGATGGGGTTCGAATGCGTGTAGGAAACCCAGGCGGTGACGACGTCGGCCGGATCGAGACCCCAGTAGGTCGAATCCTGATGCCAGGACACGAACCCTGGGCTCCTCGCCTCCTTGATGAAGAAGGTCGTGGTCCAGCACAGGATGTCCGGCCCGATCACGTCCTCGATCGCATCGAGGATGGTCGGGTGATGGACCAGCTCATCCGCCCAGGTGAACAAGAGATGGGTCTTGTGCCGCCAGTTGGACTGGAGCGGCGCGCCGGTCCTCGCCTCGTGCGACTCGAGGCCGCGCCGGTATTTCGCCGTCTCGGTTTCGCTCATGACGCGCACCGGAGCGTAGTAACCGTCCCGGTGGTAGGCCTCGACGGCGGCTGGCGACAGGATCTTCGGCATGGACGTCTCTCCCGGGCGAAGCCTTGCACGATCCCGGGGGTTCCGTCACGCCTGGAGCGGCGTTGACCGGAACTCGGGTGCCTGCGCTCGGCCGATGGGCGGCGTCATGCGGGGCTACGTAGGATTCTGTTCGCCCCAGAGAATCATCGAATGCCAGTAGTTCTTCATGACCCCTTGGAGATGATCCTCCATCGCGGCCAACGCCCCTGTCGGATCTCGGGCTTCGATCGCGAGAAAGATCCGCTCATGATGCTGCAGCACCTCGGACTGCAGCACGTTGCTGCGCGCGGCGACGCGACGCTGCTCGGAGAGCCACTCGGTCAGCCCGTCCAGCATCGCCGAGAAGATCGAGTTGCTGACGGCCTCGGCGATGGAGCGGTGAAAAGCAACATCGGTGGCGACGAACCTCTCATGGTCATTTATCGCCTTCTCGTTCTCGTTGAGGGCGCGCCGGATCTGCTCGATGGCCTCGTCGGAAGCGCTGATTGCCGCTTGGCGCGCCAATCCGCTTTCGACGACCGTCCGGACGTGCTGCAACTCCTTCACGCCCTCGGGCGAGCGGAGCATCAGCATGGCGATGCCGCTCAGCTCGCGAAAGATCACCTGGGGATCCGGCTCGGTCACCCGAGCGCGGGCGCCGCCGGTGAGCGACACGAGGCCCAGCCGCGACAGGATGAAGAGGGCTTCGCGGACGCTCGATCGACCGACCCCGAACTCCTCGGAGATCTCCCGCTCGGACGGCAGCCGGTCGCCGGCCTTGATCCGGCCTTCGAGGATCTTGAGCCGATAGTGCTCCGCGATCTCCTGAAAGCGGCGTCGCTGGCGATCGTCCTCGGCGGCGGCTCTCATGGCGCCACAGCGCCCGTCGCGGTTTCGGCCTCGAGCCTCTCGTAGTCGATCGCCGGGCCATGCAGGGCCTGCGCTCTGGACTTCTCCAGTCCCTTGATCAGGAGCATCAGCGCCTCGTTGAAAGGCGTCGGCACGCCGAGCGCCTTTCCTTCACGCACGACGGCGCCGTTCAGCGCGTCGATCTCGGTCCGCTTGCCGGCCTCGATGTGCTGGAGCATGGATGGCTTGTTGAACTTCTTCCAACAGTGCTGCTTGATCGTCTCCTTGATGTTGCGGTCGTGCAGCCGCAGGCCTTTGGCGGCAACTACCGAGAGAATCTCGTCGATGATCCTGGTTTGGAACTCGTCGACCGGCGGCGTTCGCGCGATCTCGCCTAGACGAAGCCCGGTGATCGCGGCGACCGCGTTGATCGCGCTGTTCAGCACCCATTTGTCCCAGATGAATCCGACGATATCGTCGACGATGACAGGCTTCAGGCCGCTGCGGGAGAACGCGGTGAAGAGCTGATCGAGCCTCTTGGACCTGCCTCCGTCTCGTTCTCCGAGCCAGGTCGGTCCGGCGTGAGTGTGGGTTGCGTGGCCGATGCCGCTCAGCGCCGCGCTATCGTAGGAGAGGCCGGCCATGACCCGTTCCTCTCCGAGGACCTGGGCCAGGGCCTCGAAGTTCCCGATCCCGTTCTGCAGGCTCAGCACGAACCCGCCCGGTTCCAGAAACCGGGCGGCTGCCTGACCGGCGAGCGCCGTCGAGTTGGCGCTGACGAGCACGATCGCCGCGTCGACCGGAGAGACGGTCGATGCGTCCGTGGTGGCGGCGACCTTCACCCGTACCTCGCCGCCGATGCCGTCCAGCAGCAGTCCCGACTTGTTGATCGCCGAGACGTGCGCCTCCCAGATATCGACAAGCGTGACGTCGTATCCGGCATGCGCCAGCCGGCCGCCGTAAAGGCACCCCATCGCACCGGCGCCGATGACGCAGAACTTCATCCCGATCTCCCGAAGAACGCCCGGTTATGCTCCGTGGGCTCGCGCCGGCGCCGCCGGCCGGCCGCCGGTCTGCCTGGTCGCGGAGTGTGCCGCGACCGTCGCCTTATGCGACCGGAACTACAAGGTGCCGGCGCCGGACGCGGCGATGAAGCCGCGTGCCGGCGGCTGACCTCGGATCAGCCTTTCTTCTCGATGTTCCAAAGCACGAGACGGGTCGCGTCGATGACGCCCGAGAGCGATTTGCGGTAGGCGACGGGCGCATAGAATTGTCCGGCCGGGATGTAGGGCACGACCTCGAGGAGCCGGGCCTGCAGCCGGTGGATGATTTTCTGCTGAGCGTCGAGGGTGGCCGCCATCGGGAATTCGAGCCGGATCTTTTCCGCTGTCTCGTCGCAAGGCCAGCCGAAGAAGTTCAGGCCGTCGCAGGGCGTCGGCACCACGGGGCTGGTGAGCGGACTTCCGAGGGCGAGACCGCCGCCCCAGGTGTGGAAGACGTGCCAGCCGCGCGGGTTCTTCTCGGGGTCGTCCTTGAGCGCGCGTCGGGCAGTCTGCGTGCCCCAGTCGACGGCCTGCAGGTCGACGTTGATGCCGGCCTCCTTGAGCTTTTGGGCGGTGACGATCGCCTGGGTGTGGGCGAGATGGGCATCGGCAGGATCGAGGAGGACGATGCGCTCGCCCTTGTAGCCGCCTTCCTTCAGGAGCTCCTTCGCCCTGGCGAGGTTCTGCTCCTTGGTCCCGGTCGCCCAGGGCCCGACGCCGGCTGTGCTCTCGAACGGCGTGCCGCAGATGAATATCGACCAGCAGGGCTTCTCGTATTCGGGGTTGCCGACCATCGAGCCGAGGTAGTCGCGCTGATCGCCGACCAGGTAGAGCAGCGCCTGGCGGATCTTCGGATTGTTCATCGGCGGAGCCAGATGGTTGATCCGGAGGATTGCCTGGGTGTCGATGCGATCGATGACTCGGACCTCGATGTTGGGATCGCGCTTCATCAGCGGCAGCAGATCGGCGGGCGGAATCTCGATGGCGTCGACCTCCGCTCGGATCAGCGCCTGGGTCGCGATGTTGGCATCGGGGATCACGATCCATTCGACCCGGTCGACCTTGGCGACCTTGCCGCCGGAGAAGGCGTCGGGCGCCTCGGTCCTCGGCTTGTAGGCCGGGTTCTTCTTGTAGACGACCTTGGCGCCCTGGACCCATTCATTGGTGACCATGATGAAGGGGCCGGAGCCGGTCGGATCGGTGATCGCCTGGTCGGGCGGCAGCGCTGCTTCCTTGGCGCGGGTGATGAACAGCGGATTCTCGGGATTGCCGAGCATCGCCTGAACCGGCCCGAAGGGTTGCGTCAGGCGGATCTCGAAGGTCTGTGCCCCGGTTGAGACGACCTCCTTGCCGAAGGACATCAGCGTCTTGCCGGTGGGGATGCGCAGGGCCCAGCGCTTGATCGTGGCGACCACGTCGTCTGCCGTGACCGGCGAACCGTCATGGAAGCTGAGGCCGTCGCGGAGCTTGAACTTCCAGGTGAGACCGTCGGCGCTGCGCTCGTAGCTCTCGACCATCTGCGGCACGTAGTCGAGCTTGCTGTTCGGCGCGAACAGCACGTCATAGACCATGTAGCCGTGGTTGGAGGTGATGTTGTTGGTGGTCCAGACGGTGTCCAGGACCTTCAGGTCCGCCTGAGGCACGATACGAAGCGTGCTCTGGGCCAGCGCGTCGCTCGCGCTCGCGCCCAGGACCGCAATGCCGATGCCGCCCAACCAGCGGCGCCAATGTATCCGGTGCATGCGCGTGTCCTCCCATGGCCTGTTTTAGAGCCGCTCGGAGGCAACACGTGCGAGGAGCCGCCCCGAGCGGTTGTTTCTGTACGCGATCAGCCCTTGTCCGCAGACCTGCGTGACCGGGGCATTCCTCCGAGACGACGACGCAGTGCCGGCAAAGGAGCTGATCGCAGATGTTTGGTATTATATGTAGACCCGGCTGTCAATGAGGTGGAGAATCTGCGCGGGCGTCGCCAATTTTCCAACAAAACCTTGATTTTCTTATTGCCGAGAACGGCATCTGTCTCTGCCGAGATTGGGGTCATAGTGGATTGGTATGACAGGTTTTAGCGTCGATCGAGACAGAGCGGGATCGTGCGGAAGAGGCTCCGGCGGACGAGTCGACATCGTGAGTTCGGCCAAGACATCGACCGTCACTCGATCGACGCGAGGCGGCTGGCTGGAGCGCGCGCGGCGGCAGCGTCGCCGAACCGACTGCAGTCGATCTTGAAGTCCTGTCCGGTGGTGAAGGGCTCGGCGGAGTTCGAACGGCCGAGCGATCCCCTTGATCAACTCGCGCTCCGGGGCTCCGTCACGCCTTGTTCAGGGCAAATCGAGGATCTCGACCCAGTTCGGTCCCTGGCCCATCGCCAGGCGCTTCAGCGGCGTGAGCTTCCCGGAATCGGCGTCGATGCGGTAGCTTTGGAGGTGATGCGAGGTGAGGCCGACGGCATAGAGGAAGCGGCCCCGCGGGCAGATGTTGAAGCCGCGTGGATGCCCCTCGGTCGGCCAGTGGTCGATGAGGGTGAGGAGGCCGGTCAGCGGGTCGACGGCGAAGCCGGCGATCGTGTTGGACCCGCGCACGGTACCGTAGAGGAACCGGCCGTTCGGGGTGATGTGCACGTCCGCGGCCGACGGCTTCTCGGTCAGCCCCGGCGGCTTCGCATCGAGCGTCTGGCGCAGGCTCAAGATGCCTGACGTCGCATCGGCGGCGTACATGCTGGCGGTGCCGTCGAGTTCGTTCAGGAGATAGAGGAAGGCGTTGTTCGGGTGGAAGGCGATGTGCCGGGGACCGGCCCCGGGCGCTGCTGCCGGTGCGGCGTGCGGATCGTTGGGAACGACGATGCCGGTCGCCGCGTCGAACTTAAGCTGCAGGATCACGTTGCCGCCGAGGCATGGTGCATAGACAAAGCGATTGGACGGATCGGCGAGGATGCAATGCGCGTTCGGCGGGCTGCCGAAGACCTGCACCGGGCGTTCCTGGACGTAGCCGTGGGGGCCGATGGGGTTCACCGCCACCTTGTTGCCTGAATAGGAGGCGCCGAGGAGAAAACGGCCGGCACGGTCGGTCGCGATATAGGCGAAGTTGTCGGGCAGCGCGGTCGTCGCGATCGGCGAGAGGCGTCCGCTCGACGGGTCGATGCGGAAGCTCGCGACCGAGTAGGGCTCCGAGCGCAGGCCGACGAAGAGATAGCGGCGGTCCGGGCTCACCGCCATCGGCATGGCGACACCGGTCACCGGCACCTTCTCCAGGAGCGCCAGGTCCCCGGTCTCCGGGTCCATCTTCATGACGAAGACCTCGCGGCCATCCGCGTGCGAGACGTAGACGATCGTCCTCAGGGTCATGTCGGCTCTCTCGCGTCGATTGCGGGCGTTCAGGCGAGGCCCCAACCCTAGCAGGTGCGTTTCCGGGGCGTCACCGGCGTTCTCGGCGTTTCGGATCGATCCGGGTTTGTTTCCGGCATCGTCCGCCGGCTGCTTTACTCGGTGAATCGCCCAGGGGAGGGGACATGAACAAGGAAGATCTTTGCTTCACGCCGGCGACCAAGCTCGCCGACATGATCGCGCGGAAGAAACTGTCGCCGGTCGAGCTGATGGACACGGTGCTCGAGCGGGCGGAAGCGCTGAATCCGAAGCTGAACGCCATTTGCACCTGGACCGCCGACCAAGCCCGCGACCGCGCCAAGAAGGCCGAGCAGGCGGTGATGAAGGGGAAGAAGCTGGGCGCTCTCCACGGCATCCCGATCACGCTCAAGGACCTCCTGTTCACCAAGGGCGTCCGCACGATGGGCGGCAGCCACATCTTCGCGACGCGGGTGCCGGAGGTGGATGCGCCAGCGGCCGAGCGGCTGGCGGCGGCCGGCGCCATCTCCATCGGCAAGACGACGGTGCCCGAGCTGGGGTGGAAGGGCTGCGGCGACAGCCCGGTCACCGGCATCTCGCACAATCCCTGGAAGCTCGGCTACAACGCCGGCGGCTCCTCGACCGGTGCCGCGATCTGCACCGCCGCCGGCATCGGTCCGATCCACCAGGGCTCCGACGGCGCCGGCTCGGTCCGCATGCCCGCCGGCTTCTGCGGCATCTATGGGCTCAAGCCGTCCTTCGGTCGGGTCGCGGCATATCCGACGGGCGCGGCCGACCAGATCTCCCATGTCGGGCCGATGACGCGCACGGTCGCCGATGCCGCCCTCATGCTGAATGCGATGGCCGGCCCCGACGACCGCGATGCGACCAGCCTCGAGGCCTCGCCGCCGGACTACCTCAAGGGCCTGGACAAAGGCGTCAAAGGCCTCCGCGTCGCCTTCAGCGCCAACCTCGGATACCTCAAGGTCGACGAGGAGGTGGCGGTGCCCGTCGCCAAGGCGGCGAAGGCCTTCGAGGCGCTGGGCGCGCATGTCGAGGAAGTCTCCGATCCCGGCTGGGGCGATCCGACCGACATGGAGCTTTTCTTCTACGCGAGCTGGTATGCCGCGAGCCTCGGACCGATCCTCGACAAGTGGGAGAAGTACATGGATCCCGGCCTGGTCGCCTGCACCCGGGCCGGGTTTGCATACACCGCCGCCGAGTATGTGCGGATGCGGCTCCGCCGCTTCGAGTACTACGACAAGGTCCAGGCCTTCTTCGGCAAATACGACCTGCTGCTGACGCCGACGCTGTCGGTCGCCGCCTTCAAGGCGGGCGACCTCATCCCCTCCCATTGGGAGCAGCACCCTTGGGATTGGATCCGTTGGGCCGGCTTCAGCTACCCATTCAACCTCACCTGGAACCCGGCGGCGACCTGTCCCTGCGGCTTCACACCGGCCGGCCTTCCGGTCGGGATCCAGATCGTCGGTCGGCGCTTCCGCGACGACGTCGTCCTTCAGGCATCCCGGGCCTTCGAGAAGGCACGGCCCTGGGCCGAGGCACGGCCAAAGCTGTAGGAGGCAACCCCGTTACGGGATGACGTAGAGCGGGCTTGACCAGGCCTGGTGGCCGTCTTCCAGCGTGACCCGGACGAAGAACGGATTGTCATGCCCCGGCTCGATGGCGACGTCGAGGTCGAAGGAAAAGGCGAAGTGCGCGTTCTCCTCCGGCAGCCGGTAGGCGCGGAGCCGCCGGCCGAGCCCGCCGGCCTCGATGATAAGATCCTCGTAGCCGATATCGGCGATTCTCCACCGGGTCGAAGCCGGCTTGGTCGCGACGTCGATCTCGCCGGCCGCCGGATCGTCGAGCCAGAGTTCCATGCCGGCCAGGTTGCCGGTCGTCAGCGAGGTCCAGCGCAGATGCGTGCCACCGTCGGCCTCGATCCGCCGCTCGGGATTGAGGAAGTTCACCGGCCGGACGCGGAGCGCGCGATTGCCGGAGATGCGGGCGTCGCCGTCCCAGATCACCTGGCGCCCGCGACCGCGATACTCCGCACCTTCCCAGATTACCCGAAGGCGACGGGAGGGGGCGGTCGTCGGGAAGGGGCGACGGGTCGCGATCAGGGTCGGCCCGCGAAAGACGTCGATGCGCTCGACCGGAGCGGGAGCGACCGCCTCGACCGTGAGGTGGGCCGAGCCTTGCGCCCGCACGATGTCGCCCATCCCCGCGTTCGATGTCGGCCGCGACGTCGTCGGGCCGAGCGCCGGATCGTCGGCGAAGAGCTCGGCTCCATCGGCAAAGGTCGCGCGCAGGTCGAGATGGAGGCGGATTCCGGTGGTGCCGTAGTGGTGTCGCCGTCGGAGCGCTTCGAACACCGCATCCCGGGTGAGCGCCCGCAGCTTGACGCAGGTGAGGCCGCCGATCGCGCCGAACAGCGAGGCGCCAGGCGAGGCGAGGCCCGGGCGGCCCTTGTGGTCGTCGCTGTTGCAAACGACACCGACGCGATATCCCAACCGGAACGCGTCGTGCAGCAGCCACTCGAACGTACCCCAGGTCGAGTGGATCTCGACCGATCGCTCGATGCGACCGTCGTGGCCAACGGCAATGTCGGCATAGCGGCCGCCGACATGGGCGAAGGTGACGGCCTCCTCCCCGGCAAGGGCGGCGAACAGGTCCGTCGCGGTGTGGCAGGCGGTGTTGCCGTTGCGGCCGTCCATGACGAGCGCGTGGCTGGAGCGATGGATGACCCGGCCTTCGTGGCGGAAGAAGACGTTGCGGTCGCCGCCGACGCCGGTGTTTCCGGACCACTCGTAGCCGGGCATGGTGACGAAGCGGCCGGGCTCGTGAAACTCGCGGGTCAGGCGATTGAGCTCGTCCCAGAAGGCTTCGGTGATCTGGAAGTCGTTGCCCTGGTGGCCGACGATGTCGAGGAGGGCCTGGTCGCGGGCGAAGGCGAAGTAGTCACGGGCCGAGCCGCTGCCCACCGTCTCGCCGCTCTGGCCGTGGAAATCGGCCCAGAAGGAGGCGAGACCCGCGGCAACCCTCAGGGGATTGCTGCGCGCCACCGTGTCGCCGGCGCCGTTCGTCAGCGTGACCACGAGGTCGCCCGGTCGATCGACCGAGAGCCCGTCGAGCAGCCGCGCGCCCTCGTCGGGTGCGATGGCGATGTGGTCGGGGAGGCCTTTGACCGGCAGGGTGCTCGAGAGCGCGAAGGCGCCGCCGCCGGCTGCTCCCGGATTGCCCCAGCGGTCGAGCTTGGTGATGGCGAGCCGGAAGGCCTCGCTGGGCCGCCGCAGCGTCGGCATGATCGCTCGCCATTCGGCGACCGGACCGGGCACGAGACCGATGCTGGGCGACGCCGGCAGCTCGACGAAGTCGTAGGTGGCGAAGGCGTCGACGTAGATCTTGAACGGAAAATCGACCTCGGCATTGGTCTGCAGCCGGATCCCCTCGCTGCCCCGGCGGCGATCGCCGAAACGGACGGTGATCTGCTCGCCGGCCCGCAGGAATCCGCCGATCAACCGGATGTAAAGCGTATGTACCCAGGGGCGGATGTTGATGCGGTCGAAGAGGCAATGGAGCGCCGCCCCGTTGCTCGCCTCGGCCGTGGTGTAGTTGCGGCCTTTGGGGTCGGCGAACTGCGGCTTTCCCATGTCGGTGGTGGTGCGGAAGGAGATCTTGATCCCGCCGCTGTCGTCGATGCCGAAGGGGCCGGCGGTATAGACCAGCGTGAACGAGCCGTAGGAGCCGGCCTCGAAGGTGCCGGTCGGATCGAGGGCGGCATGGCCCATCTGGTCGGCGAGGTAGGTCGAATGCGGCATGGCCCTATGACGGCTAGAGGAAGCGTGCCATGGCGGCGCCGCGGATCGGGACCTCCATCAGGTCCTCGCCCCAGATGATGGTGCCCGGGAAGATCGCCATCATCTCGCGCAGGATCTCTTCGCGGATGCCTGGCTGGTCGATCTGCTCCAGCATGTGCGAGAGGACGAGGGTGGGAACGCCGGCCTCGCGGGCGACGGTGGCGACGTCGATGTGGCTGCCGGCGCAGGCGCGGTAAGCGGCCGAGGGCTCGGTGCCCGAACGGAAATGCGTCATGTGGATCAGCACGTCGGCGCCGCGGGCGAGCGCGATGATGTCCCGGCAGACGCCGCCGCTGTCGCCGGAATAGCAGATCGAGCCCTCGTCGGAGTCGAGCCGGTAGCCGAAGCAGGTCAGCTGCGGCTGCATGTGCGAGGCGTTGGCGACGGTCACCCGCCACTTGCCGCCGTCGACGACGTCGCCAGCCTTCAGCTCTGTCACGTCCGGCGTGGGCCACTTTCGGGGCGGCGTTCCGCCACGGGCGATCAGCATGTCGATGCTGCCGGGGTGCTCGATCCGGGCGGCGATGTCCGGAGCGAAGGCGCCGTCGCGCGAGAACAGGAGATTCGTCATGCGCCGGATCGGCGGGGGCCCAAAGACCTTGAGGTCGGGGATGCGGTCGGCGCCCATGTCCCAGCGCTGCAGGACCAGTCGCGGATAGTCGAGGCAGTGGTCGGAATGCAGGTGGCTGAAGAAGACGTGGGTGACGTCGATCGCCTTCCGTCCGGACTCGAGCAGCCGCTGATGAGCTCCGGCGCCATGATCCATGACGATCGTGTCGCCGCCGACCTCGATCAGATAGCCGGAGCTGGCGCGCTTCAGCGATGGCGACGGCGTGCCCGTGCCGAGCAGGATGAGGCGCAAGGCCGTCAGTCCGCGATCACCGGCAGCACGATCCTCGACGGATATCTGGGATCGTGGAACACGGTCTGGTGCGCGACGCGCAACTCCGGGTCCGACCAGTAGTCGCGGCCGGTATTGTGGTTGCGATCGAAGTTGGGGAAGTCGGAGCTGGCGATGTCGAGCCGAATGCGCGAGCCCTTCTTGAAGCGGATGCCCACCTGCATCATCGGGATCACGTATTCCTGGGGCGTGCCGGCGTCAAGAAGCACCTGCTTGTCGAAGCCCTGGCGGTAGCGGGCCCGCATGATGCCGTAGCAGAGGTTCTGGGCGATGCCGTCGGCACCGACCTCGATCAGCTTGGCGGCGAAGTCGGTGTCGGGCGCATCCGAGGCGGCCCACAGATGGCAAACCACCGGCCCGATCACCAGGAGATCTCGATCGAGCGGCGGCGTCTGGTAGACCAGCACGTCCCGCCGGCGACCGAGGATCGCCTGGTCGCAGGGCGCCGCCTGCGCGTCCAAACCCATCAGGCTCATCACGGGATCGGCCGGATCGTAGTCGTAGCGATCGGGATCCGAGGGCTTCGGCTCGGCGAGAAGCGCGCCGTCGCCGGCTGGCGTATTCGCCTTGCCGGCGCTGCCGAGGAAGAAGTCGGTGTACCGAGTGCGGGCCAACGGCCACTCCCGTTCGTGCCGCCAGACATTGTCGTTGAGCACGAACAGGCTGACCGGGGGCTCACGCTCGAGCCCGTTGGCGATGCCTTTGAGCTCGCGATCGAAATAGCGGGTCAACTGTTCGGGGTAGGAGGCGTTGGCGGCGGCGCCGTAGTCGCGAGGGCCGAGGTTGCCGACCCAGCGCTCGGTCGAATGGCCCCAGGGGCCGACGACCAGCCGGTGGCGTCCGCGCAGCGACTTGGGCCCGTTGGCCTCGATCCCGGCGTAGTTGCTGGTGGTGCCGCCGAGGCGGTCCCACCAGCCGGTGGTGCAGCTCACCGGCACCTGGACCTTGGGGTGGACCTTGTCGAACGCCCAATAGTCGTCCTGGACTTCGCGGAAATGGGTGTGCAATTGCGGTGTCAACGTCGAGAAGACGTCCTTGGGGATCGTCTCCAGCGGCAAACGCCAGATCCACTTGCCGCGGTCGACGCGGGTCCAGGCGTCGTCGGCGTCGGCGCGTGTGTAGGGCCCGAACGGATCGCCGGCGCGGCGGCGCGCGTCCGCGGCCATCGAGTGCACCCATTGCAGTCGCCGTCCCGTCTCCAGGATACCGAAGCACATCTCGGTGTGCTTCATCGCCATGCCGCTGGTGTACATCGCCTTCAGCGACGGCGGCTGCTCGCCGGCCAGGCGCCAGGCGAGCGAGGAGGGATAGGAGTTGCCCCAGGTGCCGACCTGCCCGTCGGAGCCGTCCAGCGCCGCCGCCCATTCGACCGCGTCGTAGCCATCCGGGCCGTTGATGCGGCTGCCGGGCCAGCCGAACATCCAGTTGTACTCTCCGTCCGAGGCGTAGCGCCCGCGGGCGTCCTGGACCGCGACGATATAGCCGCGGGCGGCGATCGCCTCGGCGTCCTTGACGTAGAGGTTGCCGGACTTGTCGTAGGGCGTTCGGCACAGCAGCACCGGGTAGCGCCCACCACCCTCCGGCCGATAGACGTCGGCGCGCAGGACCGTTCCGTCGCGTGTCTTGCACGGCAGGTTCCTGGCCACGCTCACGGCGGTCAGCCGGGGGCTGTCGTTCATGTCGGCGTCCTCGGACTCGGAAGGTCTATTTCTTCGAGATGTTCCAATAGGCGAGCGTCGGCGCCTGCAGCACGCCGTCGACGGTGTTCCGCCAGGCGCTGAACACCTGGTACTGGCCGGCGAGGATCAGCGGCTGCTGCTCCCACAGGCGTCGATGGAAGGCGTCGAGGGCTTGCTTTCGCTCGGCGTCGTCCGTCGCCTTGATCAGCCGCTGGCGGAGCTTTTCGCCCTCCTCGTCGCACGGCCAGCCGGCGCCGTTGGTGCCGGCGCAGCTCAAGTCGACGTAGAAATTTCCGATCGGATGGAAGAGCACGGCTCCGGGTGAGCCCGCGACGAACAGGTTCCAGCCGCCTTCGCCCGGCTTGTCCTTCTTGATCCAGCGGGCGATGGTGGCGCCCCAGTCGTAGTTCATCACCTCGACGTTGAAGCCGACCGCCTTCATCTGTTCCACCGTGACCGGGAACATCGAGCGGCTGAGCGCGGCCTCGTTCGAGGCCAGCAGATAGACCTTCTCGCCCTTGTAGCCGGATTCGGCCAGAAGTTGCTTGGCCCGCGCGATATCCGGTTTGCGGTAGGTCTCCGACCCGGCCGCCGTGTCGAACGGGCCGCCGCAAGTGAAGAACGCGTAGCACTCCTTGAAGCGCTCACGATCGCCGACGAACGCCATCATATAGTCGTCCTGGCTCAGCGATACGGCTAGCGCTTGGCGTGCCTTCACGTTGTTGAACGGTGGATAGAGATGGTTCGGGCGGATCCACGCCTGGCTTTCGAGCAGGACCGCCGAGCGGATGGTGACGTCCTTCATCTGCTTGAGAATAGGCAGCGTGTCCGGGGCCGGCTGCTCCATGAAGTCGACCTCGCCGCGTCCGAGCGCGTTCGCGGCGGTGGTGTTGTCCGGCAGCACGATCCATTCCATGCGGTCGACCTTGACCAGCTTGGCGCCAGCAAGTCCGCTGGTGGGCTCCGTGCGCGGCCGGTAGTTAGCGAACTTGTCGTAGACGGTCTTGGCTCCCGGCGCCCATTCCGCCTTGTTGAACTTCCAGGGGCCGGAGCCGATGGCTTCGGTGACCGGCGTGACCGGATCGGTCATCGCCTCCTTCTCGCGCATGACGATGGGAAGCTGACCGACACCCGATCCCAGCGAGAACTCGACGAAGCCGAACGGCTCCTTCAGTTTCAGCGTCAGCGTGCGGTCGTCCCTGGCCTCGAAGACGCCGCCCGCCGCCGCCATGCTGCGCCCCATGGCGTCCCGCTTCATCCAGCGGTTCAAGGAGGCGATGACGTCCTTGGTCGTCACCGGCGAGCCATCGTGGAACGTGAGGCCCTGCCGGAGGGTGAAGGTATAGGCGAGGCCGTCAGCCGCCTTGTCGTAGCTCTCGATCATCATCGGCTGCGGGCGGAACTTCTCGTCCCAGGCGAACAGCGACTCGTAGATCTGGACGCCATGAATGCGCGTCAGATTGACGGTGACCGCGACCGGATCGAGCACCCGAAGATCGGCCGAGGGGACGACACGAAGGACGGTGGTCTGCGCTGCGGCATCGGACAGGGTCAGGCCGGTCCCGAGGAGCAGCAGGGCTATGCGGGTGGTCAGCGGTCGCATCTTGTCCTCCCTTCAGGGTCGGTGGTCGGGTCGGGTCTCAGTCCCGACAACAGAGCCGCGCATCGCGATGGTCGCATCCGCGGATCATCCAGACGAAACGGGTTGTGCCCGGCGGCACCAACATCAGGCCGCAGGCGCGGTACGGGTGCGAGTATTGTCTCACGCCTTTATCGTAGTTTTTGGGAGTTGCCCTGTGCAAGCGGCATGGGCGCCAGCCGACAGAAAGTTGCTCTGCAGGAACGCGCCCGTCAGATCGCCTTGGTCTTCTCGTATTTCTCTGCCCGCCACGCGCCCTCGCCGAGGATGCGCCGGAGCCGCTCGATGGCGTCCCACATGTCGACGTAGCGGTGGTAGAGGGCGCTGAGGCCAAAACGGATGCTGTCGGGAGGCCGGAAGGAGCAGACGACGCCGGCGTCGGCGAGTGCCGCGACCACCGCCGCGCCACCCGGGTGCCGAAGCGCCACGAAGCCCCCGCGCTCGCCGGCGTCAAGCGGACTTCCGACCTCGATCGCCTGCGCTCCGGCGCTCTCCTGCGCGAGCCGGATGAGGAGGTCTCCTAGCGCCGCGTGCTTGGCGAAGACCTTCGCCGGGTCGACGCCGGCCCAGATGTCGAGGGCAGCCTCCATAACCGCGTTGGCGATCACCGATGGTGTGCCGACGAGGAAACGGGCGAGGCCGGGTCCGGGAACATAGTCGGTCGAGAACGTGAAGGGGCTGGCGTGCCCCATCCATCCGGCCAGGACCGGCCTAACCGCCTCGTGGTGGCGGCGGGCGATGAAGACATAGGCTGGAGCGCCCGGGCCGCCGCAAAGGTACTTGTAGCCGCAGCCGACGGCGAAATCGGCACCGGACGCATCGAGGTCGGCCGGCACGGCGCCGGCGCCGTGGGAAAGATCCCAGACCGTCAGCGCGCCTCGGGCATGGGCGGCGGCGGTGAGGCGCCGGATGTCCAGCCGGCGCGCGGTCCGGTAGTCGACCTGACTCAGATAGGCGACGGCGGTTTGGTCGTCGAGCGCTGCTTCGATCGCCTCGCCGTCGGGCACGAGGTGAAGGTCGATGTCGTCGCGAAGGGTCTTCAGGCCCTGCACGACATAGAGGTCGGTCGGAAAGGTGCCGGCCTGCGAGACGACGCGCCGTCGTCCCGGGCGGAGGGCGAGCGCCGCCGCCAGCGCCTTGAACAGGTTGATCGACGTGGTGTCGCAGACCACGACCTCGTCGGGCGCGGCGCCGAGGAGCGGGGCGAGCTTGCCGCCGAGCCGGCGCGGCGCATCGAGCCAGGTCGACTCGCTCCAGCCGCGGCGGCGAAGGTTCCTCCATTCGGCGAGGTGCCGGTCGACCCGATCGGGCACGTCCGTTGCCATCGCGCCGACCGAATTGGCGTCGAAGTAGAGCGTGCCGGCCTCGCCGGGAGCAAAGCGGCCGGCGATCGCGCGCAGCGGGTCGCCGGCATCGAGCGCCTCGCAGTCGGCCCGGCCGATCATGCCCGGCCGAGCCCGTCGAGCGCCTCGCCGATCATCGCGTTCGACTGGCGGAGCACCATCGGTTTCCACTCCGGTGCGGAAGGGTAGAACAGCTCGCGGACGCCTGCTCGGACCTCGCGTCCGCGCGGCGAATCCGGGTCGCCATGCTGGAACAGCCAGTTCTCCTCGCGAATGGCGTTCTGCAGACCGTCCTGCGAGCGCGTGCGCATCTCGACAAGGCAGCTCGTCACCCGGCGGCCAGGGAGCGTGTCCCGGGCGACATACATCAGGAGACCGGGAACGTCGCTCTGGGCATGGCCGTGCTCGACCGGCACCGCCTCGATCGGCGTGCAGTGCTCGAACCAGTCGCGGGACCGCGTGCCGGCGACCCGGTCGTCGACGAACAGGTCGCAGAAGCCGTAGACGCCGTTGCCGGTGTGGTAGTCGATGAGGCAGACCTCAGACGCCGGCGCGACGAACGTCTCGACGATCTCGCGGAAGGTCCGGTTGGACCAGGTCGCCTTGTCGCCGCCGTAGAAGGTCCCGCGTGGATTGACGTACTGGCCGCCATGAATGGCCTTGGCCAGGAACGGGCCCTTCGGATTGCCGTGGTGGGCGGCGATCGCCGCTTCGGCCTCGGCCACCACCTCCGGCGTCCAGACGTCGGGATTGATGTGGGCCTGGAGCGCCTGATAGTCGGCGTTGACCGGATACGGCTTGGCATGATCGAGGAAGTTGCGGTTGAGGTCGACGTTGTCCTCGTTCACCCGGCGCTGCCAGGCGAAGCCGTAGGGGTTGATCGCATGGACGAACAACACGGTGACGCCGTCGGGCAGATCGCGCCGGCCATACCGCCCGGCGAGCCAGCCGGTCTGGCAGCCGGACCCGCAGAAGCCTTCGATCCCATGGGTGCCGCTGACGAGAACCAGTAGCTTCCGGGCGCCCGCCGGGCCGAGGCGTCCGACATCGGTCCATAAGGCCTCGCCGGCGGGGCCTTTCGCCGGGTTGTGGAAGTCGGCGAGGCGCGTGCCGCCGGCCTCGTCGAGGGCGCTAAGGAACTTCGCCCGGGCCTCCTCGTAGGACTCGGCGAAGAACCCGGTGCTTGCCATTCAAAAAATCGACCGGGACCGGCAATGCCGATCCCGGTCTCCTCCGTTGGAACAGTCTCTAGCGAACGCGGACGAAGCGTAGCGGGAAGTAGGCGTCCGCCGGCTGGACGAGATCGATGTTGTCCTTGGCCGCCCAGACGATGACCTGCTGCATGATCGGCACATACGGCACGTCGTCGCGCACCAGCTTGAGAGCGTCGCCGATCATGCCGCGGCGCTTCGCCGGGTCGAGCTCGACCTGGATCTGGTCGATCAGCGTGTCGACCTTCGTGTTCGAGTAGCCGCCGACGTTGAACAGGCCGCGCGGCGAGCCCTGAGCGCGGGTCGCCATCAGGTTGATCAGGTAGTTATGGGCATCTCCGGTGGCGCCGCCCCAGCCGACGTAGAATAGGCTGGTCTCATAGGGCGGGTTGATCAGCTTGACGTATTGCGAGAAGGGCTGGGTCCGGAGCTTCACCTTGATGCCGATCTTCGCCAGCATCGAGACGACGGAGGTGCAGATCTGCTCGTCGTTCATGAAGCGGTCGTTCGAGCAGTCCATGCCGGTCTCGAAGCCGTTGGGGAAACCCGCGTCCGCCATCAATTTTTGCGCCGCGGCGAGATCGCCCGCCGGCTTCACGTTGAGGGCCGGATCGAAGCCTTCGACGCCCGGCCCCACCATGATGTAGTTGAGAGCGCCGAAGCCGCGCATGACGACGTTGTGGATCTGCTCGGCGTCGATCGCGATCCGGACGGCCTCGCGCACCCGCTTGTCCTTGAACGGGTTCTGGCCCTTGAGGTTGCCGTCGATGAGTTCGGGCCGGGACATGTCCATGCCGAAATACATCGTCCGCATCTCCGGCGACCTGAGAACCCTGAGGTTCGGGCGCGCCTGTACCTGGGGTACGGCGGAAACCGGCAGGCCGTAGATCATGTCGACCTCGCCCGAGACGATGGCGGCGACGCGGGTCGCGGGGTTGGCGAGCGGGTTGAAGGTGACCTCGGTCAGATTGTGCTCGACCTTGTCCCACCAGGCCGGATTGGGCTCGAGAACGGCGGTCGAGTCGGCGACGCGCGAGCGCAGCTTGAACGGCCCCGTGCCATTGGCGTTGGTGCTGGCGTAGGTGGACTGTTGGCTCGCGAGGTTGGTCGCCTGTGTGACGTTGCGGGCCTCTGCCCAGGTCTTCGACATCATCAGCCAGCCGAGCAGCTCGTAGGGAAGGATCGGGTTCGGCCCCTTGGTGATGACGTCGACCGCGAAGTCGTCGACTTTCTTGACGTCGGCGACCGAGGCGAGCACGCCGGCGAGCGCCGAGCCCGGCCCGCGGGTGCGGCCGACCGTAAAGATGACGTCGTCGGCGGTGAACGGCGACCCGTCATGGAACTTCACGTTCCGCCGAAGCGCGAAGCGCCAGGTGTCGGGCGCGGTGTTGGTCCAGGATGTCGCCAGCGCCGCTTCCAGCTTCATCTCGCGGCTGCGCCTGACCAGAGGCTCGTAGATGTTGGAGAGGAACGAGATCGTCGGCGTCACGTTGCGGCTGTGCGGGTCCATGGTTCCGGGATCGGAATCGGCACCCCAGCGGAAGTTCGCCGCGCCGGCCGGCGTGCTTCCCATCAGGAGCGCCACCGCCATCAACGCCAAGCTGGAAACCTTCTTCATCTCTTCCTCCCTCGGTTCGATCGTTCGAAATTCAGTAGTTTATCGACGGATTGTCGCCGGGATAGATCACGCCGGCAACCAGCATCCCCGCCGGATCGGTGCATTCGAGCGAATGGACCTGCTTGCGCGGCAGGAAAATGACGTCGCCGGCACGGACGGGCGCCCTTTTTGCCGCGGTCCACATCCAGCCTTCTCCCCGGACGACGATCAGGGACTCCTCGTAGAGGTGGCGATGGGGAGCGGCCTTGGATTTCGGGATCTCACCGATGAACTGGGTCGCGACGTCGGACCCAAGAGACTTGTCGACGAGCATCTGGAAGAACCGGTCGCCCATCCGGTTGCGCGCCTCCGGGTCGATGCCGACGGATCGCTTCGGTAGGCGAGGGTCGAAACAAGCGGGCATGGCGTCGTGCCAGCGAATGGAATCCACCAACGGGCAGGCCGCGGCGAAGACCTTGAGAGGTAACGCGCCGTCGTTCTCCAGGCGGAAGGCTTCGCCCGGACGGACATAGACACCGGTGGCCGCGTCGACCTGAAATGAGCGATCGGCGATCGCGACCCGGCCGCAGCCGCTTGAGACAAAGAGGATGACATGCCGGTCGTCGAATCCGGCCACGGGGGATACGCCGCGCGCGCATTCCAGATAGAACAGTGACTGGTGACGAGCTCCGTCCGCGGCCCCGATGACCTGGCGGTGGCCGAGAACGCCCCGGTGTTCGAGGGTCGCTGCGTCGATCGTGCTGACGGCGCAGCCGCCGTCCAACCGCGCTACCCCATCGGTACCCGCGCCCACCTTGGCGATGGCGCTGTTCGCGGCGCTGTTCGGATCGTCCTCCTCGTAGGTCGACGACAGGTTGTTGTGCGACCCGTCGCAGAAGGGCGGCGTCTTCGATTGCTTGCAGGCGCAGAAGAGCACTTCCCGGCCCGCCTGCTTGGCGGTGTAGGCGATCGGGTTGAAGCCGGTTCCCTTGTGCGAGCCGTCGCAGAACGGCTGCGAGCGGCTGCGACCGCAACTGCACCAGACATAGGTGCGACCGGCGGCAAGCTCGATGTAATATGGCTTCCTGCGGGGCGTAACGACGTCTGCATCCCCGGCCATCAGACGCTCCCGGACCGCGCGCGTCGGCGGCGATCATCTCTCGAAGGGCGCGATCTTGCATCGCTTCGTCTGGCTTGTAACCAAGAAAAAAACCTGTTCTCTTGCCTGCCTCGGCCGTACCGAATGCTTGAAATCCCCGCCAATCTCCCCTCTCCCTCGGTCTTGAACCCCCTCGCAGCGGCACGGCCTTGTCGTGCCTGAGCAGGTCCGCAACCGCCTGGCCGTCGACATCGGCGGGACCTTCACCGATGTCGTTCTGGAGGCGGCGGGCGGCCGACTCACGACCAAGGTGCTGACCACTCCGGCCGCGCCTGAGGAAGGCGTGATCGAGGGGATCGAGGTGGTCCTGCGCCTGGCCGGCCTCGAGGCCGGAGAGATCGGCCTCTTCATTCATGGAACCACGCTCGCGACCAATGCGCTGATCGAGCGGAAGGGAGCCAGGACCGCCTTTGTCACCACGGCCGGCCTCCGCGACATCCTGGAGATGGGCTACGAGAAGCGGTTCGAGCAATACGACTTCTACATGGACAAGCCCGAGCCGCTGGTGCCGAGGCCGCTCAGGTTTCCGGTGCGCGAGCGCATCTCGGCCCGCGGCCGCGTGCTGCTGCCGCTGGAGGATGAGGATCTCCGTCGCGCCGCCGACGCCATCCGGGCGGCCAAGGTCCAGGCGGTCGCCGTCGGTTTCATCCACGCCTATGCCCATGCCGAGCACGAGCGGCGGGCGCGGGAGGTGCTGAAGGAGCTGTTGCCGCCGGGCGTGACCATCTGTCTTTCGAGCGAGGTCTGCCCGGAGATCCGGGAATACGAGCGCTTCTCGACCACTTGCGCCAACGCCTATGTGCGCCCGCTGATGGCCGGATACCTGACGCGGCTGCGCCAGCGGCTCGAAGCGAAAGGATTGACGGCGCCGCTGTTCCTGATGATGTCCGGCGGCGGGCTCACCACCCTCGACCATGCGACCCGATTCCCAATTCGGCTGGTGGAGTCCGGCCCCGCCGGCGGCGTCATCCTCGCGGGCGAGATCGCCCGGGAATGCGATCTGCCCGCGGCGCTGGCTTTCGACATGGGCGGGACGACTGCCAAGATCTGCCTCCTCGACGACGGCGAGCCGGAACGGGCACGGCGGTTCGAGGTCGCCCGCATGTACCGCGACCTCAAGGGCAGCGGTCTGCCGGTGCGCATTCCGGTGGTCGAGATGGTCGAGATCGGCGCCGGCGGCGGATCGATCGCCCGGGTCGACGCCATGCGGCGGATCACCGTCGGACCCGACAGCGCCGGCGCCGATCCCGGCCCCGCCTGCTACGGCCGCGGCGGCACGGCACCGACGGTCACCGACGCCGACCTCGCGCTTGGTCGCATCGACCCAAAATGGTTCGCCGGCGGCCGTATCGCGCTCCACGGTGAGCGGGCGGAATCGGCGCTATCCCGGGACATCGGCGCCAAGCTCGGCCTCGACGGGCATTGGCCGGCCGCCGGCGTGTCGGAGATCGTCGAGGAGAACATGGCGAACGCCGCCCGCGTGCACGCAATCGAGCGCGGCAAGGTAATCGACCGCTACACCATGGTCGCCTTCGGCGGCGGCGCCCCGCTGCACGCCGGCCGTCTCGCGGAGAAGCTGGGCATCCGCCGGGTCCTGGTGCCGGTCGGCGCCGGCGTCGGCTCGGCGATCGGCTTCCTCCGTGCGCCGATCGCCTACGAAGTCGTCCGCAGTTGGCGGGTTCCGCTCGCCGCATTCGATCTCGGCGAAGCCAACCGCCTGGTCTCGGAGCTGCGCGAGGAGGCCCACCGCGTCGTGGCGGAGGGGGCGGGCGCGGCCCCGTTGACCGAGATGCGGCTGGTCGACATGCGCTACCTCGGCCAGGGTCACGAGCTGCCGATGAGCCTGCCCGACCGGCCGCTCTCGGGCGACGACCTGCCCGACCTGCGGCAACGTTTCGAGGCGCGCTATCGGCAGATCTATGGGCTTCACCTGCCGGACATGGCGGTCGAGATCGTCACTTGGTCGGTGACCGTGTCCACGGTTCCCGAGCCTCTGCGCAAGAGCCCGCCGCCGCCTCGCGGCAAAACCGCCGCGTCGATCGGGCGCCGGCCGGTCTACGAACCCACCCTCGGGAAGCTCGTCGACATGCCGATCTTTAGGAGATCGGACCTCGAGCCGGGCGCTGCCATCGACGGCCCGGCGGTGATCGTCGAAGATGAGACGACGACGATCGTGCCGGCCAGCTTCGAGGCGACGGTCAACCAGCGCGGCGACATCGTCATGGAGACCAGGCGCCATGCCCTCTGACTCGCTGAAGTCCATCCGCATGCAGGTCATGTGGAACCGGTTGATCGCCGTGGTCGAGGAGCAGGCGCAGGCCTTGCTGCGCACCGCCTTCGGCCATGTCGCGCGCGAGGCCGGCGATCTCTCGGCCGGCGTCTACGACGTCGATGGGCGCATGCTGGCCCAGGCGGTGACGGGAACGCCCGGGCACGTCAACAGCATGGCGGCCGCGGTCGGACACTTCATGAAGCACTTCCCGGTCGCTGCGATGAAGCCGGGCGACGCCTACATCACCAACGACCCGTGGATGGGCACCGGGCACCTGTTCGACTACGTCGTCGTCACGCCCACATTCCTCGGCGATCGGCCGATCGCGCTGTTCGCCTCGACCTGCCACATGGTCGACGTCGGCGGCATCGGCTTCTCGGCCGACGCGCGCTCGGTGTTCGAGGAAGGCACGCTGATCCCGCACCTCCGCCTGCGCTCAAGCGCCGGGCTGAACGAGGACGTACTCGCCATCGTCTGCGCCAACAGCCGCAATCCGGTCGAGGTCCGCGGCGACATCCTTTCGCTTGTGAGCTGCAACGACGTCGGCGTCGCCCGGCTGCTCGGCATGATGGCCGAATTCGACCTGGCCTCGATCGATGAGCTCGCCACCTACATCATCGACAATTCGCGGGAAGCCACGCGGGCGGCGATCCGTCGCGTGCCCGAGGGCAGCTACCAGGCCGAGATGGACCTCGACGGCTACGACGCGCCGATCCTTCTGAAGGCGCGGATGACGGTCGGGAACGGAGAGATCGTCATCGACTATGCCGGAAGCTCGCCGGCCTCGAGCTTCGGCATCAACTCGCCCAAGTGCTACACCGACGCCTACACTGTCTTCGGGCTTAAATGCGCGATCGCGCCGTCGGTGCCGAACAACGCCGGATCGCTCGAGCCGTTCCGCGTCCTGGCCGAGCCCGGATCGATCGTCGATCCGCAACGCCCCTCGCCGGTGACGGCACGCCATGTGATCGGCCAGATGCTTCCGGACGTGGCCTTCGGCTGCCTCGCCCACGCATTGCCCGACGCGGTTCCGGCCGAGAGCGCCGGCAGCATCTGGGTCCTGGCGATGGCGAGCGCGCATGAACGCGGCGGCGAGGCCCGCTTCGCCAATTCCACCCGTTTCAACGTAATGAACGTCGGCCTCGGCGGTGTCGGCGCCCGGCCGGGCAAGGACGGGCTCTCGACCACCGCGTTTCCGAGCGGCGTCGGCACCATCCCGGTCGAGATCACCGAGGACCAGAGCCCGCTGGTGTTCTGGCGGAAGGAGTTCCTGCCCGACTCCGGTGGTCCGGGCACCCATCGCGGCGGTCTCGGCCAGGTAATCGAGATCGCCAACGGCGAGGAGGCCCCGTTTACGATCTCAGCGGCGACCTTCGACCGCATGCGCTTCCCGCCGCGGGGCCGCAGCGGTGGCGCCGACGGCCGCGTCGGATCGGCGCGCCTCGCCTCCGGACCGGCGTTGGCGACCAAGGCGACGCATACGGTGCCAGCCGGCGACCGGCTGGTGGTGGAGCTGCCGGGCGGCGGGGGCCTCGGCGAGCCCCGTCAGCGGTCGCGCGCGCGCATCGAGGCCGACATCGCGGCCGGACTGGTGACGCCGGCAGCCGCGCGGCGCGACTACGGCTTCTCGGGCTAGGAGGCGATCGGTGGCTGACGCGGCGACCCACACGGTCTCGATCGAGCTGGCGGTGCCGGCCGACCGGGCCTTCGCCTTCATGAGCGATCCCGGCAAGCTCGACCGCTGGTCCTTCGGTACCTGGAAGACGGTTCTGCACGAGGGCGGCCTAGCCGAGGGCAGCGCCATCTTCGACGGATCCGTCACCTGGGTCAGGATCGACGCGGACAAGGCGCGCGGCGTGATCGACTACCACCTGGGCAAGGACCGAAACGCGCTCACCCCCCGGATCATGGCGCGCGTGGTGCCGGGCGAGCGCCTCGAGCTCGGTGATGACGCCTGCGTGCTGACGCTGATCGCCTGGCGGACCCGCGGCATGTCGGACGAACGCTGGCGGCGCCTCGCCGCCTCGCACGAGTTCGAGGTCTTCCTGATCAAATCCCTGGTCGAAGCGGGTTAGGGCACCAGTTCGAGCGTCGCCGCCTTGAGGCGCTCGCCGCTGTCGTCGGCCAGCGCCGCCTGGCGCAGCTTCGACAGGCGCTCGGCGGCGTCCGGTCTTCCCTGAAGCCTCGGCAGCGTCGCCATCACCGTCTCGTAGTTGGCGAGCCCGCGGGCGTGCGTATCGCCGTAGCCCTTGACCAGTTGCTGGCACTCGGCGATGGCAAGGGCGAGCGCGTCGTTCCGGCCGGCGGCGCCGTGGATCTCGCCGAGCCATGCCTCGATCCGTTGCTGCTCGACGGCAAAGCGGAGAGAGCGGCGGCGGATGCGGCGGAGGCCGGCGGCGGCATAGAGCAGCAGGAACCCGCCAATCGACGTCGTCTCGACGACGCGCCCCTTGGCGGTGAAGCGCCGGACCACGGCACCGGCTGAAGCGGATCGCAACAGCCACCGGCCGATACCGGCGGGGAGCGCATCGGCAATCTCCGAGAGGCGTGGGTGCAGGAACTCCTTGATCCGGAGGATCTGGTCGTTGCCGGCGCGGACCTCTTCGGCGACGCGGGAAAACCGGCTCCGGCGAATCTTGAGATCGGCGACGCGGGCGATATCTTCGTAGCTCATCCAGAGCGCGAGATGACGCGCTACCTCCGTCAGCAAGCGGACGTCGCCGGTGGTGCGAAACGGCTCCAGCCGATCCAAGTAGGCCTGGGCGTAGGCGACGTCCTGAAAGTCCACGAGCCGGCTGCATCCGGCCTCGATCGTCGCCCGGGACGCTGACGGGAAGGTCGCGATCGCCGCCCGCAGACTCGCCGGCGGCGGTACCGGTGGTTGATCGTTGGCGGCGGCGGCCGTTTCTTGGCCTGCGGATGCCACGTCATAGGCACGGGCGAAGGCGCGGAGACTTGCGTCGACGCCAAGACCGCTCCGGCGGATTGCCCCCTCGAAGTCCGACCGCGGGAACGGGAGCAGGCCGCAGGCGAAAAGCGCGCCGAACAGGGCGGCGCTGATGACGCTGCCGCTCTTCTCGGCGATTTCGGCGAAATCGGCGGCCAGCAGGTGTTTGGCGGCGGCACGGGCGCCGTCGATCAGCTTCGCCGAGTCGACGCGCCCGTCGGCCATCGCCGTCCGTTCGGTCATCGAATAGACCCGGTGGGTCGAGGCGATGAGCGTGGTGCGGGCCGGCGTCACCAGGCCGCGCTGCACCGCGCGTCCGGCCTCCATCAGCTCGGAGGCGATGACGACGTCGACGTCGCCCGGCATCGGCATCAGCGCGAGAACCGGCAGTTTGCCGGCGACGACCGCGATTCCTGGAAAAATCTCGACGTAGTAGATGGTGGCGCCGGTCCGCTGGGCGACACCGGGCACGGACGTGGCCTGGACATGGCTGCCGGCACGTTCGGCCATGTCGATCAGCCAGTCGGCGAGCACGCCGCCACCTTCGCCGCCCATCGCCAGGATGGCGATGGAGATCGCCTTGGGTGGCGGCGGACTCGCGTCCATCAGCAATAAACGATCACGCCGAAGCCGCGCCTAGCCGACGCTCGATCCGATCCTGGAGGAAGCCGATCACCCGGCGGCGGACTCCCGCGACCAGGCGCTCCCACCGCGTCGGATTGGTGACGATGTCCGCCCGGTAGAACGAGGGACAGAGGACGGCCGCGTGCGCGACCTCGCCGCAGACGCCGCAGCCGACGCAGGAATCGAGCACGGTCGCGACCGGGTCCTTCCGTAGCGGATCCGGGTTGGACTTGACGGTGAGCGAGGGACAGCCGGAAAGCCGGATGCAGGAGTGGTCGCCGGTGCAGGTGTCGTGGTCGACGCCGAAGCGCTCGCGGACGACGCGCTTGCCCTCCTTGGCGAGCCGGTGCATCAGCGGGCGCACGCGACGCTGCTTGTTCAGCATGCACTCGCTCTGGGCGATCACCACCTTCGGACCCTTGACGGGCGTGGTCAGGGCCTCCTTCAGCACGTCGCGCATGGCGGCGATGCCGTAGGTGTTGGTGATCGTCTTGACCCAGGTGACGCCGACGCCGCGGACCGCTTTCTCGATCGAGTTCCCGGTCTTCCGCAGCGGGTTGCCGCCGCTGGAGGACATGATGTCTTGGCCACCGGTCGCTGCGGTGTAGTTGTTGTCGACGATGATCAGGACATTGTCGGTCTGGTTGAACACGGCGTTGCCGACGCCGCTGGCAAGCCCGTTGTGCCAGAAGCCGCCATCGCCCATGACGCTGATGGTGCGCCTGGTCGAGTCCTTGGCGTTGAGCGCGGCGGCGCCCGCCCATCCCAGCCCGTAGCCCATGGTCGAGGCGCCGAGGTTGAAGGGCGGCAGGATCGAGAACAGATGGCAGCCGATGTCGCAGCTGACGTGATGGGGGCCGAGCTCGCGCTCGACCAGCTTCATCGCCGTGAAGATCGGCCGCTCCGGGCAGCCCGTGCAGAAGGACGGCGGGCGCGGATGGACCTCGGCCTCGGCGGCGGCGATCGCCGGCGCCTTCGGCTGGCCGGGTTCGGCGGCGCCGGCCGGCAGCGCCACCGGGAGCAGGGAGGGAGCCACCTGTTCCAGGAAGCGCCTGAGGCCGCGGAGCACGGCGTCGCCCGTGTACTCGCCGGCCTTCGGCAGGACGTCCTTGCCGTGGACGCGCGTCTGCAGGTCGGCCTTCCGGAGGATGGCGTGGAGCGCCTGCTCGATGAAGTCAGGCTGGCCTTCCTCGACCATCAGGACGGCGCGCTTGCCGGCGCAGAAACGGCGGATCTCGTCGTCGATCAGCGGATAGGTGACGTTGAGGACGTAGAGCGGGATCCGGCTGTCGCCGAAAGCGTCGGCGAGGCCGAGCAGCTCGAGCGCGCGCGCCACCGTGTTGTACATCCCGCCCTGCAGGATGATGCCGATATCCGTCTTGCCGTCGGAGAAGAACTCGTTGAGGCCGCGGCTCTTGATGAACTCGACCGCCGCCGGCCAGCGCTTCTCGATCTTCTCGCGCTCGTGGAGGTAGGAGGCGGGCGGCAGCACGATGCGGCTGGTATCCCTGACCGGGTTCTCCATCGCCTGCTTCAAGGTGAAGCTCGGACGCTTGTTGTCGCGGGCGGTGAAGCGGCCGTGGACATGGCAGGCGCGGATGCGGAGCTCGAGCATCACCGGCGTCCGGCTCGCCTCCGACAGCTCGAACCCGCTCTCGACCGCGGCCACGATCGAGGGCAGGTTCGGCCGCGGGTCCAAGAGCCAGATCTGCGATTTCATGGCGAAGGCGTGCGAGCGCTCCTGCATGATGCTGGAGCCTTCGCCATAGTCTTCGCCGACGATGATCAGGGCGCCGCCGGTGACGCCGCCGGAAGCGAGGTTGGCCAGCGCGTCGGAGGCGACGTTGGTGCCGACCGTCGACTTGAAGGTGACGGCGCCGCGGAGCGGATAGTTGATCGAGGCGGCGAGGGTTGCGGCCGCGGTCGCCTCCGAGGCCGAGTGCTCGAAATGGACGCCGAGTTCCCTGAGGATGTCGGCCGAATCCGTGAGCACGTCCATCAGATGCGAGATCGGGGCGCCCTGGTACCCGGCGACGTAGGCGACCCCAGACTGCAGCAGTGCCTTGGTGACGGCGAGGATGCCTTCGCCATGGAACTCCGCCCCGTCGCCGAGACGCAGCTTCTCGGCCTCCTTCTTGAACGACCGCTCGGCCACGGGGATTCCTTCGCTGAGATCGGCCGGGATCATGTGGAGTGATGCCGGAGCCGTCAAGGACGTGCGTGCCTGTGGAGATTGAGACGGGTCGCTCTTGCCGCCGGCGCCCGTCTGTCCCAGAGTGGCGCCCGCGCAGGGGTGAAATAGACATGCAAGGGTCGTCGCGACTCGTCAGCCGGCTGGTGCTCACGCTCTTCGTCCTGTGGACGGTCGCGACGATCCTGTTCCTGATCTTCCGGCTGATGCCCGGAAGCCCGCTCGCTGCCTTCGTCAGCCCGACCTTCACGCCCGAGCAGCAGGACTCTCTCCGCCGCCAGTTCGGCCTCGATCGGACGTTGTTCGACCAGTACCTGCTGTTCATCGGCAACCTGCTGCAGGGAAATCTCGGCGAGTCCTTCTTCTACAAGCGACCGGTCGGCGAGGTGGTGATGACCGCCTTCGCCAACACCATCGCCCTCACGCTCGGCTCGCTGATCGTCGCCTACACCTTCGGCGTGCTGATGGGGGCGATGTTCGCCTGGAAGCGCGGGACGCGGGTCGAGGCCGTCGGCATCCCGATCGTGCTGGTCACGCGCGCGGCGCCCGAGTTCTGGCTCGGCATGGTTCTGCTGGCGATCTTCAGCTTCGGCCTCGGCTGGTTCCCGGGCGGCGGCGCTAACTCGGCCGGGCAGTCTTTCTCCAGCGAATGGGCGCGGATCTTCTCGTTGGACTTCCTCCGCCACCTGATCCTGCCGGCTACGGCGCTGGCCCTCTATCTGCAGGGGCTGCCACTCCTCCTGATGCGAACCAACATGCTGGAGGTCATGCAGGAGGACTTCGTCACCATGGCCCGCATGAAGGGCCTGTCCAACTGGGCGATTGTGATCCGCCACGCCGCCCGTAACGCGCTGCTGCCGGTGGCGACCGCTTTCGCGCTCGGCATCGGCCAGTCGGTCGGCGGCAACGTCGTGGTCGAGACCGTGTTCAGCTGGCCCGGCCTCGGGCGCATGCTGGTCGACGCGGTGGCGGCGAGCGACTATCCGCTCGCCCAAGGCGCCTTCCTCCTGATCACCACCGTGCTGGTGACCATGAACTTCGTCGCCGATCTGCTTTACAGCCTGCTCGATCCGAGGATCGCCCATGCCGGTCACCGCTGAGCCGTCCGCGGTACGCGGCGGGGGGCGAGGCCGGTTTGCGGCTGTCGGCCGCGCCTTCGCCCTGGTCCGGCGGGATCCCTTCGCCACCGCCGGGGTTCTGATCTACACGGTCTTCCTGACGATCGCGATCTTCGCCGACCAGCTCGCCACCCACGACCCGAACCAGATCCTCTACCGGCCGAACGGCCGCGTCGCGTCCAACCTGCCGCCCTTCGCCCAGCACATCCTCGGCACCACCAACCTCGGCCGCGACATCTATTCCCAGCTCGTCTACGGGGCGCGGAGCGCGCTCATCGTCGGCATCACCGCGGCCTTCGCGGTGGTGATGATCGGGACCCTGGTCGGCCTCGTCGCGGGGTTTTTCCGCGGCTTCGTCGACATGGTGATGATGCGGATCGCCGACGTCGCTCTCGGCATCCCGTTCCTTCCCTTCGTCATCGTGCTGTCGAGCTTCCTTGAGCCCAGCATGTGGAATGTGGTGATCGGCATGGCGCTGGTGGTCTGGCCGTCGACCTCCCGCGTCATCCGCAGCCAGGTGCTGAGCCTCCGCGAGCGCACCTTCGTCGAGGCGGCGCGGGTGACTGGGTCGAGCCCGTTCCGCATCCTGTTCGTGCACATCGCGCCGAACGTGCTGCCGTTGTCCTTCGTCTATGGCTCGATCGCCGTCGGCTGGGCGATCCTGACCGAGGCCAGCGTCAGCTTCTTAGGCTTCGGTGGTGGCGACACCGTGTCCTGGGGCTCGATGCTCCAGAACGCCTACGCCTCCCAGGCGCTGTCCAGAGGCTGGTATCACTGGTTCGTGCCGCCGGGCGTCTGCATCATCCTCGTCGTCGTCGCCGGCTTTTTCGTCAGCCGCGGCTTCGAGGAGGTTCTGTTCCCGCGGCTCCGGGACTGAGGCTTAGTGTCCGTTCTCTCCGTCCAGGACCTCGAGGTTTACTACAAGACCGATCGCGGCGTCGCCCAGGCGGTTCGCGGAGCCAGCTTCGAGGTGCCGGAAGGGCAGGTCGTCGGCGTCGTCGGCGAGTCCGGCTGCGGCAAGACCACGCTCGCCCGTGCCATCATCGGGGTGATGCCGAAGACGGCGCGGATCGCCGGCGGCCGGCTGATGTTCCAGGGCGTCGACCTGCTGGGCCTGAGCCCACGCGAGATGGCGTCGCGGCGATGGCGCGACATCGCCTTCATCCCGCAGAGCGCCATGAACTCGCTCGATCCGGTCTACCGCGTCGGCACGCAGATGGCTGAGGTCCTGGTCGAGCGCGGCGGCATGGACAAGCGTGCCGCCCGCCGCCGGGCGGCCGAGCTGTTCGACATGGTCGGGCTCGACCCCGGCCGTCTCCGCGACTTCCCGCACCAGTACAGCGGCGGCATGCGTCAGCGCGCGGCGATCGCACTCGCCCTGGCGCTGGAGCCGCGGCTGGTGATCGCCGACGAGCCGGTGACCGCCCTCGACGTGATCATCCAGCGCCAGGTGCTCGACACCTTCAAGGAGCTGCAAGGACGGCTCGGCCTCTCGGTGATCCTGATCACCCACGACATCAGCGTCGTCGCCTATGCCAGCGACCGCGTGGTGGTGATGTACGCGGGCGAGGTGATCGAGTCCGGGGCGACGGCCGAGGTGCTGGGCCGGCCGTTCCATCCCTATACCATGGGCCTCTGCAAGGCCTTCCCCGAGCTCCATGGCGGCGGCGGCACGCTGGTACCGATCGAAGGCAGCCCGCCGGACCTGATCGCCCCGCCGGAAGGCTGCTCTTTCGCCGACCGCTGCCCCTTCGTCGAGCCGGAATGCCGAACAGCGCGGCCGCCTTTGGTCGATGTCGCCAGCGGCAGCCTTGCGGCGTGCCGGCGGACGTCGGAAGCTGAGGAGTTGCGCGTCCTCGCCGGGGAGGCCGGCACGTGGCTCCGCTCGTAGTCGCCAGCGGCCTCGAGAAGCACTTTCCGGTCACCCGCCGGCTCGGCGAGGTGCTGCGCGGCGAGCGGCCGGTCTCCCGCGCTGTCGACGGCATCGACCTCACCATCGGCGAGGGCGAGACCGTCGGCCTCCTCGGCGAGTCCGGCTGCGGCAAGACCACCACCGGCCGGCTCCTTCTCAAGCTGACCCGACCGACCGCCGGCACGATCCGGTTCGACGGCGGGGATCTCGCCGATCTCGCCGGGGCAGCGCTGAAGCGCTTCCGCCGGGAGGTTCAGCTGGTCTTCCAGAACCCCTTCGACGCCATCAATCCACGCTTCACCGTCTTCCGGGCGTTGCGCGAGCCGCTGCAGAACGCCGGCGTTCCGAAGGAGGAGCATCCCGAGCGCATGCGCGTGGCTATGCACCGGGTCCGACTGCCGGATGTCGAGGGCTACTACGACCGCTACCCCCATCAGCTCTCCGGCGGTCAGCTCCAACGGGTGGTGCTGGCCCGCGCACTGGTGCTGGAGCCGCGTTTCATCGTCGCTGACGAGCCGGTCTCGATGCTGGATGTCAGCGTCCGCGCCGGAATCCTCAACGTCATGCGCGACGTGCACGCGACCATGGGCTTGACCGCCGTCTACATCTCCCATGACTTCGCGTTGGTCCGCTACGTCTGCGCCCGCACGGTGGTCATGTATCTCGGCAAGATGGTCGAGGACGGCCCATCGGCGGAGGTGGTCGCCCGGCCGCTGCACCCGTACACCCGGGCGCTGGTGCAGGCGGTCCCGGTGCCGCGCGTCGACCAATCGCGCGAACCGCTGCCGATCAAGGGGAGCCTGTCGGCGGCCCAGGCGCAGGTCGGCGGCTGCCGCTTTCGCGACCGCTGTCCCTACGCCTTCGCGCGCTGCGCCGACGAGGAGCCGCCGATGCGCGAGGTGGCGCCCGGCCACCGCGCCGCCTGCCACCTGCTCTGACCACGTTTCCCGGCTCGAGCAAATTGCAATAGACTTCTGGCGCATACGGGGGACGGAGACAAATGGATCTCAAACTCAAGGGGCGAAAGGCGATCGTCACCGGCGGATCGCGCGGGATCGGTCGGGCCATCGCTGAAGCCTTCGCCGACGAGGGCTGCGACGTCGGCATCTGCGCTCGCGGTGAGGACGGTGTCAAAGCCGCGGTCGCGGCGCTCCGGGCGAAGGGCGTCAAGGCCGTCGGCGAGGCGGTCGACATCGCCGACGGCGATGCCGTCCGCCGCTGGGTCGCCAACATGGACAAGGCGCTCGGCGGCTTCGACATCTACGTCTCGAACGTCAGCGCGCTCAGCGTCGCCACTGCCGACGAGGCCGGCTGGCGCCACGCCCTCGACGTCGACGTCATGGGCACCGTCAATGGCGTCGAGGCGGCCCTGCCGGTGATCGAGCGCTCGGACGCGGGATCCGTCATCTTCATCGCTACGACCGGCGCCGTGCAGGTCTACGGCCCGAGGAAACCCTATCCATCGGTCAAGTCGGCGATCCTCGCCTACATGAAGCACCTGAGTCACGATGTGGCGAAGAAGGGGATCCGCGTCAACGCGGTATCGCCGGGCTCGATCTTCTTCGAGGGTGGGGTGTGGGACCTGCGCAAGCGGAACGAGCCGGAGCGCTATGAGCGGATGCTCAAGCTCAACCCGCTCGGCCGCTTCGGCAAGCCCGAGGAGGTCGCGGCCGGCGTCGTCTTCCTGGCGAGTCCAGTCTCGGGCTACACCTCCGGCACCAACCTGGTGATCGACGGCGCCTCCACGATCCGCATTCAGAACTGAGGCCCGCCCGAGCATGTACGAGATCAACGAGATGCCGCCCCAGGTCGACCGGGAGCTGCTCGATCTGCTGGCCGAGTGCCGAACGGAGTCGATCGGCCACTACCGCGAATGGGGCAGCGTGCACGGCTCGATCGCCGCGGTGATGCCGGAGCGGCGGGTCGTCGGCACCGCGGTCACCCTCGCCATTCCCGGGCACGACTCCGGTCTCGTCACCTATGTGATGAATATGATCCGGCCGGGCGACGTCATCTGCATCGATCGGCTCGGCGACAACCACAATTCCTGCTGGGGCGGCGGCACGACGCTGGCGGCCAAGGTCGCGGGCGCGGTCGGCGTTGTCATCGACGGGCCGTCGACCGGCTCATCCAAGTTCCGGGAGTTCGACCTGCCGGCATGGATCCGGGGATACTCGCCGGTCACCTGCCATCCTTACGGCAATGGTGGGGCCATCAACGTGCCGATCTGCATCGGCGGTGCCGTGGTCCGGCCGGGCTATGCGGTGCTCGCCGACGAGAGCGGGGTGATCGTGCTTCCGCCAGAGGATGTCCGCTATCTCGCCGAGGGCGCGATCAAGCGCCAGGAAGGATATCCCGCCATGCATGCGCGGCTTCGCGCCGGGGAGAAGATCGCCGAGATCTCCGGCCTCGGGCCGCGCATCACTAAGGCCGCGGCGGTCGAGGACGAGGCCCGCGGACGGAAGAAGAGGTAGATCGCCATGTGCGAGATCAACGACATGCCGCCGCCGGTGGAGCCTGTGCTCTTGGAGATGCTGGCGAAGTGCCGGACCGAGACGATCGGGCACCACCGGCATTGGGGATGCGTCAACGGCTCGATCAAAGCGGCGATGCCGGAGCGCCGGGTGGTCGGAACGGCCGTCACCGTCGCCTGCCCGGGGCACGATTCCGGGATGATCCCCTATGCGATCGGTATGCTGAGGCCTGGCGACGTCCTGATGATCGACCGGCTCGGCGACAACCACAACGCCTGCTGGGGCGGCGGCACGACGCTGGCGGCCAAGCTGACAGGTGCGGCCGGGGTGGTCATCGACGGACCGTCGACCGGCGCCTCCCGGTTCCGGGAATTCGACTTCCCGGGGTGGCTCCGCGGCTACTCGCCGATCACCTGCCATCCCTATGGAAGTGGCGGCGCCATCAATGTGCCGATCTGCGTCGGCGGCGCCGCGGTGCTGCCGGGCTATGCGGTGCTGGCCGATGAAAGCGGCGTGATCGTGCTGCCGCCGGAGGACGTGCGCTATCTGGTCGACATGGCGCTCGACCGCCAGGGCAAGCAGCCGGCCAATTTCGAGAAGATGCGCCAGGGTCAGAAGCCGGCGGATCGGTTGGGCATCACCGACAAGATCAAGTCGGCAGCGGATGCTGAGCGTGCGGCCCGCGAGGCGGCACGGACCAGGAAATCCTGACAAAGGCGGAGACCGGCCGATGAGCACGATGCGTCGCATACCCGTGAGCCACTTCGCCAACGGCGAGGCGGTTTGCCTCTACATCCACGAGATCGTCGGCAAGAAGGGGAAGGGGCCGGTACTCGGCATCTCCGGCGCCATCCACGGCAACGAGCCGACCGGCACCTACGTCATCCGCGAGATCGCCAAACACTACGCCGACGGCGACTTCCGCGGCCGGCTGTGGCTGCTGCCGGTGGCCAACCCGCTCGCCTTCCAGGCGAACAAGCGGGTGACGCCGGTCGACGGCCAGAACCTGAACCGGGTCTTTCCGGGCAAGGCTCAGGGCATGTTCACCGACCTGCTGGCCGCCAAGATCAAGAGCGAGTTCCTGGACCATCTGGAAGCCTATCTCGACTTCCACACCGGCACCGACCGGCCGACGGTCGACTATACCTACGTCCACAACGCCCTCGATCTCTCGCGCGCCTTTGGCACCCGCTATCTCTTCCGCCCGCAGGCGGATCGGGCGGGGCCGGTGTTCAATGGCACCTCCAAGGCGGTGACGACCGCGCGCGGCGTGCCGTCGGTGACGATCGAGCTCGGCGGCGGCGTGGTCGACCAGGGCCCCTACATCGCCCGCGGCGTCGAGGGCATCAAGAACTGCATGCGCACCTTGAAGATGGACACCGCGCCGCCGTCGCCGCCGATGGCGCAGACGGTCTTGGGCGCGATTCCGACGATCTTCCCGACCCAGGGCGGGTTCCTCTATACCGAGGCGCCGCCGCTCGGCGAGGAGATCGCCGGCGGCAAGGTCCTCGGCCGCGTCGTCAGCCCGTATACCTTCAAGGAACTGGAGGTCATCAAGAACCCGATCAAGCGGGGCGTGATGATCCTCTCTCACCTGACGCCGAACCTGGTCGAGCCCGGCGACTACGGCTACATGGTCGGCGACCTCGAGGGTGCCGAGAAGCTGCCGGGCGTCAAGCCAAAGACGGGCCGGCGATAGCGCCAAACGAAACGGGCGGGAGCCTAAGCTCCCGCCCGCTGAAGACGGCGCCGACCGGCCGCTACTTGGTCGCCATCACCGTGTCCTTGACCCCGTCGGGGTAGTGCAGCCGTCCGCCGACCCAGCTATAGCCGGCGGCGGTGAGCATCTGCTTGGCCTTCTCCAGATCGAACATTCCCTTCGCGACCGCTGGATTGTGCCAATAGTCGAGGACCGTCGAGACAATCGAGTTGGTCGGCACCGCCTGGTCACTCCAGGCCGACGCCGCCAGCAGGTTGCGATCGGTTGCGAGCGACAGCGCCCGGCGGAAGGCGGTGTCGTTCATCGGCTTCCGCTTCAGGTTGAAGCCCATGTATTCGACGCCGATGGTGACGCCGCTCTTGATCGCGATGTTGCCGCTTTCCTTCGAGACCTGCTGAAGCGTCTCGAAGTCGCCGCGGTACTCGCTGAGGAAGTTGATCTCGCCCTGCTTCATCATGCCGAGCGTCGCTTCGAGGTTCGGCACGATACGGAGGATCCAGTGCTCCGCCTTGGGCGGCGACCAGTGGTCCTTGTTGGCGGCGAGCAGCACCTCGGCGTTGCGCCGCCAATGGACGAACTTGTACGGGCCGGAGCCGATCAGCTCGTCGGGCTGGTAGCTGTCCAGGTTCTGGCCTTTGGCCTGCAGATCCTTCACCACCGGGCGCCAGATGTGGGCCGGCGTCAGGTTCACCTTGGCGAGCGTCGAGGTCAGGAACGGCGCCGACGGGTTCTTGAGATGCATCCTGACCGTGCGCTCGCCGGTCGTCTCCACCTTGGCGATGACGTCGAGGAAGGGCGCGTACATCGGCGCCATCGCCTTGACCTCGCCGAAGGTGAACATCACGTCGTCGACCGTGACCGGCTTGCCGTCATGCCACTTCATGCCGGTGCGGAGCGTGACGTCGATGGTCTTGTCGTCGACCCACTTGTAGGACTCGGCCGCCCATGGTTCCGGCAGGCCTTTCGGGCTGATGCGCAGCATGCGGTCCCAGACCAGGTCGGTGATCCACGACGCCGCAGCGCCGCCGATCGCCATCGGGACGAGGTTCAAGAGGTTGTCCGAGGTGTTGAGGATGATGTCCTTCTTCGCCCCGATCGGCGTGAGCTTGGTGTGGGTCCAGAAGTTCAGGATGCCGAGGCCGGACTGCTCGACGACCGTCTTCTCGTCGAACACGTCCTTGCGGATGGCGTAGTTGACGATCGGGTTGACGAAGAAGACGTAGGAGGGATCGTTGGCCTGGATCTCCTGGGCCTTGAAGACGAGCTCGCGACGCTTGGTTTGATCGGTCTCGACCTGCTGGCCGGCAGCGGCTTTGTCGTAGTCCGGATTGGCGTAGCCCGGATAGTTGTAGCCCTTGGCGCCGGTCGAGGAGTGGAAGAGGTTGTAGATCACCTCGTCCGGGTCGCTGCGCTCGGGCCGGCCGACGATCGACCACATGGCGAGATCGAAGCAGGCCGCACCCTCGCAGGTGCTGCGGTCGAAGTAGACCACGTCGAGCTTCTGCTTGTACGGAACTTCCTTGACCTTCACGTCCAGGCCTAGCTTCTTCCACATGTCGGCAAGCAGATAGGCCGCCTGGTTGGCGTTTGGATTGGCGGCTTTGGTGTCGGCAGTCAGCTCGATCGAGCGGACCCGGTCGCCGGCCGCCCAGGCGTCCGGCTGAACGGATGTTAGGGCCAGCACGCCGGCGCCAAGCGCCAACAGGGCCTTGAAGGGCATCCTCGGTGTCATCGGCCTTACCTCTCCCGCGTTGTATCCGTGCAATTGCCGTCCGGTTGCATCGCGGCGCCTCGCCCCGACCAGCCGGTTTTCCCGTCGGAAAGCTTATCGGCTCAGGGCAAATCTGCAACAATGTCCTTCAAGGGCGAGTTCATCAGCGGAGAGTGTCCATGACGGTCCGTCAGCCCATCTCGTCGCCGGCAGCCTGGTATGGCGCGCAGCTTGGCCGTGAGGATCGTTGGATCCGCGCGCTGACGCCAGGCGCCCTGGACGAGCTCCGCAGCGCGACCAAGGCGGTGATGACCCGAGGCATCCCGCTCTATGAGGCGACGAAGGCCGACTTCCCGCTGGAGCAGGCGGCAGAACAGCTTCAGCTCGTCGCCGAGGAGATCGAAAACGGTCGCGGGTTGGTCCTGCTGCGCGGCATCGACGCAATGCGCTATACCAAGGACGAGCTCCGCCAGATGTTCTGGGGCTTGAGCCTCTATCTCGGTGCCGCCGTCCCCTTCGCCCAGCAGGCGGCGAAGTTCGACGACGTCATGGATTTCGGCGACAAGCCCGGCACCCCGTTCTCGCGCGGCAACCGCACGAGGGCCGAGCTGATGTTTCATACGGACACTGCCGACATCACCGGCCTTCTCTCCCTCCGCACGGCCCGTCAGGGCGGGATCAGCAAGGTCGCGAGCTCGATCACCATCCACAACGAGATGCTGAGGCGCCGTCCGGACCTGCTCGAGCGGTTGTTCGAGCCCTATCACAGCTCGCGCAACACCGAGGAGCGGCCGGGCGAGCCGCGCTACTACACGATGCCGGTCTTCGGCCTCAAGGACGGCTGGTTCGCCTCCCACATCTCGCGACGCCTGGTGCGGGCCGCCCAGGAATTCCCGGAGGTGCCGCGTATCCGCCCGGAGCAGGTGGAAGCGATCGATCTGCATGCGGCCATTGCCGAGGAGACCTCCGTCTACTTCGCCATGCAGCCCGGCGACATCGAGCTGTTCAGCAACCATATGGTGCTGCATTCGCGCACCGAGTTCTTCGACGGCGACGACGAGAACCAGCGGCGCCACATGATCCGCATCTGGCTGTCGACGGCGAACAGCCGGCCGCTGCCCGACAGCTTCAAGGTCCTCTATGGCCGCACCGGGCCGGGCGAAATACGCGGCGGCCACTGGCGCGGCGACCATCTGCCGCATTGAGACCCGGGTGCGGGCTTAGTTTCGGAGGTGGCAGGCGGCCCAGTGGCCCGACCGTTTTTCCTCGAGCGGCGGCACCTTTTCCCGGCACATCGGCTGGGCGATCGGGCAGCGGGTGTGAAAGGGGCAGCCCGGCGGCGGTGCCGTCGGCTTCGGCAGCTCGCCCTTCAGGATGATTCGGTGGCGCTTTCGCTGCTGGATCGGGTCGGGGAGCGGAATCGCGCTGATCAGCGCCTCGGTATATGGATGCAGCGGCTCGCGGAAGAGATTGTCGCGTGGCGCCAGCTCGACCACGCGGCCGAGATACATCACCGCGACCCGGTGGCTGATGTGCCGGACCACCGAGAGATCGTGCGAGATGAAGAGGTAGCTCAAGCCCAGGCGCTGCTGGAACTCCATAAGCAAATTGAGGATCTGCGAGCGAATGGAGACATCGAGAGCCGAGACCGGTTCGTCGCAGACGATCAGCTTCGGCCGGAGCGCGAGCGCGCGCGCGATCACCAGGCGCTGGCGCTGACCACCGGAGAACTCGTGCGGGTAGCGGGTGGCGCGTTCCGGCGGCAGGCCGACCAGATCGAGCAGCTCGTTGACCTGGCGGCCGAGCGCCTCGCCGTCGGCGAGGCCATGGGCAAGGAGCGGCTCACCGACGCTTTCGCCCACTTTCAGTTTCGGATTCAGGGCCGAATAGGGATCCTGGAAGATCATCTGAACGTTTCGCCGGAACACCCGCAGCTCGTCGCCGGTCGCGGCCGTGACGTCGCGGCCGTCGAAGCGGACCTGGCCCGCGGTCGGCCGTACCAGCCTGAGCACGGCGTTGCCGAGCGTCGACTTGCCGCAGCCGCTTTCGCCGACGAGGCCGAGGGTCTCCCGGTGTCCGACCGCGAGCGTCACACCGTCGACCGCCCGCACCGGCGGCGGATAGCGTCCGCGCCAGTTCCGCCGGCCGGTGAAATGAACGGCGAGGTCGGTCAGGCCGAGCAGCTCGCCTGGGGCGCCGCCGGTCATGCCGGGCCTCCGGCGAGCCCGACGTCGTCGCGGCGCCAGCAGGCCGACCGGCGGCCGCCGCCGTCGACCGGCAGAAGGCCCGGCTCCTCAGCCCGGCACCGGTCGATCGCCAGGAAGCAGCGGTCGGCAAAGCGGCAGCCGGGGCCATGGCTGCCCGGTCGCGGCACCGCGCCCTCGATCACCGGCAGGCGGGTTCCCGGCACGTCATCGAGGCGGGGAACGCTCTTCATCAGCGCTTCCGTATAGGGATGGCGCGGCCGGGCGAAGAGATCGAAGGCATCCGCCTCCTCGACGATGCGGCCGGCGTACATGACGAGGACACGGTCGGCCATGTCGGCGACGATACCCATGTCGTGGGTGATCAGGATGACGCTGGCGCCGATTTCCGCCCGCCGCGCCTTGATCAGCTCCAGGATCTGCGCCTGGATGGTGACGTCGAGGGCGGTCGTGGGCTCGTCGGCGATCAGCAGGCGCGGCTGGCCGGCGAGCGCGCCGGCGATCATCACCCGCTGGCACATGCCGCCGGACAGCTCGAACGGGTACTGCTTGAGCCGGAGGTCGGCGTCGGTGATACCGACGCTCTCCAGGAGCTTCCGGGCATGGGCCATCGACTGGGCGCGGTCGAGGTCGTGGTGCGCCCGGATCGCCTCGATGAGCTGATCGCCGACGGTCATCAACGGATCGAGCGCGGCGACCGGCTCTTGGAAGATGATCGACATCTCTTTGCCGCGCAGCTTCCGCATGCCGGCGTCGCCGAGATCCTGGATCGGCCGGCCGGACAGCTCGATGCGCCCGCTGGTCCGGCGGGCCGCGGCCGGCAGCAGGTCCATCAGGGCGAAGGCGGTCATCGACTTCCCGCAGCCGCTCTCGCCGACGATGGCGACGACCTGGCCGCCCCCGACCTCGAAGGACACACGGTCGACCACCGCCGCACCGCCGATGACGACGGTGAGGTTCTCGACGGACAACAGGGCGGGCGCTGCGGTCACGGCCCTAGGTCAGGCCGACGTCGGTCGAGACGAGCTTGAGCTTCATCGCGAACTTCTTCGCGTTGACGGACTTCTGGTGGTGCCGGGCGACCTCCTCGGCCGTCGTCACCCAGACGCCGCGGGTCTTGCAGACGCGATCGAGCAGCCGCCGGAGCATTCGGATTCTCTGGCCACGGCCGGAGATCCACGGGTGGATGGTGATCATGAACAGTGTGCCGTACTCGCGCGTCGCCTCGAACTCCTCGGTCCAGGCTTCGAGCACCGAGAGCGGGTTGGCCGGCGGCGTCTTGTCGGTGGGGCCGCCGACGTAGCGGAAATAGGGCGCGTCGTCGACGAACCACTGCACGGGGATCTCGGCGAGACCGTCCAGCGTGTACGGATGGTCCATGCCCATGAGCGAGCTGTCGTAGAGGAAGCGGCGCTTTCTGAGGCAGCGATGCACCGCCGGCGTCAGCTCCCAGGAGGGCGAGCGGTAACCGACCGGCCCCTTGCCGAGCTGCGATTTGAACACCTTGATCGAACGGTCGAGGATCAGGTCGTTCTCGGCCTCGCCGAGCTCGTCCACCCGTTCGTGGAAATAGCCGTGGGCGGCGGCCTCGTGACCACCCTTGACGATCGCCGGCAGGATCTCCGGGTAGGTCTTGGCGATCCAGGCCGGCACGTAGAAGCTGCCCTTGATGCCGAACTCGTCGCAGAGACCGAGGATGCGTGAGAGCCCGACGCGCGGCCCGAACCGTCGCTGCTCGATCTCGCTCAGCTTCTCGACCTTCTGGCCGCGGTTGCGCCAGATGTAAGGGCTCTCGCCGTCGACGTCGGCGGAGAACACCGCAGCCGAGGTGTAGCCCTTCGGCCATTCGTAGGGAGCGGCGAACTTGAACATGGGATCGGTCCTGCTCAGCGCTTCTTGTAGAAATCCGGGTTGAACGTGCCGATGGAGTTGCCGCCGTCGACGGCGAGCGTAGCGCCGGTGATGAAGCTCGCCGCTTCCGAGCAGAGGAAGAGAATTGCGTTCGGAGCGTCATGCGGACCCGAGGCGCGGCCCATGGGGATGCGCGCCATCATCGCTTTTACGTATTCGGCGGAGAGCAGGCTCACTTCGCTGCCGGCGGCGAAGCCCGGCTCGACCGCGTTGACGCGGATGCCGAGCGGGGCGAGCTCGAGGGCGAAGCCCTTGGTCAGGCGGTCGATCGCGGTCTTCGACGTGCAATAGGGGACCGAGCCCATCCCCATGCGGCGGGATGCGCCGGAGGAGATGTTGATGATCGTGCCTTTGACCTTGTTTGCCGCCATCAGATTGGCGAAATCGCGGGAAACCAGGAATGGCGCCCGGAGGTTCACGTCCATCAGCTGGTCGTAGGCCTCGGTCGTGATCTTGAGGAGCGAACCCATGCGCGGATAGATGCCGGCGTTATTGACGACGATGTCCGGAGACCTCCAGGCTTTGGCCACCTGGCGCACCAGCGTCTCGATCGACTTGGCGTCCGTCAGCTCGGTCGCGTGGGTCAGGTAGCGGCCCTTTTTCAGGCCGAGCTCCCTCGGCAGCGCCGCCAGCTTCTTCGCCCGGTTGTCGGAGAGACAGAGGAGCGCTCCGGCGGCGGCGAAGTCGGCCGCGATACGCCGGCCGATGACGCCGGCGGCGCCAGTGATCACAACCTTCTTGTCCTTGAAGTCGAAACGCATCGTCTGTGTCCTCTCAGGGCGTCAGGAGCTGGTCTGGGAGCGCGGATCGAAACGATCGCGGAGGAAGTCGCCGAGCAGGTTGATCGACAGCACCAGACCGAACAGGCAGAAGCCCGGCAGCGTCGCGATCCACCAGGCTTGGCCGACGTAGTTGCGCCCGACCGCCAGGATCGAGCCCCAGCTCGGCGTCGGCGGCTGGATGCCGAGTCCGAGGAAGGAGAGGCCGGCCTCGAACAGCACCATCAGGCCGAATTCCAGGGTCGCCACCACGATCATCGGCGCCAGGATGTTCGGCAGCATGTGGCGGAGCAGCAGGCGGGGTCCACGCACGCCGGAGATCCGGGCGGCGGTGACGTAGGTCAGGTTGGCGACTGACAGGGTCTGGCCGTAGGCGACGCGGGTGTAGCGGGGCCAGCGGGTGAGCCCGAGGACCAGCACCAGATTGAGAAGGCCGGGGCCGAGCACGGCGACGGTGACGATGGCGAGCAGGATCGCCGGGATCGACAGCACGATGTCGACCAGCCGCATGATCACGATCTCGACCCAGCCGCGGTAGGTGCCGGCGATCATGCCGAGGCAGGTGCCGAGGGTCCCGGAGACGGCGACGGAGAGGACGGCGACCAGCAGCGAGATGCGGGCGCCATAGATGACGCGGGAGAGAAGATCGCGGCCGACCTCGTCGGTGCCGAGCCAGTAGACGGCGCCCGACACCGTGGTGAAGCCCGGCGGCTTCAGGCGTGCCAACAGCGTCTGACGCGCCGGGTCGAAGGGGGAGAGCCACGGCGCCAGCAGCGCCATCACCACGAACACCAGGAGGACGAAGGCGGCGATGGCCGCAATCGGCGAGAGCCCAAAGGGGAGGCGTCGTGTCGGGCCTGCAAGCGACGTCATGTATCCCGCCGGCTCAGGCTGATGCGGGGATCGACGACGCCGTAGAGCAGGTCGGCGACGAAATTGAGGCCGATATGGGTGAAGGCGCCGAGGACCACCAGCCCCTGCACCACCAGGAAGTCGCGCGACGCGATGGACTGGACCGCGAGCTGGCCGAGCCCGGGCCAGGCGAAGACCGTCTCGACGATCACTGCGCCGGCCAACAGGTTGGCGATCTCGAGCGCCGAGACCGTGATGATCGGGATCGAGGCGTTGCGGAGAACGTGCGACAGGACGACCTGGATGCCGGAGACGCCCTTGGCCCGGACCGCGCGGACATACTCCTTGGACAGCTCCTCGATCACACCGGTGCGCGCGATCCGCGCGTAGGTCGCCATCGAAAGCGCGCCGAGCGCGACCGCCGGCATGATGACGGAAACCGAGCTCTCGGCGCCGGAGGAGGGTAGCCAGCGGAGCTCGACTGCAAACAGCAGGATCAGCAGGATGCCGCTCCAGAAGGTCGGCATGCTCTGGCCGATCAGCACGATCGGCATGCAGATGCGATCGACCAGCCTGCCGCGGAAGAGGCCGGTCAGGACGCCGACCGGAATGCCGATCAGGAGGGCGAGGGCGAGGGCGCAACCGCCGAGCCAGAGGGTGTAGGGCAGGCGCGACAGGATGATATCCATCACCGGCACGCGCTGGATCAGCGAGGCGCCGAAATCGAAGCGCAGCAGTTGGAAGAGATAATCGGCGTACTGGACGATCAGCGGCCGGTCGAATCCGAGCAGGTGGCGGAGCTGCTCGATGTCGGCGCGCGTCGCGCCCTCCGGCACCAGGAGCAGCGTCGGGTCGCCGGAGAGGTGCATGATGACGAAGACGATGCTGATCGCACCCCAGAACGAGACGATGGACTGTGCGGCGCGGTTGAGGAGAAAGCCGGTCATCAATCGGACGCCGGGGCCGGCGGCGGAGACCCTCCGCCGGCCCCGGAGATCCTGTCAGGCGGTCAGCCGTTCCACTTCATGTCGAAGACGAAGAACGCCTCGTTCGGCGTCGGCGCCCACTGCAGCTCCTTGCGGGCGGCATAGATGGCGACGCCCTGGAACAGCCCGATGCCCGGCACGTCGCGCTCGAGCAGCTCGAAGGCCTTGCGATAGGCGTCCATGCGCTTCTTCTCGTCGAGGGTCGTGCGCGCGGCTTCGACCGCGGCATCGAAGTCCTTGTCCTTGTACTTCGACCAGATGCTCTCGCTCTGGAACAGCGGATAGATCACCCCGTCGGCATCCTGGCAGGCGCAGGACCAGTTGCCGGTCGAGAGATTGCCGGCCTCTGCCGGATTGCCCTGGCGGCGCTTCAGAAAGGTGGGCTGGTCGCTGGTGGCGATGTTCACCTTGAGCCCGACCTCGCCCAGCATCTGCTGGATCGCCTGGACCACGCGCTGGTCGTAGACCGGCGAGGTGATGAAGGTGAGCTGCGCGCCGTCGGCGCCGGCCTCCTTGATCAGGGCCTTCGCCTTCGCCGGATCGAAGGGATAGCCCTGGAAGCCGTCGATGTAGCCGAAGTTCGCCGGAGTTAGCACGATGTTGACCATCTTGCCGTAGCCGCCGAGAAGCGCGTCGATGATCCCCTTGCGGTCGACCGCATGGGCGATGGCGCGGCGGACGCGCACGTCGGCCGTGGGCCCGTGAAGCGCGTTGAGGAACATGTAGCCAATCCGCTCGGTCGGCACCGAGAGGACCTGAAGGTTGGGATCCTTGGCGATGAGCGGGGCATCGTCGGTCAGGACGTTGCGGATCACGTCGGCCTTGCCGGTGCGGAGGTCGGCGATGCGGGTCGAGGGATCGGAGACGCCGCGGAAGACGACCTTCTCGAACGGCGCCTTGCCGCGCCAGTAGCCCGGCACCGCTTCGAGATCGATGCGGACGCCGCGCTGCCAGTTGACCAGCTTGTAGGGGCCGCTGCCGACCGGCTTCTGGTTGAATTCGACGTCGCCGGTCTTCTTCACCGTCGCTTCCGGCACGACCGAGAGCTTGACCAGCTGCGCCATGAGCGCCGGGTAGGGCGAGGATGTGCGCAGCCTGATCTTGTTCGGGCCGACGACCTGGGCCTCGACGATGCTGTTGAACTGGCTGAGCTGCGGGCTCTTGAAGGCCGGGTTGGTGATCCGCTGAACGCTGAAGACGACGTCCTGGGCGGTCAGCGGGGTTCCGTCGTGGAACTTGATGCCATCGACAAGCTCGAACTCGATCTCGTTGTCGTTAAGGTACTTCCAGCTCTTGCCGATCTGCGGAACGATCTCACCCTTGGCGTTTCGGGTGACCAGGTTGTCGAAGATGTTGCGGTACACGGTGTAGCTGTCGGTGTCCCACTGAACGTGGGGGTCGAGCGAAGCGGCGTCGCCGGCGATCGTCACCAGCAGGGCATCCTTGCCCGCGGCGAGCGCCGACCCGGAGGTCAGCGTCACGGCGAGGACGGCTGCCGTTCCGAAAAGTGCCCGTGTGAGCTCAGGTCGATAGACTCTGGCCATGGCTGCCTCCTTGGGATCGTGTTGGACAGTGGTTCGTTGTCGGTCGTGTGACGCTAGTTCAATCGGTTTCGGTGGAACGAGCCGCCCTTCATGACGATCGGCAGGTGCGCCCCCTGGTCGAGGAACAGCTCCAGCTTCTGCAGGGGGTCGCCGTCGACCACGATCAGATCGGCGAAGGCGCCGGGTTCGACGATGCCGAGCTTGCCCTTCATGCGGACGATCTCGGCGCCGACGAGGGTCGCCTGGCGGATCACCTCGATCGGGGTGTGGACCTCGCGGCGGAAGATGAACTCGCGGCTCTGCTCGACGTGCAGCTGGCCCAGGAGATCCGAGCCGAACCCGACGGACACGCCCGCCTTTTTGCAGATCTCGAGCGACTTGAGGCCGCCGTCGATCACCAGCTCGTTCTTGTCCAGCATGTCACGGGTCATGCCGAACTCGGCGGCGCGCTCGCGCATGGCGAAGTAGGTCACCAGGTTGGCGACCATATAGGCGCCCTTCTTCGCCATCAGCTTGGCCGAGGCGGCGTCGATCAGGTTGCCGTGCTCGATGGTGCGGACGCCGCAGCTCACCGCGCGCGTGATCGCCTCCGGCGTATAGGCGTGCGCCAGGGTATAGCGTCCGAAGGCGTGCGCCTCCTCGACTGCGGCGGTGATCTCCTCGACCGTGAACTGAAGCGAGTCGATCGGATCGTAGGGCGAGGCGACGCCGCCCGAGCACATCAACTTGACGTGGTCGGCACCCTGGCGCATCTGCTCGCGCGCCGCTTTCCTGACCTCGTCGGGGCCGTCGGCGAGGTGGCGGAGAAAGACCATGGCGTTGCAACAGTTGCAGGGCGGGCTGGAGTCTGTGCGTCGGTTGCGGTCGTTGTGGCCTCCCGTGGGGCCGATGGAGCGTCCGGCGATGAACATCCGCGGGCCCTTGATCAGGCCGGTTTCTACCGCCGTCTTGATGCCCCAGTCGGCGCCGCCGGCGTCGCGCACGGTGGTGAAGCCGCGGTCGATGAAGGCGCGGAGCCGCTCGGTCGCGCGCGCCGCCATCAGCGTCAGCGGCATGCCCTCGAGCCGGCTGATATAGACCTCGCTGTGCATGGTGTGCACGTGGCAGTCGATCAGGCCGGGCATCAGCGTGCGCTTGCCGCAGTCGACGATCCGGGCCTTGGCCGCCTTGATCGGCTTGTCCGAGACTTCCTTGATGGTCTCGCCCTCGACCAGGACTTCATAGCCGCCGCGGGCTTCCTTCCAGCGCGGATCGAGCAGGTTGAGGTTGCGGAAGAGGGCGGAGGCGGGAGCGGGGGAGGGCATCAGGCGAGCTCGTTCTTGTGAAACCTGCCGGCCTTCATGATCGCCGGCAGATGAGCGCCTTGGTCCAAGAACAGCTCCAGCTTGTTCAGCGGATTGCCGTCGACGACGATGAAATCGGCGTAGGCGCCGGGCTCGACGATGCCGATCTTGCCTTCGAGCCGGAGGATCCTGGCGCCGACCAGCGTCGCCTGGCGGATGATCTCGATCGGCTTCAGCACCTTGGCCCGGTGGATGAACTCTTTGCTCTGCTCGGTCTGGAGTTGCCCCAGGAGATCGCTGCCGAATCCCACTTCGACGCCGACGCGTTTGCAGATCTCGAGCGAGCGGAGCGCGCCGTCCAGCACGATGTCGTTCTTGGCCAGCATGTCGGCGCTCATGCCGAACTGGGCCGCCCGCTCCTTCATCTCGAAGTAGGTGACGAGGTTGGCGATCATGAAGCCGCCCTTCGAGGCGAGCAGCTTCGCCGCCTTGGCGTCGATCAGGTTTCCGTGCTCGATGGTCCTGACGCCGTTGCTGACCGCACGGGTGATCGCCTCGGGCGTATAGGCATGGGCCAGCACATAGCGTCCGAAATTGGCGGCCTCGTCGGTCGCCGCGGCGATCTCGCCCGGTGAATACTGCAGGCTGTCGAGCGGATCGTAGGGCGAGGCGACGCCACCCGAGCACATGATCTTGATCTGGTCGGCGCCCTGGCGCATCTGCTCGCGGACGGTCTTGCGCACCTCGTCGGCGCCGTCGGCGATCGCCATGCCGTGGACCAGCGCATTGCAGCACCCGCACCGGGCGCCCATGTCGGTGCGCCGGCGGGAGTCGCTGTGGCCGCCGGTCGGGCCGATGGCGCGGCCGGAGATGAAGAGCCGGGGGCCGGGGAGCAGGCCGGTATCGACCGCGGTCTTGAGGCCCCAGTCGGCGCCGCCGGTGTCGCGGACGGTAGTGAAGCCGCGGTCGATCATGCCACGCATGAGGTCGGCCGCACGCGCCGTCATCAGCGTCAGCGGCACCGACTCGAGGGCGCGGATGTTGACCTCGCTCAGCATCACATGGACGTGGCAGTCGATCAGACCCGGCATCAGCGTCCGCTTGCCGCAGTCGACCGTGCGCGCCTTCGCCGCCTTGATCGGCTTGTCCGAGACCTCCTTGATGGTCTCGCCCTCGATGAGGACCTGATAGCCGCCGCGGGGCCCATCCCAGCGCGGGTCCAGCAGCTCCATGTTCTTGAACAGCACAGCAGTCGCCATCGCACCCTGCCCTTGGTTCCCATCGGGAGGATGCGGGGCGCCCTCCGGCTAAGTCAAGAATGTCAAAGAGATAGGCGAGCCAGTGTTGCAGCTGAGACAGTCGCCGAGCCGATGACTTCACCCCTTCGCTGGCTGGAGGGTGGGTCAGCCCTTGCGGGCGAAGCGCAGCTTCTTGTTGCGGTCGGTCGAGACGTTGAGGCCGGTGACGCTGCCGCCGTCGTCGCGGGCGAGGCGCAGCACCGGCTGGAAGTCGCCGCCCCATTCCCGGGGACCGAGGGCGGAGGCGACGAAGACGTCCTTGAGGATCGGGGTCAGGCCCATGCGCTTGCGGCCGAGCGCCCCCTGCATGTCCAGGATCGGCCGGTCGCCGTCGGCGGAGATCGTGTAGGTGGCTTCCAGGCCGGCATTGGCGTAGCTGCCCTGGGCCTGGTCGAGATCGGCCTTCGGCGCCGTATAGGGCTCGATCCGGCGGAAGGAGACGGGATTGCCGGACTCGGTGCCGTCGAGTTTGCGGCCGTCGGCGGAGGGTTTGAACTCCTGCGCGTGCACGCCGCTCATCGGCACGAAGGTCCCTGGCGAAAGCTGCCAGAGCGGCGTCTTGTGGCCGAGCCGCGAGATCAGCTCGCCGTTCTCCACCACCAGCTCCATCGGCTCGCTGCGTGCTTCGTCCCAATAGAGACCGGCCAGCTTTTCGAGTTCTGCCGCCTTGGGCGCAGGTGGCAAGGCTTGGAGCTTATCGCCGAGGACGATGTCGGCGATCTTCCGGGAGAGCGGGTAGGGACTGATGTTGTCGAGATTGCCAAGAACGCAAACGGCCAGCTTGTGCTCGGGGAACTGATAGGTGCCGGAACGGCCGCCGGGCACGCCGCCGCCGTGGCCGATGCCGTGCACGCCGCGATAGGGTGCAGATTGCAGGCCATGGGCATAGATGCTGATGCGGCCGCTGTTGAACTTCGGCGGCGTCGCCATGGCCTTGAAGATCTCCGCGGTGCCGACCTTCGGCCTCTCCGCCGCCATGTTAGCGGCCCAAGCGAGCATGTCGTCGAGGGTCGAAACGCAGCCGCCCTCGCCGCCGATGGGGACGCCCCATCGGCCTTTCTTGTAGCTGCCGTCGGGCTGCTGCAGATGGTGGGTGGCCAGCCCGGGCACGACCTCGTCGTCGAGGCGCATCAGGCGCGAGTTCGCCATGCCCAGCGGCTCGAAGATGCGCTTGCGCATGACCTCGGCGATGTCCTCGCCGGCGATCTTCTCGACGATCTCCGAGAGCAGGCGGAAGCCGGTGTTGCAGTACATCAGCCGTTCGCCCGGGGTGAAGTTCAGCTCGCTTTGGCCGCGCATCAGCTTCGAGATCTCGGCGGCGGAGATCGGTGCGCGGGCATCGGCGCCGCTGAGCGAGATCATGTCGAGGAATTCGCGGAGCCCGCTGACATTGGTCATCACGTGCGAGACCTTCACCGGCGTCGCGTAGTCCGGCAGGTCGGTGTGGTATTTCCTCAGTTCGTCGTCGTAGTTGAGTTTGCCTTCCTTGATCAGGAGGAGGGCGAGGAAGACCGTGAACTGCTTGGTCTGCGAGCCGATGCGGATGACGGTCTCGGGCGTGTTCGGCACCCCGAGGTCGACGCTGGCCATGCCGCAGCCGCGGCGAAGCAGGGCGCTGCCATCCTTGACGATCGCGACCGTACAACCCGGGCGATCGGTGCGGTCGAAGGCGGCAAAAAGTTTGTCGAGCGCCGCTTCCGGCATCGCCATGGACGTGGTCCTTACTCCGAGGCGTGTCGGCTTTGATCGAATCAGCCATGGGGATCGGCTGTCAATGAAATGACTGCTATCGCGGCTTGCGCTTGGCCGCCTTGGCGACGAGCGCGTGGCACACATCGCGGATCGGCTTCAAGTTCGGGCGGCCGGGATCGATGCGGTAGGCGATCGCCAGGTGATGCCGAGGCAGCGACGGCTTGACCGTCAGCATGCGGAGCGTGCCGCGCTTGAACTCGTTGCGGAACAGCGCCACCGGCAGCAGGCTGAGGCCGAACCCCTTGGCCGCGAGGTTGCCCATGATGCTGAGGCTGTTGCAGGTGTAGAGCCGTTGCGGGATGTCGCCGACGCTGGCGAACCATTCATGGATGGTCGCATAGAGCTTGGAGGGGCGGGGGTTGGTGATGATCGGGTAGGTCTTGAGGTCGGACGGCGTCAACGCCCGGGACGGGAGCGCGACCCCGCGCCCGGCGACCCAGGCGAGCTCCAGATCCTCGAGCGGCTCGACCGCCACGTCCGGGCTCACCTCCGGCTCGTTCATGATGGCGAAGTCGAGGTCGCCCGCCTGCAGCTTCTTGTCGAGATTGGCGCTGAAGTCGATGACGATCTCGAACTCGGCGGACGGATAGCTTTTCTCGACGCGCGCCAGCAGGGCCGGCAGGTGGATCAGCGCGAAGGAGTCGGCGAAACCCATGCGAATGGGGCCGCGGAGCGTCTTGGCCGGATCGGCGTGATCTTCGAGCGAACGGGCGAGGGTGAGGATCTGCTCCGCATGGCGGACGGTCTGCGTGCCGAGGTCGGTCAGCCGCGGCCGATAGTCGTCGCGGTGGAAGAGGGAGCCGCCGAGCTGGCGTTCGAGCTCCCGGATGCGACCGGAAATCGCCGGCTGGCTGACGTTGAGCTGATGCGCGGCCGCCCGGAAGCTGCCGAGGCGGGCGATCCAAACCAGCGCCTCCATCTGGTCGAGACTGATCCTCATGATCCGGCCTGCCGATCATCATCGATCCTATTTTCCAATTACATCTTATCGTGTTCGTCCGCTAGCCTATGTCGAGATCCGAGGAAACCGCCGAATTGCCGCCGGCGGCTGGCTCGCCGGCGTCAGAGGGCGCAAGGTATCTACCGCCACCGCGAGGGGCGCGCGATCACAATGAACAGGGAGGGAACGGGAGATGACTAGGCACATGTCGAGATGGCTCCTCGTCGGGGCTGCGTTGCTTGGCGTCGCTTGGCAGGCGGACGCCCAGCAGCTGACGTTCAGGCTCGGAACGGTCGACCCGCAGGCGACCCATTCGGGCGTCGGCTCGGATGCCTTCGCCGCCGCCGTCGACCGGCTGTCCAAAGGACAAATGAAGATCCAGGTCTTCCATGCCGGCCAGCTCGGCCCGATCCCCGAGCAGCAGCGCAACGTGCTCGCCGGCACGCAGGACATGCATCTTCTCTTTCCCGAGTTCCTCACCACGCTGATCGACGAGTCGAGGATCATCTCGGCCCCCTACGTCTTCACCTCGCAGGCGCACCAGGCGAATTTTCTGAAGAGTGCGGCGTTCAAGCCCGGGCTGGACAAGCTGCGCGATCTGGGCGCCATCGTCCTCGATGAGGACTGGACCTGGTGGCAGATGGACCCGCGCGGCGTGATCAGCGTCCGTCCGATCCGCACGCCGCAGGACCTACAGGGGATGAAGCTGCGCATCTGGGAGTCGAAGGTCGCGATCGAGACCTGGAAGGGCCTCGGCGCCAACACCATCGTCGTGCCGCGGCCGGAGATGTACCTTGCCTTCAAGCAGGGAATCATCGAAGGCGGTCCGGAGACGGTGGGTATCGCGGTCGACGGCAAGAACGCCGAGATCGGAAAGTACTGGACGCGTACCGACGAGTACTTCCAGGTCGTCAACATCATGATGAACCAACGCCGCTGGCAGGGCCTCACCGACGAGCAGCGCACCATCCTGCGCCAGGCGGCGAAGGAAGGCGGCGCCGCCTTCAAGGCCGAGTCGCTGCGCGGCTTCTCGGACAAGCGCACCCGCGCCGAGAAGGAGTTCAGCGTAACCGTCCTCGAGCCGGACCTGACGCCGTGGCGCGAGAAGTCCAAGGCGATCCTCGCCGCTCTGGAATCAGATGGGATCATCCCGAAGGGACTGGCGGCGAAGGCGGCGGCGATTCCGGCGCAGTGACCTGCCGGTAGCAGAACTTCGGCGGCATGGCCGCCTTGGCGCCCGGAGAGGGACGGGGGACGCTTGACCGCGTCCTCCGCTCCTACCTTGCGGTCAGCAAACGCGTCGTGCTGGCCGTCTCGATGGCGTTCCTGGCACTGATGGTCGCGGTCAACAGCCTCGAGATCGTCGGCCGCGGCCTGTTCAACCACAGCTTCGTCTGGGTCCAGGAGATCTCCATCCTCGCCGCGATGTGGGTCTACTTCTTCGCCTATGGACTGGTCGCGAAGGATGAGGAGTACATCCGGGTCGACATCCTGGCGAAAACGGCGGGCCCGACCGTGCGGGCCGCCTTCGCGCTCTTCGCTCGCGTCGCGACCATCGGCTTCCATTCCGTCGTCGTATGGTTCGGCATCGAGACGATGCGGTTCCTAGGCCTGTTCCGGACCAGCGTCCTCGACTGGCCGGAGTCGCTCTTCGTCCTGCCGATCCTGCTCGGTGCGATCGACATCCTAGTTACCGAGTGCATCTATCTTCGCTGGAGCCTCTCCGGCCGGTCGTCGCCGGCAGGTCGCGAGAGCGCCTGATCCGTGGCGACGCTGATCATGATCGTGATCCTGCTGGCGCTGATGCCGCTCCGCGTCCCGGTCTGCGCCGTCATGGGGATCTCGGCAGTCGCCGGGCTGATCGTCCTCGACATGCCGGTGAGCACGCTGGTGCGCTACATGGCGACCGACGTGCGCTCGGTGCCGCTGCTCGCCATCCCGTTCTTCGTGCTGGCCGGCAACTTGATGAACCACTTCAACATGACGAAGCGCATCTTCGACTTCCTCGAGGCGCTGGTCGGCTTCTTCTCCGGCGGCCTCGCGCAGGCTGCCGTGCTCACCTCGCTGGTCTTCGGTGGGATTTCCGGTTCCGCCCTCGCGACCATTGCCGGGGTCGGCGTCATCACCATCCACGCGATGCGCCGCGCCGGCTATCGGCCAGAGTTTTCCGCGGCATTGGTGGTTGCCGCATCGCTGATGGACCCGCTGATCCCGCCGTCGATCATGTTCATCCTCTACGCCGTGCAGATGAACGTGTCGATTGCGGACCTGTTTGTCGCGGGCATCATACCGGGTTTGCTGCTCGGTGTGCTGCTGATGATCAACAACGCGGCGCTGTCGAAGCTGGGCTTCGAGAAGTTCCCTCGGCCCGAGCCGCCTTCGTTCGACCGGCTGTGGCGCAGCCTTCTGCGCGGGCTGCCGGCACTGCTGACGCCGGTCGTCATCCTGCGCAGCATGACGACCGGGCTGGTCACGCCGACCGAGGCCAGCGTGCTTGCCGTCCTCTACACACTCCTGCTCGGCGTGCTGCACCGGGAGATCACCTGGGCGCGGCTGCGACTTGCCTTCGACGATACCGTGCGCGCGACCGCCCTGATCATGTTCCTGACGGCGCTCGGCAGCGTCATGGGCTTCGTCATGACCTCTGAGCGCACTGCCGAGGTCGTCGCGCAGTGGATGGTCACCTTCACCGACAACAAGTACGTCGTGCTCGCCCTGGTGGTCGTAGCGCTGCTGGCGCTTGGCATCTTCCTCGAGGCGGTGCCGGTCCTGCTGATCTCGATCCCGCTCTTTGGGCCGCTCGTCCTTAGCTACGGCGTCGATCCCATCCATTTCGGCGTCGTGCTGACCTTCGCGATCCTGCTCGGGATCGTCCATCCGCCGATCGGGCTGGGGATCTTCGCGGTCTGCGCCATCACGCGGCTGCCGATGGGACCCGTCGTCCGCGCCACGTTACTTTTCTACCCCGTGCTGTTGGTGTGCCTCTTGTTGCTCACCTTTATCCCGGCGCTCTCGACTTGGCTACCGACGGTCATGGTGACGAAATGACCGCGTTGGCCAAGGGGCGGGTCCAGACGGTCCTGGGACCGGTCGATCCGGCGGAGATCGGCGTGACGATGATGCACGAGCACATCCTCGCGACTGCGCCGCACATCGCCGTCCCGCCCGTCGACCCGGCGGCGCGCGCGGTCTTCGATGCGCCGCTCGATCTCGAGGTGCTTCGTGCGATCCGCTTCGGTGGCAAGGCGAACCGCGAGAATTGCGGGCTCGAGGACGAGGGGCTCGCGGCCGACGAACTCGCCCGCTACGCCCGCGCTGGCGGCCGGACGGTGGTCGACGCGACCAGCCGCGGCATCGGGCGCGATCCGGAGGGACTAGCCCGGATCGCGCGGGCGACCGGGCTCCATATCGTCATGGGATCCTCCTGGTACGTCGCCTCGACCCATCCGCCCGAGGATGGCGTCGCTGCGGCGAGCGAGGAAGAGCTGGCCGAGCGTATCGTCGCCGAGTTCCGCGACGGGGTCGACGGCGGCGGCATCCGGCCGGGGCTGATCGGCGAGGTCGGGTGCTCATGGCCGTTGGAGGAAACCGAGCGGAAGGTCCTCCGGGCCTCGGCCCGCGCGCAGCGCGAGACCGGCGCCGCGCTGTCGATCCATCCCGGCCGCCATCCGCGCGCGCCCTTCGAGATCGTCGAGATTTTGAGCGACGCCGACGCTGATCTCCGCCGCACGGTCATGTGCCATGTCGACCGGACGCTCGGCGACCGACAATCGCTTCGCCGGCTCGCGGCGAGCGGCATTGTCATCGAGTTCGATCTCTTCGGCTACGAGGGCTCGTACTACGCATGGGAGCTGCCCATCGACATGCCGAACGACTCGCGGCGCGTCCGCATGCTGCGCTGGCTGGCCGACGAAGGCTTCGGCGGCTCGCTGGTCGTTTCCCACGACGTTTATTTCAAGGACAAGCTCGCCCGCTGGGGCGGGCAGGGCTATTCGCATATCGTCGAGAACGTAGTTCCCCTGATGCGTCGCCAGGGCATGGCGGAAGCGGCGATCGCAGCGATGCTGATCGACACGCCGCGACGCCTGCTCACCATCGACGCATGATCCAGGCGGCCGATCATCATCGATCGCCATTTTCAATTACGTCTTATCGTGTTCGTCCGTTAGGTTGTGCGGCTGAAAGGAAGCGAAAGGCATGGCGGCGCGGGTCAGATACCGGATCGGCATCGATATCGGCGGCACCTTCACCGACCTGGCCCTGCTGGGAACCGACGGCCGGCTGGTCACCCGCAAGGTGTCCTCGACGCCCGACGACTACGGCCGCGGCATCGCCGACGGCATCCTCGAGCTGCTGGGCGAGCTGGGCCTGAAGCCCGGCGACATCGTCGACCTGGTCCATGCCTCGACCATCGCCACCAACGCCATTCTTGAGCAGAAGGGTGCGGCAACGGCGCTCGTCACTACGCGCGGCTTCCGCGACGTGCTGGAGCTGAGGCGGCTCCGCATCCCGGTGCTCTACGACCTGCAATACGACAAGCCGCCGCCGCTGGTACCGCGCCATCTACGCTTCGAGGTCGACGAGCGGATGGGCCCGGGCGGGCAGGTCCGCCAGCCGCTCGACTTGGCCTCGGTC
>SHVZ01000070.1 GCA_009694025.1 Alphaproteobacteria bacterium | reverse complement strand
ATGACTTTCGCCGCCGTTGTCGGGGCATCACTCCGGTCGGGCTACGCCCTCCCTGCGTGCCGCCCCGACAACGGCACACCGCAACGACAACCGGCAGAGGCTCCACTTATCCAGCGGCGAAACCTGTCCAGACGAAGCCAGCCAGCTCTTGGTTCCCATTTTTCCAGAGTGGTCCTCTTACATGGTCCACCGCAGCCGGGAGTTCGGCCGCTGCCACCCGACCGACGTGGTTCCATGGCGTCGTTGAATCAATCAGCCAGTCCTCAGTATGATAGTTGACCGGCGTAGCTCGTTTCATTGCGATCTCCACTACGTCGAGTACCTGAGCGGGCCGACCAGCGCCGTAGCTCGCTAAGTAGTAAGGGAGCGCACCGTTGCCAGCAGGCACCGGCCGAATCCATGCACCAAACCTGCCGGTTCCGAGATATTCGCGACCGGCCACACACAGGCCCCCTTCCCTCTTTGATCGTGCAAAGAGCGCGATGGTTTTTATCGTTGGCACTATGGACCTCTTGCCTATCGACTTTACAATCTTGGCAAGAGCGGTCGGCTAAATACAACTAAAAATCTATTCCAAACTAAGATTGCTCAACCCTTCTTCGGGCGCATCGCCGCCCACTCGTCCTCGGTCAGGCCAGCGAGGTGGGAGAACATCGAGGCGCCCTGCAACCAGCGGCCGCCATCGATGGTCACGCAGTCGCCATTGATGTAGGCGGCCATGTCGGAGACGAGGTAGCTGGCGAGGTTGCCGAGCTCGGCGTGCTCGCCGACCCGGCCCATGGGTCCCCCCTTCTCCCATCTCTCGGCCATCGAGGCCGGCACCAGCCGCTCCCAGGCGCCTTTGGTCGGGAACGGGCCCGGCGAGATGGCGACGGTGCGGATGCCTTTCGGGCCCCATTCGACCGCGAGGCTCCGGGTCAGCGCCAGCACGCCGGCCTTGGCCATGGCGCTCGGCACGACATAGGGCGAGCCGGTCCAGGCGTAGGAGGCGAGGATGCTGAGGACCACGCCCTTGTGCTTGGCTTCGATCCAGCGTTTACCGGCGGCGAGCGTGCAGTAGCCGGTGCCGTGCAGCACGATGCCGAGCACCGCGTCCATCGCCCGGGGCGACAACGTCTCGGTTTTGGCGATGAAGTTGCCGGCGGCATTGTTGACCAGCACGTCGATCGGGCGTTCGGCGAAGGCCCAATCCATCAGCCGATCGACCGCCTCGGGATCGCGGATGTCGACCGCGTAGGTACCGACCGGACGGCCCCCGATCCGGCCGAGCTCCGCCGCCGTCTCCTTCAGCACCGGCTCGCGGCGGCCGCAGATCAGGAGCTCGGCCCCGAGCTCGACGAAGCGCCGGCCCATGCTCTTCCCGAGCCCGGTGCCGCCGCCGGTGACGAGGATGCGTTTACCTTTGAGCAGATCGGGCTGGAACATGCGGTCTCCCGGGCATTCGCGGCCGAGAGTGAGCGGTGCCAGCGGCTTTGACAAGCACACCGGCTGGCCGGTCGCCTGGCGGCTAACCCGATGCGGCCCCGCCGTCCACCGACGGACCGCGGACCAGCCGCGACGCCGGCAGGCTCACCGTGACGCGGGTACCAACGCCACGCTCGCTCTCGACACGGAGGTAGCCGCCATGCAGCTCGACCAGCGCCTTGACGATGGGAAGACCGAGGCCGGTGCCCTCATGTTCGCGGGTGAATGGGCTCTCCACCTGACGGAACGGCTTCAGCGCCACCTCGATCTCCTCGGCGGTCATGCCGATGCCGGTGTCGCTGACGGCCAGGGTCGGCCGCCCGCCGGCATCGATCGAGGCGTCGATCCAGACGCGGCCGCCCGCCGCGGTGAACTTGATCGCGTTGGAGAGCAGGTTGAGGGCGATCTGGCGCAGCCTCTGGGCGTCGCCGCGGAGCCGGATCGCTCCGCCCTTGACGCGAGAGACGACGACGACGCCGCGATCGGCGGCACGGCGCTCGGTCAGCTTGATCCCGCCAGCGACGATGTCCGCGAGGTCGACGATCGTCTCGCGCAGCTGAAGCTCGCGCGCCTCGATCTTCGCCATGTCGAGGAGATCGTTGATCAAGTCGAGCAGATGGGTTCCGGCGTCGTGAATGCTGGCCGCGTACCCCCGTTGCTTGGGCTCGAGGGTGCCGATATGGCCGTCGCGCAGGACCTCCGAGAATCCGAGGATGGCGTTGAGCGGGGTCCGAAGCTCGTGGCTGGTGTTGGCAAGGAAGGCCGACTTGGCGCGGCTGACATCCTCTTCGCGGAGGCGCGCGCCGATGGCTTCGTCGCGTGCGGCGGCAAGGGCGCTCACCGTCTTCTCCAGCCGCTCGGACTGGTCGATCAGCATGAGGCCGATGAGTCCGACGGACAGGAGCAAGGCGACGGCGGTCCCGCCGATGACCGTCGCCTGATGCTCCCAGGCGATCAATGCCGACTTGAGAGGCGTCGAAATCAGCACGGCGAACGGATGGCGTTCGGTCATGCGCATCGCCGAGACGACGTGGCGCTCGTCCGTTGCCGCGGCGAGATCGACCGGCTCGCCCATCCCGCGGCCGGCGGGCGGATGGCGCGCAACCAGGTGGCCGTCGCGCCGCAGCAGCGAAATGGTGCTGGTGCCGCCGATCGACAGCTCGCCGTAGAAGTCGGAGAAGACGCGAGGGTCGAGCCCGGCGGCGAGGACGCCGAGAAAGGCGCCGTCGGCCGACTGCACGCGCTTGCTGAGCACGATCGTCCACTGGCCGGAGACCCGGCTCAAGGCGGGTGTGTCGACGAAGAGATCGCGGCTCGCATGATCGAGGTGATGACGGAAGTACGCCCGATCGCTGGCATCGAGGGGCCTGGCCGGCGCCGCCATCGAATCGCCGCGCCCGACGCCCTGGGCGTCGATGTAGAGAACCGAACGGATGTGCGTCTCCCCGGCGATGTGATCGTAGAGCACGCCGCGCAGCTCCTCGGCGTCCGATCGGGCGGACGACGAGGCTCCGGCGATACGCTCGGAGAGCACGGTCAGAATCAGATCGACGCTGTCGATGGTGCGCGTCGCACCCTGGGCGAGGATCGCGGCGACGTCATCTAGACGGATGCGCTGCTCGGCGATCGCCACCTGGCGCAGCCACAGCGCCGTACCAATGGCGCCGGCCAGCACTGCCAGCACCAAGACCAAGCCGGCGGCGCTCAGCGTCGTCCGCTGCCCGCCAGCCAGCCGGCGGTCGATCCAGTCAACGATCCGCATGAGCTGTCGATCTTGCCATTCGCCGCACGTAAGGTCACCCACCATGGTTAACAAATGATTAATGCGGGTCGGCAGGGGCAACTGGCGGCCGCCGGCGGGCATCTGTTAGCGTCGTCACCATGCCCGCCGAACCGAGCTTTACCCTTGGAATCGAGGAAGAATACCACCTGGTGGAGCGCGCGAGCGGATCGCTTGCGGTCGAGCCGCCGCCGGCGATGCTGCAGGCGGCGGTGGCGCGACTCGGCGAGCGGGCGATGCCCGAGTTCCTCAAGTCCCAGATCGAGGTCGCGACCCGAAAATGCAGCAGCCTCGCCGAGGCGCGGATCGAGCTGGTCGAGCTCAGGCGGACGATCGCCGAGCTGGCCGGCGAGCACGGGCTGGCGCCGATCGCGGCATCGACCCACCCGTTCACCGACTGGGGCGGGCTCAAGCACAGCGAACATGCGCGCTACGTCCAGCTTTCCCGCGATCTTCAGGGCGTCGCCCGCCGGCTGGTCATCTGCGGCATGCACGTCCATGTCGGCATCGAGGACGAGGATCTGCGCATCGACCTGATGAGCCAGGTCGCCTATTTCCTGCCGCACCTGCTCGCGCTCTCCACATCCTCGCCGTTCTGGCGGGGCGAGGACACGGGCCTCAAATCCTACCGCATCAGCATCTTCCAGGAGCTGCCGCGTACCGGGCTGCCCGAGATCTTCGCGAGCTGGGGCGAGTACCAGCGCCACGTGCAGGTCCTGGTCCAGGCCGGCCTGATCGAGGATGCGAGCAAGCTGTGGTGGGACATCCGGGCCTCAGCCCGTTTCCCCACGCTCGAGATGCGGATCACCGACGTCTGCACCCGGCTCGACGACGCCATCACCATCGCCGCCCTCTACCGCTGCCTCCTGCGCATGCTCTGGCGGCTCCGCCGCTCGAACCAGCGTTGGCGCAACTACGCGCGCATGCTCGTCTACGAGAACCGCTGGCGGGCGCAGCGCTACGGCATCGAGGAGGGTCTAGTCGATTTTGGCAAGGGCGTCGTCGTCCCCTATCGCGACCTGCTGGAGGAGATCCTCGAGCTGGTGCGCCCGGACGCCGAGGCCCTCGGCTGCACGACCGAGGTCGGGCATGCGCGCACGATCCTCGAGCGCGGCACCTCGGCCGACCGCCAGCGCGCCGTTTATCGCGAGGCGGTCGCTGCCGGCGCGACGCCGCCCGAAGCCTTGAGGCGCGTGGTCGACTGGCTGGTTGCGGAGACGGTGGCCGGGTTCTAGCCCGCCGCCGCCTCGAGCCTCGGCCGGTCGAACTGGAGGGCGGCGAGGCGCGCATAGAGGCCGCCCTGGCGGACCAGCTCGTCATGGGTGCCGGTGGCGACGACGCGGCCCTGGTCGATGACGACGATGCGGCTCGCCTTCTGCACGGTCGCCAGCCGATGGGCGATCACCAGGGTGGTGCGCCCGACCATCAGCTTGTCGAGCGCGTCCTGAACGGCGCGTTCGCTCTCGGCATCGAGCGCGCTGGTCGCCTCGTCGAGGAGGAGCACCGGCGCGTCGCGGAGGATGGCGCGGGCGATGGCGAGCCGCTGGCGCTGGCCGCCGGAGAGGCGGACGCCCTTCTCGCCGAGGAAGGTCTTGAAGCCATCCGGCAGGCGGTCGAGGAACTCGGCCGCGTGCGCGGCGACGGCGGCGGCGCGCACCTCGGCGTCGGAGGCCCCGGGCCGGCCGTAGCGGATGTTCTCCCAGGCGTCGGCCGAGAAGATCGCCGGCTCCTGCGGCACCAGGCCGATGCGGCCGCGGACCTCGCTCGGATCGGCCTCGGTGAGCGCGACCCCGTCGAGCCGGATCGTGCCCCCGTCCGGATCGTAGAAGCGGAGCAGGAGCTGGAACACCGTGGTCTTGCCGGCGCCCGAGGGCCCGACCAACGCCACCCGCTCGCCCGGCCGGACCTCGAGGGTGAGGCCTTCGAGCGCCGCCCGGTCGGGCCGGGAGGGGTAGTGGAAGCGCACGTCCTCGAAGGCGATGCGGCCCTCGGCCGGGAGCGGAAACCGCTTCGGCAACGCCGGCGCCCTGACCGCGGGCTCGGTCGCGAGGAGCTCGATGATCCGCTCCATGGCGCCGGCGGCGCGCTGCAGGTCGCCGATCACCTCCGAGATGGCGCCGGCCGAGGACGCCGCGAGGATGGCGTAGAAGACGAAGGAGGAAAGCGCACCCGGCGAGATCGCGCCCGCCAGCATGTCGTGGCCGCCGATCCACAACACGAAAGTGACAGCACCGAAGACCAGCAGGATGACGATCGCGGTCAGGACTGCGCGCATCGACGTCCGCCTGATGGCGACGACGAAGGCGGCCTCGACCCGCTCGGCGAAGCGGCTGCGGTCGAGCGGCTCGTGGGTGAAGGCCTGCACGGTGCGGATGGCGCCCAGGCTCTCGTCGACATAGGCGCCGACGTCGGCGACCCGGTCTTGGCTCTCGCGACTCAAACGCCGGACATGGCGGCCGAAGGCGAGGATCGGCACCAGCACCAGGGGGATGATGGCGAGCGCCATCAGCATCAGCTTGGCGCTGGTCACCGCCATCATCACCGTGGCGCCGATCAGGATCAGGAGGTTGCGGAGCGTGACCGAGGCCGAGGACCCGACCACCGTCTGCACCAGCGTGGTATCGGTGGTGAGCCGGGTGATGATCTCCGCCGTCCGCGTCACCTCGTAGAAGCCCGGGCTCAGCTCCAGCACGCGCGCATAGACCGCCCGGCGGAGGTCGGCGACGATCCGCTCGCCGATCCAGGTGACCAGATAGAAGCGCCCGAAGGTGGCGAAGGCCGCGACGACGACGACACCGAGCAGGGCCACCACCGCCCGGTCGAGGAGCTCGGCATTGCCGCCGGCGAGGCCGTCGTCGATCAGATGGCGGAGCGCCCATCCGAGACCGAGCACCGTCGCCGCCGCGACCATGAGGAAGAAGCCGGCGCCGAGGAGTTGAAGACGGTAGGAGGCGAGGAACGGCCAGAGCGGACGGAGCGCTCCCAGGTTCTTGCTCGGCGGTCGATCGGTATTGGCAGCCACCTTGAGACCCCTCAGTCGAGGGTGAGCGTAACGCCGCTCGCCGCCGCAAGCTCGTTGGAAAGAAGGTCCGCCAGCGACCGGCCGCCCTTGGTCGCGACCCAGCGTCCGGCCTTGCCCGGCCCCTCGCGGAAGTCGAAATGCCAGGCGCCGGAAGCCGGCGAGGCCAGCCAGATCTGCCGGTTCGGCGCCTGCTTGTTGACGACGTAGACGCCGCCGGCGTCGAGGCGGATGGTGAGGACGCCGCCTTCCAGGTCGATGTCCAGGTGATCGCCGAGCCTCGCCTCGACGGTGGCGAGGAGGTGCTTCAGCGTCTCGTCGGCGCAGCGCTCGAAACTCGGTTCGTCGAGGGTCATGGTCCGGCGTCCTAATACAGGGCCCGTGCGCCCCCGGCAACGATCCCTGGCCGCCCGGGGGGCCCGGGTGTCACCCCACCAGAACGCCGCCACCTAGCCAAAACGCTTTGAACCGGCTAGTTTCCGATAAGAAAATCCCCTGAGCAGGAGCGCGTCCTCAATGGACACCATCGTCGGAACGCCCACGATCAAGGCGACGAGCTTCCGTGAAGCGACGGCCGAGGATTGGGAGGTGGTTACCAAGCTCGGCCGCGAGGCGATCCAGAAGAACGCCGGCCGCCCGGCGGTCGACCTGCTCCGCTCGCAGAAGGACGTGCCGAAGCACGGTTGGGCGGTGAACAACTACGAGCACTCGCTGCAATGCGCGACCCGCGCGCTCAGGAACGGCGAGACCGAGGAATACGTGGTCGCGGCCCTGCTGCACGACCTCTGCCAGGACCTGAACCCCTACAACCACGACAAGCTCGCCGGCGACGCGCTCCGCTACTACGTCTCGGACGAGCTGCACTGGGTGGTGGCGAACCACCAGGTCTTCCAGCTCTCGTTCCGCGATCATTCGAAGTTCGACACCAAGGCCTGCGAGAAGTTCCGCGGCCATCCGCACTTCGAGGCGGCGATGCGGTTCTGCGAGCACTACGACATGAACTGCTTCGGCACCTACGACACCCTGCCGCTGGAGACGTTCGAGCCGATGGTGTATCGCTTGTACGAGAAGGGCGTCCAGGCCTTCCACGCCAAGCACCCGTACTGAGGGCCCTCCTGCGAGCTGGGCCTCGTCCTTCGACAAGCTGAGGATGAGGTCCGTGAGAAAGCCCTCGCCCTGAACCTGCCGAAGGACGAGGGTGGAAGTGCGAATGGCAAGGACGCTCCGCCCCGCCACGTGAGTTCGCCGCCTCCCATGACCTCGCCCATCTTCGACGTCGCCTTCGTGCGGCGCCAGTTCCCCCAACTCGCCGACGGCACCGCCTTCTTCGAGAACGCCGGCGGCAGCCTGGTGCCGGAGCCGGTGCGAAAGCGCCTCCTCGACTTCGTCAGCGAGAGCTTCGCCCAGCCCTCCTACGACTCCGCACCTTCGCTCGCCTCCCGCCGACGCATGGACGCCGGCAAGCGCCTGGCCGCAGACCTCCTCGGCGTCGAGCCGGAGGAGATCGTGCTCGGGCCGTCGACCACCCTCAACTTCTACGTCCTGGCCCACGCGCTCCGCCCGCTGTTCCAGCCGGGCGACGAGGTCGTCGTCACCGACCAGGACCACGAGGCCAATGTGGGATCCTGGCGCCGTCTCGCCGAATTCGGCCTGATCGTCCGCGAGTGGCAGATCGACCGAGAAACCGGCGAGCTCCGGATGGCCGACCTCGACCGCCTGCTGTCGACGAAGACGAAGCTGGTCTGCGTCACCCATTGCTCGAACGTCGTCGGCACGGTCAACGACGTGGCGGCCGTCGCGGCGCGTGCGAAGAAGGTCGGCGCCTTGACCGTCGTCGACGGCGTCGGCTACGCCCCCCATCACCTGATCGATGTCCGCGCGCTCGGCGTCGATGCCTACGCCTGCTCGGCCTACAAGATCTTCGGAACCCATCTCGGCATCCTCTGGGTCCGCTCCGATGTGGCGAAGCGGGCCCGGCCGCAGAACCACGACTTCATCACGGCGGCACCGGCCACCCTCAACCCGGGCGGCCTCACCTACGAGCTGGTCGCGGGCCTGGGCGGTACCGGCGACTACCTCGACCTCCTCTACCGCCACCACTTCGGCTCGGGCGAGAACTCGGCCCGCGCCCGCTACGCCCGCGTCTTCAAGATGATCGAGACGCACGAGGCGAAGCTGGGCCAGCGCATCGTCGACTTCCTCAAGGGAAGGAAATCCGTGCGCCTGATCGGCGAGGATGGCGCGCGGGCGCCGATCGTCTGCTTCGCCGTCGCAGGCCGGACATCGACCGAGGTAGCAAAGGCGCTGTTCGAGCGCAAGATCGCCGTCGGCCACGGCCACTTCTACGCCAAGCGCTGCGTCGACGCGCTCGGCCTCGAGGGCGTCATCCGCATCAGCTTCGCGCACTACAACGACGACGCCGAGGTCGACCGGCTGATCCAGGCGCTCTCGGAGATCCTGCCGGCCTGAGCGAGGGGATTGCCATGACCACGACCGAGTCCGCCTTCATGACCGTGGCCGAGATGGTGTCGGCCTTTCGCGCGAAGACGCTGTCGCCGGTCGAGGTGCTGGAGTCCACGCTGAAGCGCTTCGACGCCGAGCAACCGCGGCTCAACCCGTTCTGCCTGATCGACAAGGAGACCGGCCGCCGGATGGCCAGGGAGTCCGAGGCCCGCTGGCGGAAGGGCGAGCCCAAGGGCGCGCTCGACGGTATTCCCATCCCGCTCAAGGATACCAATGCCGTCGCCGGCTGGCCCTTCCGCTTCGGCAGCCTGACGATCCCGGACACGCCCGTCGACTTCGACGGGCCGATGACCGCGCGGCTGCGTGCCGCGGGCGCCGTCTTCTTCGGCAAGACGACGACGCCGGAGTTCGGCTGGAAGGGCGTGACTGACAGTCCGCTCTCCGGCATCACCCGCAATCCCTGGAATCCCGACAAGGCGTGCGGCGGCTCCTCCGGCGGCGCTGCCGTCTCGGTCGCCACCGGCATCGGCCCGATCGCGACCGGCGGCGACGGCGGCGGCTCGATCCGCATGCCCGGCGCCTTCACCGGCGTCTTCGGAATCAAACCCAGCTACGGCCGGGTCTCGACGCCGGCCGCCGCCGGCGTCGGCGACATGTCGGTGCATGGGCCGCTCGGCCGCACCGTCGCCTGCACGGCGGCGATGCTGCGGGTCATTGCCGAGCCCGACGAGCGCGATCCCTTCGCGATTCCCTGGCAGGACATCGACTACGTCGGCGAGCTCAAGAAGGGCGTGAAGGGCCTGACGATCGGCTTCAGCCCCAATCTCGGCTACGTCGCCTGCGTCGACCCGCGTATCGCCGAGGCCATCGCCAAGGCGGTGAAGGTGCTCGCCGAGGCCGGAGCCGTCGTCGAGGCGGCAGACCCCGGCTTTCCCGATCCGGCCTGGGCGGTCGACGTCATCTGGCGCGCCTCCAGCGGCAAGCGCCTGACCAGGATGACGCCCGAGCAGATCAAGCTGATGGAGCCGGCGCTGCTGGAGTGCTCGGTCTCCGGGCTTTCGATTCCCGCGGTCGACTTCATCGCCGCACAGGACGTGCGCCTCGACATGGCGCGGACGATGAAGGCGTTCCACCGGAAATACGACCTGCTGGTGACGCCGACGATGCCGATCACGGCCTTCGATGCCGGACTGGTGACGCCGGACAAGAAGCGCTTCCCGACCTGGCTCCACTGGTCGCCGTTCACCTGGCCCTTCAACATGACGCGCCAGCCGGCCGCGACCTGCCCCGCCGGCTTCGTCGACGGCCTCCCGGTCGGGCTCCACATCGTCGGTCCGATGTTCCGGGAGGACCTGGTGCTGCGCGCGTCCGCCGCGTTCGAAGCGGCGCGACCGTTCAAGATGGCGAGGGGTTGATGTGACCGCAGGCGATCTGCTCGGGTTTCCAAGCGTCGCGGTCCAAGGGGCGATGGACCAATGTCAGGCGAAGCCTGAGACACAAATGTGTCTTCCACCTTAGCCAGGCCGCCAAACTGTCTCGGGAAACGGGACCACCTCTGGCGCGCGCGGCCCCACTCTCACCCCTGGATCTAGAGGCTCAAAAATCGCCGGCGCGCGGGTGGCTCGACCCGGGCGCCGCGATTTGAGAACCGTCAGTCCGCTGCCGCCGCCAACTCACCGGCGATGACGAGCCCGTCCTTGCCGGCGGTGACGGGGACGCCATCGCCATCCTTGATCCGTCCGGCGAGGATCATCTGCGCCAGCGGGTTCTGAAGCTGGCGCTGGATCACCCGCTTCAGCGGCCTCGCGCCATAGACCGGGTCATAGCCGGTATCGGCGAGCCACGTCTTGGCCGAGGCATCGACCGCGAGCGCGATCTTGCGGTCGACCAGGAGCTTGTCCAGACGCTTGAGCTGGATCTCGACGATGCCGCTCATGTCGCTCCGCGACAGGCGGCGGAACATCAGGATCTCGTCGAGCCGGTTCAGGAACTCCGGCCGGAACGCGCGGCGCACGATCTCCATCACCTGCGAGCGCGCCGCGTCCGACGGCTGGTCCTCGCTCAAGCTCGCCAGGACCTCGCTGCCGAGGTTCGACGTCAGCACGATCAACGTGTTCCGGAAGTCGACCGTGCGTCCCTGGCCGTCGGTCAGGCGCCCGTCGTCGAGCACCTGCAGCAGCACGTTGAAGACGTCCGGGTGCGCCTTCTCTACCTCGTCGAAGAGGATCACCTGGTAGGGGCGCCGCCGCACCGCCTCGGTCAGGGCGCCGCCCTCGTCATAGCCGACATAGCCCGGGGGGGCGCCGATCAGGCGGCTGACCGCGTGCTTCTCCATGTACTCGGACATGTCGATGCGGATCATCGCGTGCTCGTCGTCGAACAGGAACTCGGCGAGCGCCTTGGTCAGCTCGGTCTTGCCGACGCCGGTGGGGCCTAAGAACAGGAACGAGCCGATCGGGCGGTTCGGGTCCTGCAGCCCCGCACGCGCGCGGCGGACGGCATTGGCGACGGCGACGATCGCCTCGTCCTGGCCGAGCACCCGCGAGCGCAGCCGCTCCTCTATCTTCAGCAGCTTCTCGCGCTCGCCCGCCAGCATCTTGTCGACGGGGATGCCGGTCCAGCGCGACACCACGCCGGCGATGTGAGCCTCCGACACCGCCTCGTTGACGAGATGGCGACGGCCGTCGTCGGGACCGGCGATCTTCTTCTCGAGATCGGGGATGACGCCGTATTTGAGCTCGCCGGCACGGGCGAGGTCGCCCTTCCGCTGCGCGATCTCGAGCTCGCCTCTTGCGTGGTCGAGCTGCTCCTTCAGCTTCTGCGTCCCGGCCACACGGTCCTTCTCGGCCTTCCACTCGGCGGTGAGGTCCTCGGCCTTCGCCTCGAGATCGGCGAGCTCGTCGTCGAGCTTCTCCAGGCGTTCGCGCGACGCCTTGTCGCTCTCCTTCTTCAACGCTTCCCGCTCGATCTTGAGCTGGATGATCCGCCGGTCGAGCTCGTCCAGATCCTCCGGCTTGGAATCGACCTCCATGCGCAGCCGGCTCGCCGCCTCGTCCACCAGGTCGATCGCCTTGTCAGGCAGGAAGCGGTCGGCGATGTAGCGGTTGGACAGGGTCGCCGCCGCGACGATCGCCGCGTCGGTGATGCGGACGCCGTGATGGACCTCGTACTTCTCCTTGAGGCCGCGGAGGATCGAGATCGTGTCCTCGACCGTCGGCTCGGCGACGAACACCGGCTGGAACCGCCGGGCCAGGGCCGCGTCCTTCTCGATGTGCTTTCTGTACTCGTCCAGCGTGGTCGCGCCGACGCAGTGCAGCTCGCCCCGCGCCAGCGCCGGCTTCAGCATGTTGGAGGCGTCCATCGCGCCGTCCGCCTTGCCGGCGCCGACCAGCGTGTGCAGCTCGTCGATGAACAGGACGATCTCGCCCGCCGCCGCGGTGATCTCCGCGAGCACCGCCTTCAGGCGCTCCTCGAACTCGCCGCGATACTTGGCGCCGGCGATCAGCGCGCCGAGATCGAGCGACAGCAGGCTCTTCTTCTTCAGGCTTTCCGGCACGTCGCCGTTGACGATGCGGAGCGCCAGGCCCTCGACGATCGCCGTCTTGCCGACGCCGGGCTCGCCGATCAGCACCGGATTGTTCTTGGTGCGCCGCGAGATGACCTGGATGGTGCGGCGGATCTCCTCGTCCCGGCCGATCACCGGATCGAGCTTGCCCTCGCGCGCCGCCTGCGTCAGGTCGCGCGCATATTTCTTCAGCGCGTCGTAGCCGGATTCGGCAGTCGCCGTATTCGCCTTCCGGCCCTTGCGGATGTCCTCGATGGCGCGGTTGAGGTTCTGGGCGGTGAGCCCGGCCTCTTTGAGGATCCGCTGCGAGGGAGTGCCCTCCGCCATCAGGAGCGCCAGCATGAGGCGCTCGACGGTGACGAAGCTGTCGCCGGCCTTGTCGGCGATCTTGGTCGCCTGCTCGAACACACGCGCGGTCTCGGGCGTCAGGAAGAGCTGGCCGGCGCCGGCCCCTTTCACCTGCGGGATCTTGGCGAGTTCGACCTCGACTCCGGCCTTGATGCGGTCGATATCGCCGCCCGCGGCCGTCGCCAGGCCGGCGGCCATCCCTTCCTTGTCGTCGATCAGCACCTTCAACAGGTGCTCTGGCGCGAAGCACTGATGGTCGCGCGCGAGCGCCATCGATTGAGCCGCCTGAACGAACCCTTTGACGCGGTCGCTCAGCTTTTCGACGTCCATTCCTGCCTCCTTTCGCCGCCCGAACATCGGCCCGGCGTCCGCCGGCCACCCGAGGGTGCACCGGCCTTTTTTGGATATGGGTAGCCGCCAAATCCGCACAAGAGGAGGGGCTTGCGGGACAGACGGCGGGCGGCCATGTTGCACCGCAGCATGGCCAACGTCCCCTTCCCCCACGTCGCCGCGTTGCATCGCTATCCGGTCAAGGGTCTGTCGGCGGAGGCACTCGACACGGTCGACCTGGTCCCCGGCCAGGGATTCCCCGACGACCGCCGCTTCGCCATCGCGCTCGGCGCCTACGACCAGACCGAGCCCGCCTGGGCGCCGAAGAGCGCCTTCTTCCAGCTCGCCCGCCACGCCCGCCTGGCGCGGCTCGAAAGCCGCTACGACACGGCGAGCGAGGTCCTGACGCTGTCACGCTCGGGCAAGCCGGTGGTCCATGGCAAGGTGACCGATCCCCAAGGGCGTGGCGTCATCGGCGAAATCCTCTCGGCCTTCCTCGCCGGCGAAGGTCAGGGGCGGCCGCGGCTGGTCGAGGGGCCGGCGGGCGGGCTCCCCGATTGCGGCGAGGCCCTGGTCTCGATCATCGGCGATGCCAGCCTCGCCGACCTGGCGCGCGTCGTCGGCCGGCCGGTCGAGCGGCTGCGATTTCGCGCCAACCTCTACGTCGCCGGCATGAGACCCTGGGAAGAGCTCGGCTGGGTCGGTCGCGAGATCGCCATCGGCCCGACCCGGCTCGAGGTCGTCGACCGCATCGGCCGCTGTGCGGCGACCAACGTCGATCCGGCAACGGCCGAGCGCGACATGAACCTGCCCCGCGCGCTGCAAGAGGCCTTCGGCCACGCCGATATGGGTGTCTATGCGCGAGTGATCGCCGGCGGCCGCATCGCGCCCGCTGACGCCGTCACTCCTTGATGAGGGCGTCGAGCTCCATGTGCAGCTCGTAGTTCTTCTGCCGAAGCTGCTTTTCGCGAGCGAGGCGCTGGAAGGCGTCGAAGGCGCGCGCCAGATCGCCGAACTCGCCTTCGGCCCGGCTGAGCGCATCGTCGATCTCGACCTCGCCTTTCGTAAGCCGCCCCATCAGCTCGGTGATCTGCTCGAGCGGCGAGGCCACGGTCCTCTGGGTTCGCAACAAGAGATAGACCACGACCACGAGGCAGGCGATCGACGCCGCGACCACGGCGACGATGGCGGCGATGCCGACCTGTCGGGAGAATTCGAGTTCCGCCTGCGCCACGTCGACCTGGAGCTGGATGAGGTCACCGATGACTCGGACGACCGGCTCGATGTCGAGGGAAACCTGCGCAACCACCGGGCCGGCATCGACCGGAAGCCGCTGGCGCGCGAGGGCAGAAATCTGCTCCAGGACCGACGTCTTTGTGGACCCGAGTCTTTCGAGCAGGTTGGTGGTCAGCACCTGCTCGTCCTCGGTCAGCCACGTCCCGACGAAGGCAAGGACGCTGCGATCGGCTCGATCGATCGCGGCTCGGATGTTCGCCGTCGCGTCATTCGCGGATATGTAGCCGGACGCGAGTTTCCGCACATTGTCGGTCACGTCGATGACATAGGCGTCCGACACCGATTTGAGCTCCGACATCGGCAGGACCCGGTCGGCGACGACGGTCGACAAGGACCGGAGCGTGAGGGAAAAACCGCCGACCGAGATGACGGAAAGCGTCAGGATCAGCACGAGCACGCTGGCAAAATAGCGCCGGAGGCGTCGACCGATGACGTTGCTCATGGCCGGTCGGGTACGGGCATCGACATGTTGCGGGACTCGACATATTGCTGGATGAGCTTGCGCAAGCTCGCCTGCAGCAGCTTCGGCGCCTGATCGATCGCATCGACGAAGACGCGCCGTTCGATCCTCAGAACCTCGGTGTTCCGCTTGGCGATCGCGTATTCCGTGTATTCTCGTCCGGCCAGGACATCGATGTCGCCGACCAGGTCGCCCTTGCCGGCGACTCTGAGAACCTGCTTGCCGGCGACGCCGGCGGCGCAAAGGGCGATCTCGCCGCTGACGATCAGGTAGGCGCTGTCGGCGCGGAACCCGATACCGAAGACCTGGTCACCAACCTGGAACTGAAGGCGGCTCATCCAGCCCGGGGCCTCTGCTGATCACGGAGGCAGCGGCGATGCCAACCAGATCGCCGTGCCGCTGACAACGGCGAGACGCGTCAGCTCAACGGGTCCTGCGGCGGCGGAGCGACCTGAGGCTGACCGGTGTCGCCGCCCTCTTCCATCTCCGACCCGCCCAGCGGGTCCCGGCCGCCGTTGCTCGGCAGGCCGTTGGTCTGCTGGCCCGGCTGCTGCTGGCCGCCGGTCGGAAACGACTGGCCGGGTTGGCCGCCTTGCACCTGGGTATTGGTGAGGTCGGCGGCGATGATCCGGTAGTAGTGCTCAGCGTGCTGGTAGTAGTTTTCCGCCGCCACACGGTCGCCCGAGGACTGGGCGTCACGGGCGAGCTGAAGGTACTTCTCGTGCACCTGGTAGGCGTTGCCGCGGATGCGGACGTCTGGCCCGTTGGAATCGAAGGTCTGCAGCCGGAGCGGCAGGTGGTGCTTGCGTTGCCCGGGCATGTTGCCGCCGTTGCCGCCGCGCCCGCGCGACCTCTTCGGATGTGGTCCTTGTCTCATGGCGCTTTGCATTCACCTTGTTGCGAGCTGCGTCGAGTTGGTCGCGCGCACCGACCGCGAGTCCGACTTGGCGGACCTGTATTCGAACGGCGGCGGATCGGTTGTCTGGCGCCCCCCTTGGGCGCGCGAGCCCTGGGCTCGACGGCACCTTCACCCTAGTGGGGATCAGCCGCTTTTCCAACAGGAATTTTTATGAACCCGATCGGCCGAGGACGAGGCAGCGCTCGATGCCGGCGAGGTCCCGGCGACGCTCGATCTCGGCGAGCCCGGCTGTCGCCATCAGGGCGGCGACCGCTCCGATCTGGCCCCCGCCCAGTTCGAGCACGGCACACCCCCGAGGCGCCAGCAGCCGCGCGGCCGCCGGCGCCAGCGCGCGATAGGCGTCGAGCCCGTCAGACCCGCCGTCGAGGGCTCGCCGCGGCTCGAAGAGCGAGACCTCCGGGGCAAGGCCGGCGACTTCGCGCGACGGAATGTAGGGCGGGTTGCTCAGGATGAGATCGAAGGGTCCGACCAGGCCCTGGTCCCAGTCGCCGGCCTGAAAGCGGGCCCGCGCGTCGAGGCCGAGCGTGCGCGCGTTCGCCCGGGCGACCGCGACGGCGTCCGGGGCTATATCGATGCCGAGCCCGGTCCACCCCGGCCGCTCGCTGAGCACGGCGAGAAGGAGGCAGCCGCTGCCGCTGCCGAGGTCGAGCACCCGCCGGGGCGGTTCCGGAGCGAAACGCGCCAGCGCCGCCTCGACCACGGTTTCGCTGTCAGGGCGAGGATCGAGCGTCGCCAGGGAAACAGCGAAATCGAGGCTCCAGAATTCGCGCCTGCCGAGGATGCGGCTCACCGGCTCGCGCCGACAACGCCGCTCGACCAGGCGACCGAAGGCGGCTTCCGCATCGATCGAAAGCACGCGCTCGGGGTCGCGCAAGACGGCTGTAGCCGACATGCCGGCCACCGACGCGAGGAGAAGACGCGCATCGAGCCGCGCGGCCTCAACGCCGGCCTCGGCCAAACGCCGCGTCGCCAACTCCAGCGCCTCGCCGACGGTCACTCGAGGTTCGCCAGCCGGGTCGCCTCGTCCTCGCGAGTCAAGGCGTCGATAAACTCGTCCAACGCCTCGCCGGTCATCACCTTCTCGATCTTGTAGAGAGTGAGGTTGATGCGGTGGTCGCTGACGCGCCCCTGCGGAAAGTTATAGGTGCGGATGCGCTCGGAACGGTCCCCGGTGCCGACCTGGCTCTTGCGCTGGGCAGACCGCTCGGCATCGACCCGGTCGCGCTCGGCCTGGTAGAGGCGGGCGCGGAGGATCTTCAACGCCTTCGCCTTGTTGCGGTGCTGCGACTTCTCGTCCTGCTGGCTGACGACGACGCCGGTCGGGATGTGGGTGATGCGAACCGCGGAGTCCGTGGTGTTGACCGACTGGCCGCCGGGGCCGCTCGAGCGGAACACGTCGATGCGGAGGTCCTTCTCCTCGATGTGGATGTCGACCTCCTCGGCCTCGGGCAGCACCGCGACCGTCGCCGTCGAGGTGTGGATGCGCCCCTGGGTCTCGGTCGCCGGCACACGCTGGACCCGATGGACGCCGGATTCGTATTTGAGGCGGGCAAAGACGTTGCGGCCGATGATCGACGCCGTCGCATCGCGCAGTCCGCCGAGCGGCGTCTCCGACACCTCCATCGTCTCGAAGCGCCAGCCCTTGAGCTGGGCGTAACGCTGATACATGCGGAACAGCTCCGAGGCGAACAACGCCGCCTCGTCGCCGCCGGTGCCGCCGCGGACCTCGAGGATCGCATTTTTCTCGTCAGCGTCGTCCTTCGGCAGAAGCATCACTTGGACGCCGCGCTCCAGGGTCGGAAGCTTTTCCGTCCAGGTAGCACGCTCGGACTCGGCCAGTGCCCGCATCTCCTCGTCGGTCGACGGATCGGCGAGCATCGCGTCGAGATCGGCGACCTCGGCCCTCGCCTTCCGCCAGTCCTCGATACCGGCGACGATCGGTCCCAGGCTGGAATACTCCTTCGACTGCCTGGCGAAGGAGTCGTCGACCCGCCCGGACGCAAGTGCTTCCCCCAGCTCCCTGTGCCGCCTCACCACCGACTGGAGCTTGTCCTCAAGGCTCATCCTTCCTCCTCCTCGTCGCCGAAGAGACGCCTGAGCGCCGCCTCGGCCCCACTTTCCCCTTCTTCCGCCGCGATGCGGCGGAGCCGCTCCGAAGGCGCGTGCAGAAGGCGGCTGACCACCAGCTCGGTCGCCCGGACGGCATCGCCGGTCTCTGCAAGCGCCTGGTTCCTCGCCGCCTCGAAGCGCCGACGAAGCCTGACCACCGCCGAGGCGCCCCGCCGTTCGGCTCGTCCGGAGCGAAAATGGCCGATCTCCTCGGCGAGGATCGCGCGTGCCCGCTCGACCTCCGTCTTGCGCCCCGCCCGGCCCTCGGCCGCGACCCGTTCCAGGTCGTCGAGGTCGTAGACGAACGCGCCATCGAGGGCCTCGACCCGGGGCTCGACATCGCGGGGAACGGCGGTATCGGCGAAGAAGATCGGTTTCCGCCGCCTCAGCTTCAGGGCCAGCTCCGCCTCCTCGCGGGTCACCACGTAGCGCCCGTCGCCCTGGCCTGCAACCACGATGTCGGCCGCCGCGAGCAGACGCGGCAGATCGGCGAGTTCGCCGACATGGCCCGAAAGACGATGCGCCATGGCCTCGGACCGGCGCCGGTGGCGGGCGACGCAGACGACGTCGGCCAGGCCCGCGGCGCGGAGCTGCTCGAGCAGCAAGGCCGCCATGTCGCCGGAGCCGACCGCCAGCGCCGTGGTCCGCGCAAGGTCGCCGTGAAGATCGCGGCAGAGCTGGGCGCAAGCGGCCGCCATCGATACCGGACCCTCGGCGATGCGCGTCTCCGTCCGCACGCGCTTGGCCGCGCCATAGGCCGCGTCCAGGATCGGCGCCAGGCCGACGCCGGCGTGCCCGAGATCCTGAGCCGCCCGGTGGGCAGTCTTGAGCTGCCCCAGCACCTGGGGCTCCCCGATGATCTGGCTGTCGAGCGCCGCAGCGACGGCGAAGAGGTACTCCTCGGCGGCAGCGCCGGTAAGCCTCAGGCCCTGCGGGAGGTCGACTGCCGTCAGACCGGCGGCGGCGGCGATCACCGGCAGCGCCGCGCTTTCGTTGCCGTCGGCGAGACCGACGACGACGACGCGATCGCAGGTGGAAAGGACCACCGCCTCGCTGAAGCCGGCCGCCTTGAATTGGGCGAGCGCATCCGGCAGCGCCCGATCCTCGATCTGCAAGCGGTCGCGGAGGTCGGCGGGTGCGGTCCGGTGGTCGACGCCGGCGACGACGAGACGGAGAGCGGGCATCGCCGCAGGCGCGCCGTTATTCAGCGGCTGTGTGGGCGGCCGGCGCGGCGTTCTCGTCGCAGGCGATCTCCGCCGCCTTGGCCTCGACCAGCTCGACCAGATGATCGACGATCGCCCTATCCTTGAGACGGTGATGCGGCTGGCCGGCAAGATAGACCTGATGGGTGCCGTTGCCGCCGCCGGTGAAACCGATATCGGTTTCCCGCGCCTCGCCCGGACCGTTGACGACACAGCCGATCACCGAGACCGTCATCGGCGTGGTGATGTGAGCGAGCCGCTCCTCCAGCACCTCGACGGTCTTGATCACGTCGAACTGCTGGCGGGCGCAGGAGGGGCACGCGATCACGGTAACGCCGCGCCGGCGAAGCCCGAGCGACTTTAGCATATCGAAGCCGACCTTCACCTCCTCGACCGGATCGGCCGAGAGCGAGACGCGGATCGTATCGCCGATGCCGCCCCACAGCAGCATGCCAAGCCCGATCGAGGACTTGACCGTTCCCATGCGGAGGCCGCCGGCCTCGGTGATGCCGATATGCAGCGGGTAGTCGCAGGCCTCGGCCAGTCCTTGGTACGCCGCGACCGCGAGGAAGACATCGGAGGCCTTGACGCTGATCTTCACCTCGCGGAAGTCGTGGTCCTCCAAGATGCGCACATGGTTGAGCGCGCTCTCGACCATCGCCTCGGGACAGGGCTCGCCGTACTTCTCCAGAAGATCGCGCTCGAGCGAGCCGGCGTTGACGCCGATCCGCATCGAGCAGCCGTGGTCCTTGGCCGCCTTGACGACCTCGCGCACGCGGTCGGCGGAGCCGATATTGCCGGGATTGATGCGAAGGCACGCGGCCCCCGCCTTGGCCGCCTCGATGGCGCGCTTGTAGTGGAAGTGGATGTCGGCGACGACCGGAATGGTCGTGGCCTTGACGATCGACTTGAGGGCCGCGGTCGAGTCCTCGTCCGGGCAGCTGACCCGAACGATGTCGCAGCCGACCTCCTCGACCCGCCCGATCTGCTCGATCGTCGCCTTGGCGTCCGCCGTCGGCGTGTTGGTCATGGTCTGCACGGTGATCGGCGCGCCGTCGCCGACGGGCACGGACCCGACCATCACCCGGCGGCTCTTCCGCCGGTGCACATCCCGGTAGGGGCGAACACTCATGGGGCCTTCCTTTGGGGCCTTATATCAGATCGGAGCGGGTCCGGAAAAACGACGCGGAGGCGACGAGGGCGCTCGCCGCTACGGTTGGCCGATGGCGGTTCCGGCCTTCAGCTTCTCCGCATCGAGGGCGACGTTGCGGCGCACCTGGCCGGGGGCGCCCAGCGATGGAACGGGCTCGCCGTCGACGAGGACATCAAGGCCGCCGGCATTGCCGGTCATCAGGGTCAGACCGTTGCGGTCCGGCACCTTGAGGACGTCCCCGGGCTTCAGCACCCGCGTCATCACCGGCGCATTGGTGCCGTCGCGAACCTGGATCCAGTTCTCCTCGCGGGCACGGAGCTGGATGCGGCTGGCGCCGGCATCGCCCGGAGATGTCGACACCGTCGCCGGCAAGGCGGCGATGGTGATCCGGGGGGACGCGGAAGACGTCGGCGCGGATGCGGTCGGCCGAACGTATTCCGGCGCCGGCCGCGCACTCTCGTCTTCGTCGGCGAGCTCAGCGCTCTCGGACTCTTCGTTCGAACGTGCGTCGGGGAGCGAGGCGACCGGCAGCGGCGAAGCCGGCTGGGCGAGCGGCGTGGCTTGCGGTGGCGCAACCGCCGGCATCGGCGGAACGCCGGGAGCTGCAGCCGAGGCGGCACCCGGGCCGACCGCGGTCGACGGTTCGCTCCGCGGCAGGCGCACGATCACCGCGTCACGCGCCTGGGCGAAGACATCGACCAGGCGCTGCAGGCGATCTGGCACCTCGGCCACGATCTCCGGCAGGCGGCGTTCCTCGGCGGACATTATCCACCAGCCGCCATAGAGCACCACGGCGCTCACCAGCGAGACGAACAGCAGCGCGCCGCCCGGCACGCGGCCTTCCGGCGGTGGCGTCGGCGGCTGCAGATGCGCATGGTCGAGCGTCACCGCTTCGGACTTGAACCGTTCGATCGCCACCGCCGAATCGAGCCCGAGAAAGCTCGAATACGTGCGCACGAAGCCGATCGCATAGACCCGGCCAGGCAGCTTGGCGTGGTCGCCTTCCTCGAGCGCGTCCAGATATTCCGGGCGGATGCGGAGCGTTTCGGCAACGTCGGAGATGGCGTAGCCGTGGGACAGGCGGGCGCGCCTCAGGGCGCGGCCGAGCCCGCTGGACTCCACGCTGGGCCCCGGCTCTTGCGCCTGCTCCGGTTGAGAAGCCGTCATTCCACCCACGGACCCCGGCCAGTCTAGATGTCGATCTCTTTGCTAAATTACTATATATCCAGCATTCGGTAAAGTAACCGATCGACAGTACTTGCACAACCAGCTAACCCGATCTATTCACCATGCGAAGGGATAGCTGGGCTGGGGCGTCGCGGACGAGCGGCATGGTGGCACCCGATTGGCGCGGTTTGATGTCGATGGCTCGGCTGGGGGTTGCGGATCTGGGTTCGACGGGGCACGAGGCCCCTTAG